>NZ_JBJURM010000003.1:0-441799 GCF_046097995.1 Rhodococcus sp. 5A-K4
GCCGGGGCGAATTGCGCGGCAGCTCCGAGATCGGCCGCCACCTGCTTACCGTCGGGCGAAGGCAGATCGATCAACGTGACCTGCGCTCCGGCGTCGAGCAGCCGTCGAGCGGTTGCCAGGCCGAGACCTGAAGCGCCGCCGGTGATCGCGGTGGAAAGTCCCTCGAGTTTCATGGATCAATTCTTCTTTCCTGCTGGATGACGTGTCGGCCCGAAAGCGTTGTCGGGTCAGATCAATTCGAGAATGGTCGCATTGGCCATGCCGCCGGCCTCGCACATCGACTGGAGACCGTATCGAATTCCGTTGTCGCGCATGTGATGTGCCAGGCGAGTCATCAAGATCGCACCTGATCCGCCGAGTGGGTGGCCGACCGCGATAGCGCCGCCGAGCGGATTCACACGATCGATGGCTGCGCCGGTTTCAGCCTGCCAGGCAAGCGGGACGGGGGCGAATGCCTCGTTGATCTCGAAGGCGCCGATGTCGTCGATGGACAACCCGGAGCGGTCCAGTGCCTTTGCGGTGGCGGCAATCGGACCGGTGAGCATGATGACCGGGTCGTCGGCTGCGACCACTGCGGTGTGAATACGAACGAGCGGCTTCCAACCGAGTGCCCGGGCGTACTCGCTGGTCGTGACGAGTGTGGCGCCCGCCCCGTCGGAGATCTGAGAAGAGTTGCCGGCGTGGATGACACCGTCGGCGTCGAAGGCCGGGGGCAACTTCGCGAGCGACTCCAGACTTCCGCCTCGCCGAATGCCTTCGTCCTGGGACAACCCGGCGATCGGAGTGATCTGCCCGGTGAATGCTCCAGCATCGGTGGCGCTGGCCGCGAGTTCGTGTGAGCGGAGGGAATATTCGTCCAGAGCCGTTCGTGTGAGCGCCCATTTCCGGGCCATCATCTCGGCGCCGGTCCCCTGGCTGAAACTGTCCACACCGTAGCGTTCGAGTACCGAAGGCGGGAAATGCTCACCGTTCTTGCTGGCGGTTCCCATCGGAACTCGCGACATCGATTCGACGCCTCCGGCTACGACCACGTCGTTCTGACCGGAGATGACGGTGGCGGCAGCAAAGGAAACTGCCTGCTGGCTCGATCCGCAGGCCCGGGTCAGTGTGACGCCGGGAACGCTGTCGGGCCAGCCGGCGGCGAGTGCCGCTGTGCGGGCGATGCTTCCGGCCTGTTCGCCGACCTGACTGACGCATCCCCAGATCACGTCGTCGACCGTGGCCGCGTCGAGTCCGGTCCGTTCAGCGAGTGCACGCAGTACATGTGCGGACAGTTCGGCCGGATGGATCTCCGAGAGGGCGCGTCCTCGACGGCCGATCGGTGTACGTACTGCGTCGACGATGACGGCATCTCGCATGTATCTCTCCTGCTGTTCGTGCCCGGTGTTGCGATTGTGCGGTCGGGGCGTGCCTCGAGTCGATCACGAGCGGGTCGACCCGGCAATGTCTTTCGGTGAATGGCTTTGTTAGCGAATGGCTATACGTGGAGCATTCAGCCGCGGATGAGCTTGCGATCGCGCTCGGGATTGGCGAAGACGAGGACCAGAACCGCGGCGACGACTCCGATGATGCCGATTGCCTGGAAGGACTGGGCGTAACCGTCGGCCGGGGTTGCTGCGTTGTCCACGATGACTCCCGTTGCGTAGGGAGCAATCAGGCCGCCGATCGACATGATGGCGAGGAAGAATCCCATGGTGCCTGCAGTCTGCTGCGGCGGGCACAGTTCGGAGATCGCAGCGTTGATGAGCGGGAAGGTGATTGCCGAGAATCCGTAGCCGATCGAGACCATGGCGACAGCGACGATGGGAGTGGAGATCTGTGGCAGGAACAGGAGAATCGATCCGCAGATCAGAACGCCGACGCAGGGAACGATGACGCGAACCGTGCGAGAGGTGAAGCCGCGGCCGATCAACTTGTCCGTGACGGAACCGGAGGTGATCATGAGGACGAGGCCGACGATCGAGGGCAGTGCGAACATCGAACCGGCTTGCATCGCACTGTATCCGAGGCCGACCTCGAAGTACGACGGCAACCAGGTGAGAACGACGGTGGTCAGTGCGTAGATGGTGGCGATGAGGAAGCAGCAGCTGACGAAGGTGCGGGAGAGCAGGATCTTGCGCCACGGAACGTTGGGCTCGGTGACTGCCTTCGTTGCCGTCCCGGTCGCCTCGGTTGCTTCTGTATCTGCAGTCTTGGTCGCCTTGACGGCCTTGCTCGTGTACGGGCCTTCGGACCAACCGGCCAGCCAGCAACCCATCCACACGAGTCCGAGGACAGAGAGCGAGAGAACCGCTGCGCGCCAGCCGTAGTGAACGGCGATGAAGGTCAGTACGGGCGCGAGGGCGATCTTCGCGACGGAGGCGGATCCGGCGAGCATTGCACCGGGAAGGCCGCGCTTGGCCGGCGGGTGCCACGAGTACGCGGCGGTGTGCATCAGCGCCGAGCTGGGGCCTTCGGCAAATCCGAGGAGCATGCGCGAGACGATCAACATCGCGAGGCTGGCACCGAGAACGAGGGGGAGCATGACCACGGACCAGATTGCGGCCAGGATCAACAGAGCCCAACGTAGGGTCAGGTACTTGTTGAGCGGTCCGGCGAGAAATCCGCCGATGCAGAACATCAGGAAGAACAGCGAGCCGACCATGCCGATTTGCGAAGACTTCAGTCCGAGCTCGCGAGCGAGGGGCTGAGCGATGATTCCGAGGACTGCTTTGTCCGCGTAGTTGACGATGTAGAGGAAGACGACGAGCCCGGTCATCGTCCACGCACGCTTGCGGGTACCGAAGACGGGGACTGCTGACGAATCTGGCGTTGCTGTTGCTTCGGGCTGGACGTCGTTACGCTGTGGCGCGATGGGGGTCACGTGGCGTCCCTTCGAGACTGGTGGGCGGATGCGATCGTGCTCGAAGCGCGGCCTCGAAGCGATCGGTGGTGTTGTGTTTGCCGGCTGACCCATTCAACGTGTTCTGGATCACTTTGAGCAATGTCGCGTCGATGATCGGAACGATAGCGGTTGCCTATGTATCGCAGGTCAGGCCATATTGGTACGCCCTATCGGACGCATAGCCGATGAGTGTTGGATCGAATACGGAACGTTGAGGCAAGGTGAGATCAGGATCACCCTGTTCCCTTGACCGACTGGAGTTCATACATGCAGCGCACCGTGTTCAACGAGGATCACGAGGCATTCCGGGCTACCGTCCGCGATTTCATCGCGAAGGAAGTAACCCCGGTCCACGAGAAGTGGGAAGAGGACGGTCACCCGCCCCGTGACTTCTACCGACGACTCGGAGAGCTTGGCGTACTCGGAATTCAGGTGCCGGAGGAATACGGCGGAGGCGGCGAGAAGTCGCTCAAGTTCAACGTCGTCGTCGCCGAGGAGGTTGCTGCCGCCGGGGCGTCTTTCGGCTCGCAGTCGGTGCATACGAACCTGATCCTGCCCTACCTGCTCGAGTACGCGAACGACGAGCAGAAGAGCCGCTGGTTGCCGGGCTTCGCCTCCGGCGATCTGATGTTCGCGATTGCGATGACCGAACCGGGAACAGGGTCGGATCTGGCGAACATCGCGACGACGGCCAAGCTGTCGGAGGACGGTACGCACTACGTGGTCAATGGTTCCAAGACGTTCATCACCGGCGGGATACTTGCCGATCGCGTCCTGGTAGTGTGCCGCACCGCGCCGAGCACAGCGGAGAACCGACGCACCGGGTTGTCGATCCTGGTGGTCGACACGTCGTCGCCCGGATACTCGGTGGGGCGCAAGATCAACAAGATCGGTCTCAAGACCTCCGACACTGCGGAGCTTTCGTTTGTCGACGTACAGGTGCCCGTCGAGGACCGGCTCGGAGAAGAGGGCGACGGATTCAGCTATCTGACCCACAACCTGGCTCAGGAGCGGTTGACCATCGCTTTCGGAGCGGCCGCCACTGCCAGTGCAGCGCTTCGCTTTGCCATCGACTACGTCAAAGACCGCAAGGTGTTCGGTAAGCCCGTCGCGGCATTCCAGAACACCAAATTCGTTCTGGCCGAATGTGCTACCGAGGTTGATGCCATCCAGCTGGTGTCCGACAACGCACTCGAATGTCATGACCGCGGCACTCTGACGATTCCCGACGCAGCGAAGGCGAAACTGTTCTGCACCGAGGCAGCAGGTCGAGTGATCGACAAGTGCCTCCAATTGCACGGCGGGTACGGCTACATCACCGAGTATCCCATCGCGCGTCTTTACGCAGACACGCGTGTCACACGAATCTACGGTGGCACAAGTGAAGTCATGAAGACCATCATCGCGAAGGATCTTGGTCTCTGACGCACTCTCGACATGTTTTCGGCCTCGGAACATTTGTTCCGAGGCCGAAAACATGTTCCAGGTGGATCAGTTCGCCGGAATGCCGACGATGCCGTCCGCGATCAGTGCCGAAGCGTGATCAGCAGTGGTTCCGAGGACATCCGCGAGCACCGCAATCGAATCGCCGCCGACCTCGGAGGCCGGTCCGGCGCTCAGGTGGGCGCCGTCGAACGAGGCTGGGTTCGCGGCAGCCAGATAACTTCCGATTCGAGGCTGATCGAGTGCGGAGAACATCGGGTTGTTCTCCAGTTCACCGGAATTCACCACTTCCTCGAAACTGCGGTACCTCTCGAACAGAACCGACGATGTGCCCAGCGCTGCAGCGATCTCGGCGCCGCTGTGTTCCCGGAACCAATGTGAGAACAGAGCAGTGAGTACCTCTCGATGACGGTAGCGATCCGCTTCGGTGGAGAAGTCGGCTCCGAGGGCACCTTCGACGGCGTCGACAGCCGCCGTGGTGCCGGTGACCGACGCAAGGTCACGGAAATGGCGAGTAGTGAGTGCAACGACCATGAACCGTTCGTTGTCGCGGGAGACGAAATCGATTCCGTACGTGCCGTAGACGGCGTTTCCGCCGGACTCGCGACTGCGACCGTTCACTTGTACTTCGGTGAGGTAGCCGAGTGTTCCTGCGGTGGCCAATGCGACGTCTTCGAGTGGCAGCGTGATCTGCGTGCCGTGTCCGGTCGAGTCACGTTGGCGCACTGCGGCAGTGATCGACAGGGCGGCATAGAGCCCGCAGGCGACGTCCCAGGCGGGCAGTGCGTGGTTGACAACTCCGGCGTAGTCGGCGGGGCCGGTGATCTGTGGAAATCCCAACGCGGCATTGACCGTGTAGTCGACCCCGGGGCTGCCGTCGCGGCGTCCGAGAACCTCGAGGGTGATGACGTCGCTACGCAACTGGGCCAGGGAGTCGTGGCTCATCCAGGTGCGACCGCCGGCATTGGTGACCAGGATTCCGCCGCCAGGTCCCGGAGCCGTGACCAGTTGGCGAATCAGTTCTTGGCCGCGCTCGGCGCGCATGTCCACTGACAGTGACCGTTTGCCTTTGTTGAGTCCGGTCCAGTAGATGCTTTCACCCTTGTCAGTGACGGGCCAGCGCTTGTAATCGGAGGCACCTCCGATCGGGTCGATCCGGATCACCTCGGCGCCGAGCTGGGAGAGAGTCAGTCCGCACAGGGGCGCGGCGACAAAGCTCGAGACCTCGACGATGCGAAGCCCGGACAGCGGGCCTGAAGTCTGAGTCATCTGTGGTCCTCCGTGATAGAAGAGTGTGCGATCATGCCATCAACACGGTGAAACGCCAGTCGAGAACCGGAGTCTGTGTTGCAGAAGCATTGTGGGAGAACACGAGTGAACGCAGTTGCACTGCGGTTCCGTGTTCGAGGGGCGACGAACTTTCGACGTGCAGTTCGCTCGTGAGGGTATCGCCCTCGTGAACGGGCCCGGTGTGATCGCACGAGTGCCATCCGAGAACCGTCACCACGTTGGGCAGAGCGCGAGTTGCCTGGGCAAGTGCAATTCCGATGGTGTGGCCGCCGTAGACGAGGCGACCGTGGGTGCCGACGCGATCGTCGTGGTGCGTCGCTGCGATGTTCAAGCTCAGCCGGGCAAGTTCGGGTGCACTGGTGACGACGTCGCCGCTGCTACGGAATACCGAGCCCACCATATCCGACTCGAAGTGCCTGCCGGGTACCCGCTCGCGATATATGTCGAGGTCCCAGCCGTCAGGTGATACGTACGGCGCAGGTTCGGACGGACCGATCACGGAGAGGTCGTCGGCGTGGCGAGTTCTCGTCTCGATCGGGTCGGGGCTCAGGGGGAGCATGGCGCAGCGGTAGAAGTCGAGGACCGTGTTGCCATTCTGATCAGCGGACGTCATCCGTAGCGCGGCAAGTCCGGTGGCGCCGCGTCCCGGCTTGGCCGAGTTCTCGCGTAGACCGACAACCTCGGTGCGCGTGTACAGGGTGTCACCGAGTACCGGGAAACGGTGGAATCGCAGTCCGCGGTAGAAGAGGTTTGCCTTGACGTGGTGTGTGACCACGGTTGACTGGCCGATGGCGACGTCGGTGACCAGTCCTGGATTCGCCACTGGTGCAGCGGAACCTGTGACGCTCGACGACAGGTGTGCGTCGAGAGGCAAGCGCATGCGGTCACCGAGGATCGCCTGATGGGAGGCGGCGAGTCCACTGGTCAACGTCACCGCTGGTGCTTCGTCGAAGATCTGACCGTGGGTGAGTTCGTCGAAGTACGGTCCTCCCACGTAGTGCTCGCTCATACGGTGACTCCTTCGGCTCGGGCAAGCGTACGACGCGCTGCCACGGCCACTGCTTCGTCGAGCATTTGGCCGTCGAGCTGGGCGGCGCCGGAACCCAGGGTTTCGGCTTCGTCGAGTGCGGTCAACACCCGTCTGGCGTCATTGACGGCGTCGTCCGAAGGAGTGAATGCGGTAGTGGCCGAGTCGATCTGCGCCGGGTGGATGACCCATTTACCGTCGAACCCGAGAGCGCTGGTCCAGTGCGCGGCGCGGCGGAAGGCGTCGTCGTCGGTGATGCCGAGAAAGGGTCCGTCGATGGCGGCGACGCCGGCTGCGCGGCAGGCGATCAGGATTCTGTCCTGGACGGCAAGCCAGTGTTCCGGCAGTGCCGAGCGTGAGCGACCCAGCGCTGCACCGAGATCTGCGTATCCGATGATCGCGGCTTGCAGACGAGGAGTCGCGCGGGCGATGGAGTCGGCATTCTGGACGCCGAGCGGAGTTTCGATCAGGGCTTGCAGGGTGGTGTGGTGCCCACCGGCAGTGAAGAGGATGCGCTCGGCCTCGAGGAGTTCGTCGGCGGACTCGACCTTAGGGACGATCACGCTCGTCAGCGATTCTCCGAGGGTGCCGCAGGCGATCAGGTCGTCGCGGGCCCATGGCGTGGTGAGGCCGTTGATTCGGACCGAGATGGTGCGCGCCCTACCGAACTCGTGCACCAAGGAACTCACGAGGGTTCGCGCAAGGTCCTTGTTCGCCGAAGTGACGGCATCTTCGAGGTCGAGAATCACCTCGTCTGCGTTCGAAGAGAGTGCCTTGCGGGCCTTGCGCTCGTCTGAACCCGGAGCGACCAGGGACGCACGGCGTCTGGTCGCGCGGTAGTGGTTCTCGTCCATAGTGTGTCGATTACCTCGATCTGGTGATCAAATGTACGGCCAGTTGCGAAATAGATGTGCTGCCGTGAACGGCGTTGATGTGCAGCGAACTGCCTCGATGCTGGCAGTTGCTGCGTATCGATGTCAAGGCGCGGTATTGACATTGCGCGAACAATATCGAAATATGGCCGTACAAACTTATTTCAAGTCGAGGCGGATTCATGCTCAAGCTCAACGACGAAGAGACATTCCTGATCGAAACCGTGCGCCGGTTCGTCGACCGAGAGGTCAAGCCCACCGTCCAGGAGGTGGAGCACGCGAACGAGTATCCCGAGAAGTGGATCGATCAGATGAAGCAGATCGGGATCTACGGCCTCGCGATTCCCGAGGAGTACGGCGGATCGCCGGTGTCCATGCCCTGTTATGCGCAGGTGACGCAGGAACTGTCGCGCGGATGGATGTCCCTGGCAGGAGCGATGGGCGGACACACAGTGGTCGCCAAGCTCATCTCGCTTTTCGGTACCGAAGAGCAGAAGGTGAAGTACCTGCCGCGAATGGCAACCGGCGAGATTCGGGCAACGATGGCCCTCACCGAGCCCGGCGGTGGTTCCGATCTGCAGGCCATGACAACCAACGCCAAGAGTGACGGCACTGATCTGGTCGTCAACGGCGCCAAGACATGGATCACCAATGCCCGCCGATCCGGCGTGATCGCCTTGCTGTGCAAGACCGATCCCAGCGCAAGCCCTCGTCATGCGGGCATCTCGATCGTTCTCGTCGAGCACGGCGAAGGGCTGACCGTGTCCCGCGACCTCCCGAAGCTCGGATACAAGGGCGTCGAGAGCTGTGAACTGTCCTTCGACAATTACCGCATCGCCGAGTCGGCCATTCTGGGCGGTACTCCCGGAAAGGGTTTCGGGCAGATGATGAAGGGGCTCGAGACCGGCCGTATCCAGGTGGCTTGCCGTGCACTGGGCGTCGCCACGGCCGCACTCGAAGATTCACTTGCGTACGCGCAGCAGCGCGAGAGCTTCGGCCAGCCGATCTGGAAGCACCAGTCGATCGGTAACTACCTCGCCGACATGGCAACGAAGCTGACGGCCGCGCGGCAGCTGACGTGGCACGCGGCGCAGATGTACGACAGCGGCGAGCGGTGCGACATGGAGGCAGGCATGGCCAAGCTGTACGCCTCCGAAGTGGCGATGGAAATCGCGTTGTCCGCCGTCCGCATCCACGGCGGTTACGGCTACTCGACGGAGTACGACGTCGAGCGGTATTTCCGTGATGCGCCACTGATGATCGTCGGGGAGGGAACCAACGAAATTCAGCGCAACGTGATCGTTTCGCAGCTGGTTGCCCGCGGCGGTCTGTGACGGACCGGTGAGCAAGTAGGATCATGTCGCTATGAGCGGTAAGGAAAGAGAGACGGAGCCGGCGTACCAACGCCTCTCTCGTGAGCTTCGTCAGCAGATCTCTGCCGGTACCTACCGCGACGGCATTCAACTGCCCACCGAATCCGAACTGGCGCAGCATCACGGCGTGAGTCGGCAGACGGTCCGGCGAGCCTTTCACGATCTTGTTGCCGAGGGCATCGTGTACCGAGTACCCGGGCGCGGGACTTTCGTGACCGAGAACAGCGGCCGCTATCTCCGTCATCTCGGATCCATCGAAGATCTCATGAACCTTTCGCGGGACACGACGATGGAAGTGGTGTCACCGCTGCAACGGCGCGTGGACATCGAGGCGGCCAGTCGGCTTCGGCTCGACACCGACGTCGTGTACACCGTGGTCTTCCGACGGATACACGAGGGAGTTCCGTTCGTGCAGACGACGGCGCATCTGCCGGAGGCGATCGCGCGGCAGATCATCGACCTGCCCGCCATGGCGGCCGGTGCGGTGAGCGCCAATACGGTGATCGGCCTGCTGGAACCGCTGATCGACAGTCCGATTGTCGAAGCAGCACAATCGATCACGGTGTCCCCGGCAACGGCAGACGTTGCCAGGGACGTCGATTGCGAGATCGGCCACGCCATGTTGCGGGTGGACCGTTTGTACTCCAACGCGCAGGGCGTTGCCAACGAGTTGTC
Organism: Rhodococcus sp. 5A-K4; assembly: GCF_046097995.1. Lineage (NCBI taxonomy): Bacteria > Bacillati > Actinomycetota > Actinomycetes > Mycobacteriales > Nocardiaceae > Rhodococcus > Rhodococcus sp. 5A-K4. The sequence goes on from NZ_JBJURM010000003.1 coordinate 9,565, forward strand.
GGTGAGCTATTTCTTGCCGGAGCAGTACACGTATCGGGTCACGCTGCGCCGCGGCGCACATTAGCGCTGCACTTTTCTTTGCTGTTCAACACCTTTCAGGAGAGAACTATGCGAATTTTCAACGGAATCGACGAAGTTGAGACGGCTGTCGGTGAGCACTTGGGCTACAGCGCGTGGTTCCCGGTCACACAGGATCGGATCGACAAGTTCGCCGACGCCACCGAGGATCACCAGTGGATTCACTTGGATCCCGAGCGCGCAGCGCAGGGTCCGTACGGCGGCACCATCGCCCACGGCTATCTGACTCTTTCGTTGTTGCCGGTGCTCGGCGCTCAGGTGATGCGTGTCGACGGAATCTCCATGACCGTGAACTACGGCAGTAACAAGGTGCGATTCCCCGAACCGGTCAAGGTCGGTTCTTCGGTGCGGGCAGGTGCGGAGATTCTTTCCTTCGAGCGCACCGCGAAGGGCGCGACGATTGTCGTGCGGTACACGATCGAAATCGAAGGAGCAGGTAAACCTGCGTTGGTGGCGGATACCGTGCGCCTGTTGGTCTCCTGAATCCTTTTCCATTCTTCCAGAACGAGATTCGAGGTCAGTTGTGAAACGAGCAGCATTGGTCGCGCCGGTCAGAACCGCGGTGGGCCGTTTCGGAGGGGCACTTCGTGACGTGCCTGCGGAAAGTTTGGCTGCCACTGTCGTCAAGGAGACCGTGCGTCGTAGCGGAATCGATCCGTCCCGCATCGACGACGTCGCGATGGGGCAGTCGTATGCCAATTCGGAGGCACCGTGCATCGGAAGGTGGGCGGCGCTCGAGGCCGGGTTGCCGATTTCGGTAGCCGGCTTCCAGACGGATCGCCGATGCGGAACGGGTCTGCAGGCCATCGTTACCGCGGCCATGATGGTCCAGACGGGTGCTGCCGACGTGGTTCTCGCGGGCGGCGTCGAATCGATGAGCGGGATCGAGCACTACACCACCGGAGCGCGGTGGGGCACCAAATCCGGTGGGCTGCAACTGTTCGACCGCCTCGATCGTGGTCGAGAGCGCTCGCAACCCGAGTGGCGTTTCGGCCGGATCAGCGGAATGATCGAAACGGCCGAGAACGTCGCGACACGCTGCGGGATCACGCGGGAAGAGTCGGACGCCTTCGCCGTCGAGAGTCACCGAAAAGCTACTCTGGCAAGAGAATCCGGCCGATTCGATGCCGAAATCGTCGCCGTCGAACTGACGGATCGAAAAGGGAACGTCACACAGTTTCGTGCTGACGAGGGGATCCGTCCGGATACCTCACTCGAAACCCTGGCACGGCTGCGTGCGGTGTCCGAGGGAGGCGTCGTGACCGCCGGTAACGCCAGCCAACAGAATGACGCTGCGGCAGCGATGTTGGTGGTCGCCGAGGATCGCCTGGACGAGCTGGGGCTGGAACCCATCGGGTTCCTCGACAGTTGGGCCGCGGCCGGTTGTGAACCGGCGCTGATGGGCCTCGGACCGGTTGCCGCCGTCTCGAAACTGTTTGCTCGCACAGGGGCAGGCTTTGCCGACTTCGATCTGGTCGAGCTGAACGAGGCGTTTGCGTGCCAGGTTCTCGGCGTAGTGAAGGAATGGGGCTTCGAGGACCTCGATCGACTGAACGTCAACGGTTCCGGCATCTCGCTCGGGCACCCCGTGGGAGCGACGGGTGCGCGTATGGCAACAACCGCGCTTCACGAACTCGGCCGTCGCGGCGGCGGAAAAGCGCTGTTGACCATGTGTATCGGCGGTGGCCAGGGCATGGCAGCCGTGGTGGAGTCTGCCTGACGAGGTTCGCTTCTGGGTACACTTGCGGCGGGGGATCGGAAGTTCTACGGAGGCAGTCGGTTGACGAATGCAGGCGCAGCAGACACCAGTGGCGCGCTGAGCGTCGAGGATGTTCGTCGCGCCAGGGCTGCACTCGAGGGTCTCGATGTCACCAGTTGGTCCGGTCGCTTCGAGCTTCTCTCCGACGCCAACCGTCTGCGTCTGTTGCTCTGCCTTCACCACGCACCGGGTATCTGCGTCACGGATCTGTCCGTGGCGCTGGGGATGAGCGGCACAGCCGTCTCACATGCGCTGCGGCTACTGCGTAGCCAGGGGTGGGTGAGCGCGACGCGCGACGGCCGATCGATGCGATACCAACTGGCAGACGACACCGTTCACCAGCTGTTGCATTCGATCGGCGCCACACATTTTCACGACGAGACACCCACCCCAGGGCACACGCACAGCTGAGCGTCTCTCAAGGAGTCGCGAAGAACTTCTCGACGGCCGGCGCAGCGTTCGGGTTTCCGTTGGTGATTCCCGCGCCGACTCCGGCAACCGTGCCGATGACTCCACCGACGATGCAGCCGGCGATGAAGTTCGGGAAGATCGACAGGCAGCCGATTCCGACGCCGAGGTTGGCTCCGATGAGCGTCGACTGCACGCCGCCGTTGTTCCAGCCGATATTGACCTCGTTGGCCATCGTGTCGAACGCGGCTTGCTTCGGATCGTTACCGGGGAAGAGCATCAACGCCGCCTGGCTGTTCGACTCGGCGGTCGGTGTCAGTAGGGGTTGGGACGGATCGAAGCCCGCATTCGGGGGCGCTGCGACCGCGGTGCCGGCTCCGGCGCCGACAGCGGCGACGACGAGTACGGACATGGTGAGAGTTCGGGACAGTTTCATGGGGACGGCCAATCTGTCTGTGTGGAACCAGTCGTGAATGGTGGCGGTGCAGTTCGTTAACCAGAACTCCACCGTCTGGATCGATCGTGCGGACCTCCTCGGGCACAACGGGACCCGTCGTCTCCGCGCGACGGGCCGTGTTTGGTGGCTACCCGACTCAGGGGGCCCTGAAACCGCCCAGTCTCATTCGTTTTTCGACAACCGCGCGCGCAATTCTTCGACCTCGGCAGTAAGCCGATCGACCTCGGCTTGCAGGGGTTGGCGTGCCAGAGCGAGGGATTCGTCCATGCGCTCCTTGTCGAAGCGAGGTGTGATATTTCGACTGCAGTTCCAGTCGAACGCTTCGACCTCGACGACGATGGAGCGCTGCGCTTTTGCTGTCATGGTGCCGCCGGGGACCTGCAAGAGTTGTTGCAGCAGTTCAGGGTCCTCGTCCGCTTCGATCACGTGTGCACGCCCGTAGATCTTCAATCTCGTTCGCGTCGGGTAATCGATGACGAACAGCGAGATGCGATTGTTCTCTTCCAGATTGCCGAGCGTCACGAACTGCTGATTGCCGGGGAGATCGGCGAATCCGATTCGATTCGGGCCCAACACATGCAGGAATCCGCGCGGGCCGCCGCGATGTTGGACGTACGGCCAACCGTCGGGCGTCACAGTGGACATGAAGAAGGAATCCACGGATTTCACGAATCCCTGAGCGCGGAAATCGAATTCCATCGGACCTTCGTCGGGCTGATCGAGCTTTGAACCGTAGACGGTGAAACTCCCGGTCGACCGCTGACGCTCCACCGCAGCGGGGGAGAAGGCGATGTGTGCGTATCGGGTCGACATTCTTTATCTCCTGGTGCTCAGTGCCAGCGGTGGTCGGCAACGGCAGTTCGCGGACCGAACTTGGGTTTGACGGCTTGACCGCTGACCTGCAGAAGCCGCACCGCGCGGTATCGATGCGGTTGGAGGGGAGCGAGGTACTGCACCATCTGGGCGTCGTCGATCGGTTCGCCCAGGAGCGACCAGCCGACGACCGCAGCGAGGTGGTAGTCGCCGACCGAGAGTGCGTCGGAATCGCCGAACGCGCGCTGAGCCACTTCCGCGGCAGTCCAGATCCCGACGCCGGGCACCGCTCGCAATCGTTTGGTCGCTTCGGCCCTGGGGAACGATGACGCCTGCTCGAGGCGGTCGGCGACCCGAGCGCACTGAACGATCGTCTTGGATCTCGCGGGATCGACATTTGCGCGATGAAACTCCCACGACGGCATTCGTCGCCATTGGTCCGCGGTGAGTGGAACTCGCATTCCGTCGGGCGCGGGGCCGGGTGGGCGCTCTCCGAATTTGGTCAGCAGCCGGCGCCATGCGGCAAACGCGTCGATGCCGTGGACGCGTTGCTCGAGGATCGCGGGAACGAGGGCTTCCATGACGCGTCCGGTGCGGCCGATGCGCAGATGAGGGAAGCGTCGATGAGCTTCGGCGAGCTTGGGATGCTCGGGCGCAAAATCTTCGGCCTCGTCGTCGAGACCGAGCAGAGCTTCGGCGCCGGTCAGAAATTCCGTGGCGCCGGGACCCCAGGCCTGTACCCGGACCGTATGGCGATCCGACTGCGTGATGCGGTAGGTCACAGGACCCGAAAGTTGGCGGGAAACTCGCCAGATCGCTCCGTCGGCTGACCGTCGATGTGCGGGGTCGCCGGGTCCGCGCTGATGCGGGCTGAGCGTCAGCGCGGCATCGAGTGGTCGCTGAGAAGTCACCGTGACTTCGTCGACCGGAGATAGCGGCGTCATCGAGGTCAGCGTATCGCCACCGTCCATCCTCCGTTAAGGCGTGTGTCGGTGGCGCAACGTATTGTCCGAGCCATGATCATCGTGAGCACCGACGGATCCTGTCTGCGAAACCCCGGCGGGGCTATCGGCTGGGCGTGGGTCAATCACGAGGGTCCGAGCATGTCCGGCGGAGAAGCGTCCGGCACCAATCAGATTGCCGAGTTGCGTGCGCTCTTCGAGGCCGTCGTCGCCCATCCCGGTGCTGATCCTCTGCTCATCGAATCCGACTCGCAGTACGCCATCAAGTGCGCGTCGGAATGGCTGCCGAGTTGGAAGCGCAAGGGCTGGAAGACCGCGAGCGGCGGGGCGGTCAAGAACCTGGAACTGGTGCAGAGCATCGACCGAGCCATCACCGATCGAGTCGGTCCGGTGCGCTTTCGTTGGGTGCGCGGGCACGTCGGCAACCACTACAACGAAATGGCAGACAAGCTGGCCGGCGAAGCCGCACGCGCCATCGTCTCGGGGGACATCGCATCGGTCCCGCTTGCTGCCCCGGTGAAGAAGGAACCGACCGCCGTGAACTCCCCTTACAAGGAGAAGTCCACGACGGCCGAAGAACCGGCAGATCTGTTCACACTTTTCTGAGCGGTTCAGAAACCGTCGGCAACCTGAACCAGCGCCCGGCCGGTGTACTTGCCTTCGCGTACCTGATCGATCACCGAGACGACGTCGCGGACGGCAACGAGGTTCGTGATCTCCTTCAGATGACGTGGGGCCAAGTCGGAGCCCAGACGGGCCCACAGCGCGCGACGGGGTTCGATCGGCATCAATACCGAGTCCATGCCCAGCAGTGAGACTCCGCGGAGAATGAACGGCAGCACGGTCGTAGGCAGCGCGGCGCCGCCGGTCAAACCGCTGGCGGCCACAACACCGCCGTAGTTGATCGTGCTCAGAACGTGAGCGAGGGTCTTTCCACCGACGCAGTCGACGGCCGCCGCCCACTGAGATTTTCCGAGCGGGCGAGGCTTGGCGTCGGGATCTTCGGGGAGCCGGCCGATCACCGAAGACGCACCGAGTGACGTCAGAAGGTCTGCCGCGCCTGGCTTACCGCTGGAGGCGACCACGTCGAAGCCTGCGCTTGCCAGAAGGTCGACGCTGACGGTGCCGACTCCGCCGCTCGCGCCCGTCACCAGCACGGGACCGTCGGCGGGCTTCACTCCGCTGGCCAGAATGGCTTGGACGCTCATGGCTGCGGTGAATCCTGCCGTGCCGATCGCAGCAGCGTCGGCGGTGGAAATGCCGTCGAGCTTCACGACCCACTCGGCAGGCAAACGGGCGATCTCGGCGTAGCCGCCGTTGCGGGCGGTCCCGATCTCGTAGCCATGTGCGACGACCTTGTCGCCCGGGGCGAATGCGTCGGACTCGGAGGCAATGACCTCGCCGGCGACGTCGATGCCGGGGACGATCGGGTACTCGCGAACCACCCCGCCTTTCGGGGTGACCGCGAGAGCGTCCTTGTAGTTGACGCTCGAATACTCGACGCGAATGGTGACCTCACCTGCCGGGAGGAAGGATTCGTCGACGGTTTCGGGGGCGAAGTCGATGGTGCCGTCGCTTTCGCGGGCGACCCAGGCGTTGAAAGTAGTCATGGGTCGAACATAAAGGCCTTCGGCCCTGTGCGCCTTTTCGGTAGTGCGAACTACCGGAAAGGCGCACAGGGGCGGAGCCCCTAGATCAAGCTGCCCTCATGCACCGCTCGATCGAAGGCCGGCAGCGGACTACCGTCGCGCAGGGTTGTCGCCAATGCCGGATCGGCGAGGTGGAGACGGCCGATCGCGATCAGATCGAACTCACCGCTGCCGATGCGTTCCTCGAGCTGTGGGATGTTGTCGACGACAGGTGCGACGCCTTCGATGCGGCTGTCCCGCAGCGACTTTCCGATACCGACGCTGCCGACGGCCATCGTGACGGCGCCGGTCAATTTTTTCGCCCAGCCGGCCAGCGAGAGATCGCTGCCTTCGAAGGCGGGGACGTCGAAGCGCCTGATGCTGGCATCGAGAACGTCGACTCCGGCGTCGACCAGCGCGCCCAGGATGACGCCCAACTCCTCGGGGGTCTCCGCGATCTTCGCGGTGAAATCCTGCTGCTTGTGCTGCGAGAAACGGTAGATGATCGGCAGATCCGGTCCGATGGCCGCGCGGATCGCAGCGACGACGGCGGCCGGGAACTTGGTTCGACGCTCCAGGTCGCCGCCCCACGCGTCGTCGCGCTGGTTGGTGCCCTCCCAGAAGAAGGAATCGAGGAGGTAGCCGTGACCGCCGTGGATCGCGATACCGTCGAAGCCGAGTTCGACGGCGTGCTTCGCGCTACGGACATACGCGTCGATGACGTCCTGGATGTCCTGCTCGGTCATCGCTTCGGTGCTCGCCTGCGCGCGTTCGACGTAGGCCGCGGAGTACGAGGTGACGCCGAGCGGACCCCACTCGCCCGAGGGACGCATCGGCTTGAGCGAAGGGTCCATCTGCGTCATCGCGCCCCACAGAGGCCCGACGTGCCAGAGCTGAGGCACGATCTTGCCGCCCGCAGCGTGCACGTCGTCGACTACCTTCCGCCATCCGGCCTGAGCAGCGGGAGTGTGGAGGTTGGGGACGTTGGCGTGGTCGACAGCAGTCTCGTGATCGATCGCGACGCCTTCGGTGACGATCAGTCCGGTACCGCCCTCGGCGCGTCGGCGGTAATAGTCGGCGACGTCGCGGCCAGGCACGCCCTCGATGGAGTACGTGCGCGTCATCGGCGACATGACTATGCGGTTGGACAATTCGAGCGAACGGATGCGGAGCGGTTGAAACAGCGGGTTGGTCACTTCGTCACAGCGCTTTCATGAATCGGAAGAATCCGGGGTCCTGGTCGACACGGAGCCGGGTGAGGGTTCGGTAGCTGATCAGCCACTTGCCGTCTTCTTTGCGGTATTCCTCGTGGTAGTGGCCGTAGCCGTGCAGGTGTAGTTCTTTCTCGCCGTCGTTCCACCACAGCATGTCTTCCATCGCCCAGATACCGGTTGCGGTGGTGGGTGAGGTCAGCACGATTTCGGGAGTGTGTGCGTGGTGCGCCGTGGTGAGGGGGATGTCGCCGTCGAGCATGTTCCGAATTGCCGCGGTGAGTTTGTCGATGCCCACTACCTGGTTCGAGGTGTCACCGGTCTTGGGTTGCTTGTCTGTCGGGAGTCCGCCCCACGTCTCGCTGACGACGTCTGCGGTGTGCAGGGTTGGGTAGACGTGCCACTGCTTGGTGTCCATGCAGCGTAGGCGCGCGGCGAAGACACGTTTGATTTCCTCGATTGCGAGCAGTTCCTCGACGGCACTGATCGATCCCACTTCGGACTCGGCCTGAGACATTCAACCTCCAACGGTGATCGGCAAGATGGGTTCACATTCGGGTGCTCAGCGCGGGCCGTCAACGACCTGTCCCGGTGAGCGCGACGGCACTCGGTATGGTCGAGCGAACGAAAGGGGTGTCAGACGTGTGTACCGAAGAGGTCCCATCGACCGGACCGGAGGAGATCGCCGAGGTTCGGGCTTTCTGGCGCGAGTTGGGTGTTCCTGGCGTGATCGACGTCCATACCCATTTCATGCCGAAGAGCGTCATGGACAAGGTGTGGGGCTACTTCGATTCGGCGGGACCGATGATCGGTCGACCATGGCCGATCGCGTACCGACTTGCCGAGGAGGAGCGGGTACACCGTCTCCGCGAGTTCGGTGTCCGGGCTTTCACGTCGATGATCTACCCGCACAAGCACGCGATGGCCGAGTGGCTCAATCAGTGGGCCGTCGAATTTGCCGCGCAAACACCTGATTGCCTGCACACGGCCACGTTCTATCCCGAGGAGTCGGCGGCGTCGTACGTCGGAAAGGCTCTGGAGTCGGGCGCGCGAATCTTCAAGTCCCACATCCAGGTCGGAAACTACGACCCGAACGACCCTCTGCTCGACAAGGTCTGGGGTCAGCTCGAGGACTCCGAGACGCCCATCGTGATTCACTGTGGATCGGGACCGGCGCCGGGGGAGTACACGGGACCCGATCGCATTGCTTCGCTGCTCGCACGGTACCCGCGCCTGTCGTTGATCGTCGCCCACATGGGGATGCCCGAGTACAGCGAATTCCTCGATCTGGCAGAGGCTTACGGCAACGTCCGCCTGGATACGACCATGGCGTTCACCGATTTCACGGAAGAGCAGTGCGCCTTCCCGAAGGCAGACGTTTCACGGCTCGTCGACATGCAGGACCGGATTCTGTTCGGTAGCGACTTCCCGAACATTCCGTACCCGTATCTCACGGCATTGCAAGCGGTTACGCGCTTCGATCTCGGAGACGAATGGTTGCGAGCCGTCGTGCACGACAACGCTGCGAAACTATTCTCGGTGAGCTGAGCCCACCGAGAAGTATTTCGCTCAGCGCAATTTGATGCTGCCGCCGTCGGCCATCAACGTCTGTCCGGTCATGTACTTGGAATCCTCGCTCGCCAGGAATACCACGACGGGAGCGATGTCGGTTTCGGGATCACCGATGCGTCCGAGAGGTACCTTGGCAACCGATGCGGCTGCGCGCTCGGGGAAGGCTTCCTGCCACTTGACGACGCCTTCGGTGGCGGCGAACGGGCAGACCACGTTGACCCGAATGCCTTCCGGCGCCCACTCGTTGGCGACGACGCGCGTCAGGCCTCGCACAGCTTCCTTGGCCGCAGCGTAGGACGTCTGGGTGGGCATTCCGTCCAAACCTGAACCCGATGCGAAGTTGACGACCGAACCCTTGGTCTTCGCGAGTTCGTCGTGGCACGCCTGCATGAGGTGGACAACGGGGTAGAAACCGGTGTTGAAGGACAGGTCGAACATGTCCTGCGTGGTTTCGAGCAACGGAGCCTGACGGGACGCGTGAGCGTTGTTCACCAGGATGTCGAGCTTGCCGAAAGCTTCGAGCGCGGCGTCACGGATCTGCTCGGCCGAACCGGCGGCAGCAAGGTCGACGTTCAGGAACTTGCCGGAGCCGGCCAGTTCTTGTTCGAGGGCCTGGCCCTGCTCGTCGTTGATGTCGACGAACAGGACCTTCGCGCCTTCACGGGCGAAGACTCGGGTGATGGCACGACCGATTCCACCGGCGCCGCCGGTGACGATCGCTACCTTGCCGTTCAACCTCATGAAAACGCTCCTCTTCGTAAGTGCTGCTTAAACTGTTGCGGTCTCGTCGACTGCAAGTGCGATCTTTTCGAGGCCGGCGATGCTGTAGGCAGCGTAGGTCTCGTACGGCCCACGGCCGGAGAAGTAAGACGAGAGCTGGCCACCGAGTTCTTCGACGGTGAACGCGGATCCGGCTGCGTCGAAACGGTTCTCGACCTTGGGTGCTTCCATCAACGCCACCATCTTGCCGTAGACGACGAAGACCTGTCCGTTGATCTCGTCGGAATCGGGGGATGCGAGGTAGCTGACCAGGGTTGCGACGCGCTCGGGTGCAAGCGGATCGAGGCCGACGACGCCGGTGTTGTTCTCGCCGAAGGCTTCTGCCGTCATGGCGGTGCGGGCACGGGGGCAGATCGCGTTCGTGCGGACGCCGTAGCGGGAGAGACCTGCTGCGCTCGAGAGCGTCAGAGCGGTGATGCCGGCCTTGGCTGCCGAGTAGTTGGGCTGTCCGGCGCTGCCGAAGAGGAAGGCCTCGGAAGAGGTGTTGATGATGCGGCCGTAGACCGGTGCGTCGGCTGCCTTGCTGGCTGCGCGCCAGTGGACTGCGGCTGCGTGCGAGGTGGCGGCGTGGCCCTTGAGGTGCACGCGGATGACGTCGTCCCAATCGGATTCGGTCAGGTTGAAGATCATCTTGTCGCGCAGGATGCCTGCATTGTTGACGAGGATGTCGAAGGATCCGAAGTTCTTGACAGCCTCTTCGATGATGCGCCCGCCGAGTGACCAGTCGGAGACGTCGCCGGTGATGGCGAGCGCCTGTCCACCTGCGGCCTTGATCTCGTCGACCACGTCGTTGGCCGCTGCACCCATGTCGTTGACGATGACGGCTGCACCGGCAGCCGCGAGTCCGAGTGCTTCGGCGCGACCCAGGCCGGCGCCGGCGCCGGTGACGGCGGCAACTTTGCCTTCCAAGCTCAGTGATTGCGTCATGTCGTGCTCCTTCGATCCGGTCTGGCGGGTAGGTACAGCAAAATTAGTATTCATTCTAATTTGAAGTCGAGCGTTCGGCAGTCTTTCCGAGAAAATCATTCGAGAGAAATCAGAATTAGTTCTAGTTTTGAGCAGAAGTTTGACCAACTGAGGAGCAGTCTCACTCAGCGGGAGCGGTGATCTGGGTCACGAGCGCTGCATGCCACCTTGGGTCGACGCGGCGATCCCACCGCGTACGCGTTTGCGTCACCACCGATCCGCTCAGTTCTCGGCCGCATTCGTCGGCTCCAGGGTCGGATAGTTCTCACCGAAAACGCAGTACGGTCGGCCCCGAATTCACCGGGCCGGACATCAAGGAAGGCACCAGCAGTGTCACTGAATTTGGCAGATCTGTACGAGGGCATTTCGGATCTGATTCCGGACCGCACGGCGCTCGTGTGCGATGGCCGTCGTCGCACCTACGTCGAACTGGACGAGGGATCGAACCGCATTGCCCGCCACTTGGCGAGTGTCGGTGTCGGGCCGGGCGATCACGTCGCTCTGCACATGCGCAACAGCGTCGAGTTCGTCGAGAGTTTGCTCGGCTGCCTCAAGATTCGTGCGGTCCCGATCAATGTCAACTATCGCTACGTCGACGCCGAACTGACCTATCTGTACAACGATTCGCAGTCGGTGGCACTGATCGTGGACGAGGAGTTCGTTTCCGTAGTGGAGACGGTTCTCCCGGCCGCGCCCGGCATCAAACACGTCGTTGTCGTCGGCGAGTCGGCCGTCCGCGATATCGAAGGCGTCGAGGTCGTTCGATTTGCCGACGCTGCCGCGGAGCAGCCCGCCACTCGTGACTTCGCGCCCCGCAGCAACGACGACCTCTTTGTCATTTACACCGGCGGCACGACGGGGATGCCCAAGGGTGTCATGTGGCGTCATGAAGACTTCTACTTCGCGGCGCTCACCGGCGGAAATCCGTTCGGTCCGCCGCACACGACCGCACAGGCTCTGTTCGCCGCGGTGCCGAACGTTCCCGCGATGAACATGCTCAGTACCGCACCCCTGATGCACGGTGCGGCGTCGTACTCGCTGTTCACCGGATTCTTCATGGGCGCCAACGCAATTCTCATGGCGCGGTTCGACGCGAAGACGACCCTGCAGCTCGCCGGGAGTGAGAAGGCCGTCTCCATCACCGTCGTCGGAGACGCGATGGCCCGTCCGCTCGCAGACGAATTGGCAGCAAACGCAGCAGATTACGACCTCAGTACGGTCGGCATGGTCTCGTCCGGCGGGGCCTTGTTCTCGCTCTCACTGCGGGAGCAGTTCAAGTCGATACTTCCGAACCTGGTGATCCGCGACGGATTCGGCTCCTCGGAGTCGGGCGTCGACGGCAATCTCGAGATCGGCGAAGACGGCCTGATGCGCATCGCCGCTCGCGACGAGACCCGCGTCGTGGACGAAAGGATGCGGCCGCTGGAGCCGGGATCGCCCGAGACCGGTTACATCGCTCGCAGTGGTCACGTGCCGGTCGGTTACTTCAACGATCCGGTCAAGACCGCGGCTACGTTCCCGGTGATCGACGGGGTGCGGATGTCGGTGCTCGGCGACGTCGGGCGCGTGGAAGCCGACGGCTCGATCGTCCTGCTGGGGCGTGGTTCTCAGTGCATCAACACCGGCGGGGAGAAGGTGTACCCCGAAGAGGTCGAGCAGGCACTCAAGAGTCACCCGGCGGTGCTCGACGCTCTGGTCGCGGGAATTCCGGATGCGAAGTTCGGTGAGCGCGTCGCTGCGGTCATCACGACCCGCGAAGGCTTCGACGTCCCGGACGCTGCCGAGATCGGTGAGCATTGCGCGTCGCAGGTCGCTCGGTACAAAGTGCCGCGCACCGTCATGAATGTTCCGTCGATCAGGCGTTCTCCCAGCGGAAAGGCCGACTATCGCTGGGCCAAGGCCACTCTCGCCGAGCAAGTTTCCTAGTCCGGCCGGAGCCATCCAGCGCGTTTGTGAGGGACGCGTTGGGTGGTTCTGGCGCTCTAGCCTGTCACCGTCAGAACCAGCAGAGCGACGTTGAGTGCAACGATCAAGCCGGCCGCAATCCATGCCGCGACGGTCGTGAGCGGGGCATTGCGCGCGTCGCCCATGAGTTCGGAGTCCGAGGTCATTCGCACCAGCGGGATGATCGCGAAGGGGATGCACAGGCTCAAGACCACTTGGCTGAGCACGAGTGCCAGCGTCGGGTCGACGCCGAGCCCGAGCACGATCAGTGCCGGGATGAGAGTGACGATTCGGCGTGTGATCACCGGAATGCGAATGGCCAGAAGACCATGCATGATCTCGGCGCCGGCCGCGCATCCCACGGAGGTCGACGCGAGTCCGGAGGCGAGGAGTCCGATCGCAAACACCACGGCTACACCCGGACCGAGTGAATTCTCGATCGCGGCATGCGCGCCGTCGATGGTGTCGGTGCCGGGTACTCCGCGCAGCGCCGAAGCGGCCAGAAGCAGCATGCCGATGTTCACGCCGCCGGCGATGATCAACGCGACGACGACATCCCAACGGGTGACTTTGAGTAGTCGCTGCAACCGTGGCCCGGGTTTGATGTGGCCGTGGCGATCACGTGCCAATGCGGAGTGAAGGTAGATCGCGTGCGGCATGACCGTTGCTCCGAGCATGCTGGCGGCGAGCAGTACGGTCTCGGTTCCTTCGAAGCGGGGGACCAACCCGGCGACGGCTTCGGTGCCGGAGACGTCGGTGAAGGCGAGCCCGGTCAGGAAGCCGATGGTGATGATGGCCAGCAATCCCATGACCACGAACTCGAAAGTGCGCTGTCCGCGCCGACTTTGGATCGTCAGGATCACCATCGACACGCATCCGGTGATCAGCCCGCCGAGGAAGAGCGGGATGTTGAAGAGCAGGTTGAGTGCGATGGCGCCGCCGATGACCTCGGCCACGTCGGTCGCGATCGCCATCATCTCGGCCTGGAGCCAGAAGGCGCGGCGGTTGTTCTTGCGTAGGCGCTGACCCAGCATCTCGGGCAAGGATCTGCCGGAGACCAACCCGAGTTTCGCGGACAGGTACTGCACCAGGACGGCCATTGCATTGGCGAGTACCAGCACCCAGATGAGGAGATAGCCGTACTTCGCGCCGGCGGTCAGGTTGGCGGCGACGTTGCCAGGATCGACGTACGCGATTGCCGCGACGAACGCCGGACCGAGCAGGGCGATGGATCTCCCCGTAGGTCGTCGGCGCGGAGTCGTCGGCTCTTGCGTACTGGTGCTCATCGGTCTCCTGGTCACACGTACTCGGACCTGTTGGTTCGAATAAGTGAACTATAGAGTTCGGGGAGCCGAACTTTCAACAGCTGTGCGCGGTCAGCGACCGCAGAGGGTCCCTAACCGCGCGCAGGGGGTTAGGCAGTCACCCCGGCAGCCAGGAGAGCGCGGGCCTCGGGTCGGCCGTCGAGGAGGGCGTTGGTACGCAGTTCGACCTTCCACTCGCCGTCGGTCTTGATCAGTTCCCAGCGGTTCGCGGTGATGCGGAGGACCTTGAACCCCGTCGGGTTCTCGGGGTCCTTGATGACCAACTGCGAATGGCAGGTCGCGACGGCCTTGTTGCCGTCGATGCGGATGTGCGCGGGCGTCATCATGTGAGCCGCGCCGTTCATGATCCAGTTCTGGTGAGAGGCGCTGTGAACCATCGCGCGCAGTTCGCCGCGGCCGTGCATCGCGCCGGTGTCGACGTCGTAGACACCGTCCTCGAGCCACAGGTTCGCGACCTCGTCGGCTGATCCACTGTCGACGGCAGGGCTGTACGTGGTCAGCAGTTCGGTGATCGCGAGTTTGTCCTCGAGCAATTCCACTCGGGCGAGCAGAGATTCGATCAGGGCGGTCGAGTCGGTCATCGGTACGTCCTTTGCATTGGATTGTCGGCAAATCAGGAAGTGGTGAAAGAGAAGCCCTCGGCGAGGGCGATTCGGTGAAGTTCTTCGAGTTGTTCGCAGTAGTGCTCGACGCTTCGAGCGCCGACCGAGCAACTGGCGATGGTCGCCCCGGCGTCACGGACGCGAGTCAAGGTGCGAAGGGCGGATTCGCGATTGCCGAGGGGGTCGAGCGGAGCACCGGCGGGAAGCACTACGTCGAATCCGTCGGGGAGCGTCGTGGCGTCGAGCATTTCCTTCAGTTCGGAGAATCGCAGCCCGAACGGCACCCACCCGTCGCCGTGTGTGGTGGCCCGGCGCAACGATCTCTTGGTCCGGCCGCCGATCCAGAGGGGCACACGTTTCTGGACGGCATGGGGTTCGACGACAAATCCGGAGTAGTCGTAGAACTCGCCGTGATACTCCGGAGTCGGAGTCGACAGTGATACTCGAAGTGCGGCGAGAGCGTCGTCGGCACGTGCTCCTCGGTCGACGAACGGAGCATTTATGAGATCGAATTCTTGTTTCAGAGTCCCCACTCCGAGACCGAGTATCAGGCGTCCGTTGCTGACGCGATCAAGCGTTCCGTAGCGCTTGGCGATCTCGAGGGGGTGGTGATAACCCAGTACCAGCACCTGCGTCGCCAGGAGGATCCGCGACGTGCGGGCGGCCAGGTAACCCAGCGTGGCGAGCGGATCCCAATAGGTTCCGCCGCGTTCGGTGGCAATTTCTTCTGGAACGGCCACGTGTTCACTGCAGGTCAGATGATGGAAACCGAGTCGATCCGCCGTGGCAGCCACTGTGGCGATCTCGCCGATGTCAGCACTCGCCTCCCACTCCGAACGCGTGCTCGGGTGCTGAATCAGGACCGGCGTGACGATTCCCAGGTGCATCGGGCGTTTATAGCGCTCCCACCGACGCGGCGGCGGGTGAATTACCGCTGATCGGGATCGAAACGACCGATTCACTTTCCAGAAACTGTGACCTGGGTTATAGTCGGTAGAATCAATTCCAGTTTTCGGGAGGCGTCCATGACCATCGTTGACATGAACGACACACTGTCCACCGTCCAGAACGCCGCCGGGCAACCCAAGAAGGATCTGCCGCCGTCGATGGTCGAGCGGATGACATTGATTCTCGACGCCTTCGACGGCCGCGCCGCGCGGCTGACGCTGGAAGAAGTCGCGTGCCGCACTCAGTTGCCGCGGTCCACCGTCCACCGCATTCTCGATCAGCTCGTCAAGCTGGACTGGGTCGATCACGCATCGTTCGGCTACTGCCTCGGGCGCCGCGCGCTCGGCCTCGGTGGTGGCGACGGCGGCCACAGCCAGATTCGCGAAGCCGCAGCACCGCTTCTGCACGAACTGCACCTGCAGACCGGCATGGTCGTTCACCTGTCGGTGCTCGACGGACGCGAGAGCGTCTACCTCGACAAGGTCGGCGGACGATTCGCCGCGGCGCTGCCATCCCGCGTCGGCGGCAGAGTGCTCGCTCATTCGACGGCCGGCGGCAAGGCGATGCTGGCATGGATCGACCCCGAGCGCGTCGACGCTCTGTTCGGGTCGGCACTTCCCCGCTGCACCGAGAACACCATCACCGACGTCGCCGTGCTCCATCAGGAACTGAACCGCATCCGTCAGCGTCGGGGACTGGCTTTCGAACGCGGGGAGTCGGCGCGTGGAGTCGCATGTGTGGCTTCGGCAATTCGCGGACACGAGGGTCCCGTCGGCAGCATCGCGTTGTGTGGTGACATGCGGACCGCTCAGCTCGAGCGAGTTGCTCCGCTGGTCGTCGATGCGGCTCGCGAGGTCTCGCGGACGTTGTACCCCGAACTGGGTGCTCCTCGACGCGGCCGCAAGACGCCTCCCGTTCCGACCAATACGTTCTCGGCGGAGACGATGGATCGCCTGCTGGCAGCGTCGTCCGACCACTGGATCTGACGTATTTTGATCGACTTGTCTCGCTGATCGGGACGAGTCATAGCAGCTCAGCGGTACTGATGGCACCGTTCGGACCATGACGACTGAACTGAGCTACGAGGGAACCCTGAAGGAACTGCAGACCGATCTCGGTGTGCTCCGGTACCACGAAGCCGGCGACGGCCCGCCGCTCCTGCTGCTGCACGGTTCGGGCCCCGGTGTCACGGGTTGGCGTAATTACCGCGGCGTTCTCGCGGACTTCGCGGAGCACTTCCACTGCTACGTTCTCGAGTTCCCCGGATTCGGCGTCAGCGATCCCGGCCCCGACCACCCGATGATGATGGCGCAGGCATCGGTGGGGATGTTCCTCGACGGCCTCGGCCTCGGACCTGTCCACATGATCGGCAACTCCATGGGCGGCATCGTCGCCACCAAGGTCGCGATCGACGAACCGCACCGGGTGAGCAAGCTCGTCACCATCGGCGGCATGGGAAAGAACACCTTCTCGCCGGGCCCCGGTGAAGGCATCAAACTCCTCATGGAGTTCACCGACAACCCCACTCGCGAAGCTCTCGTCCGCTGGTTGCATTCGATGGTCTTCGACCGCGCCGTCGTCACCGAGCAGCTCATCGAAGAGCGTTGGGCCCTGGCCACCGAGCCGACGACGCTCGAGATCGCCCGACGGATGTACAGCAGCAAGGCCATGGCCGCCATGGGCGCGGCTGCCGCTGCGTCGACCGCCGTGCCGTACTGGGCGCAGCTGAACAAGATCAAGGCGCCGACGCTGTTGACCTGGGGACGCGACGACCGCGTCAGCCCCGTGGACATGGCGATACTGCCGATGCGTGATATCCCCAACGGCGAAGTTCACATCTTCCCCAACTGCGGACACTGGACGATGATCGAAGCCCGTGACGCCTGGGTCGCGTCCGTTCTGGCATTCCTGACGCCTCCAGAAGGCAAGTAAGGGGCTTCGCCCCCGTGCGCCTTTTTGGTAGCTCCCACTACCAAAAAGGCGCACAGGGGGTGCTCCCACTCACCGGGAAGCGTTTCTGCACTTCGGCGGGCTACCTGCCACCGTTTCACCAACAGATTTTCATTCTGCCTAGGCACTCGCCGGGTAGCGAAACCAGAAAGCCGGAAAAATCATGGGTCAGGTTCTGGACAACATCTCACAGTTCGCCGACGAGATCCGCGCCGACGGAGTCGAGGGCGACAAGCTGATGCGCTTGACGGACGGCAGCGCGAAGCGTTTGCGCGACTCCGGCGTCATCCGGATGTTCCAGCCGAAGGAGTTCGGAGGCCTCGAGGCGCATCCGCGTGAATTCGCCGAGACGGCAATGGCTATCGGTGCGATGGACGGTGCCACGGGCTGGGTCAGCGGCATCGTCGGTGTTCATCCGTGGGAGCTTGCGTTCTTCGACCGCAAGGCTCAGGAAGAGGTGTGGGGGACCGATCCCGATACGTGGATGGCGTCGCCGTATGCGCCGATGGGCGTGGCGAGGCCGGTCGAGGGTGGCTACATCCTCAACGGTCGCTGGTCGTTCTCCTCCGGTACCGATCACTGTGACTGGATCATGATCGGCGCGATGGTCGGTGACGAGTCCGGCAAGCCGCTGATGCCGCCGAAGCACCTGCACGTACTGCTGCCGCGCTCCGATTACGACATCGACCAGGACAGCTGGAATGTCGTGGGCCTGCGCGGAACCGGGTCGAAGGACCTGATCGTCAAGGACGCGTTCCTGCCCACCTACCGCACGATCGACGCCGGAAAGGTGTACGACGGGACGGCGTGGAAGGAAGCGGGCCGTACGGAGACGTTGTACAAGTTCCCGTTCTCCTGCATTTTCCCGTTGGGGATCACTTCGTCGTTGATCGGTATCGCTGAGGGTGCGTTGGCGTGCAACATGGCGGCGCAGCGTGAGCGTGTGACGGTCAGTGGTGTTCCGATCAAGGAAGATCCGTACGTGTTGTTCGCGATCGGTGAGGCTGCGGCCGAGATCGCTGCTTCTCGGGCTGCGATCTTGGAGACGGTGGATCGTTTCTGGGACATGACCGAGAAGGGGCAGGAAGTTTCGTTCGAGCTGCGTGCGATCGGTCGGCGTACGCAGACTGCTGCTGCGTGGCGTGCGGTGCGGGCGGTGGACGAGATCTTTGCTCGTTCCGGTGGTGGCGCGTTGCAGTTGAACACGCCGATGCAGCGGTTCTGGCGTGACGCGCATGCCGGTCTCGCGCACGCGATCCACGTACCCGGTTCCATCTTCCACGCGTCGACGCTCTCGCAGCTCGGTGGCGAACCGCAGGGCATCCACCGCTCGATGATCTAGTCCCACAATCACTCTCGAAGCAAGGACGGTTAGGCATGACTGAAATTCGGGGCCTGGGGTATCTCAGGATCCAAACGCAGGACGTGGCTCGCTGGCGCGAGCTCGTGGTCGACGGACTCGGCCTCGCGGTCGGTAGTGGCCCGGAAGCCGACGGCCTCTACTTGCGCCTGGACGAGCGTCGTGCGCGACTGATTGTCCTGCCCGGTGAGACGGACAAGGCCCTCGCAGTGGGCTGGGAAGTGCGAGATCAGTTCGCGCTCCAGCGTGTTCGTGAAGAGGTCGAGAAGGCCGGAGTCGAGGTCGAGGTTCTTTCCGAGGTCGACGCCAGCTACCGCGATGCCGAGCAGGTCATCGCATTCGACGATCCCAACGGCAACCGTGTCGAGGTCTTCTTCGGACCGGTACTCGACCACAGCCCGTTGGTCACCCCGCACGGCGGCCGCTTTGTCACCGGTGATCAGGGACTCGGCCATGTGGTGCTTCCGGTTACGCGTTTCGACGAGGCGTACACCTTCTACACCGAGGTGCTCGGATTCCTCCCGCGCGGTTCCATCCGTCTCGGCGGAATCGATGCGCCGCCGCCGGCTCGCCGCGTTCGCTTCATGGGTGTCAACCAGCGCCACCACAGCCTGGCGCTGTGCCCGGCGCCGCCGGTTGACGAACCCGGTCTCGTGCATCTGATGATGGAAGCCGAGACTCTCGACGCCGTCGGTCAGGCTCTCGATCGTGTTGCCAAGCTCGGCTTCTCGATCTCCTCGACGTTGGGTCGCCACACGAACGACAAGATGGTCTCGTTCTACGTGCGCGCACCCGGTGGCTGGGATCTCGAGTTCGGTTGTGAAGGCACGCTTGTCGACGAAACCTTCTACACCGCTGAGGAAATCACGGCGGACAGCTACTGGGGCCATGACTGGTCCGACAGTGAACCGCTGGCCGCGTTCACTCCCAAGAGCTAGTTCTGACGCAACGAAAAAGCTCGGTCCCGACGCCTGTCGGGACCGAGCTTTTTCGTGTGCTCGATCAGGAAGCTGCTGCTGCCAAACCGGTTTCGAGGTCGGCGAGGATGTCGTCGATTCCTTCGATACCGACCGCGAGGCGGACGAGCCCCGGGGTGACACCCGAAGCGAGCTGCTCCTCGGGGGTGAGCTGCGAGTGCGTCGTCGACGCGGGGTGGATGACGAGTGAGCGAACGTCACCGATGTTGGCGACGTGGCTGTGCAGCGTCAGTGCGTTGACGAACTTCTTGCCTGCGTCGACTCCGCCGGCGAGCTCGAACGCGACGATGGCGCCGGTTCCCTTGGGAGCCAGCTGCTTTCCACGCTCGTGCCAGGGTGAGGATTCCAGTCCGGCGTACGCGACCGACGTGACTTCGGCGCGGCCCTCGAGGAATTTCGCGACCTTCTGGGCGTTGGACACGTGGCGCTCGATGCGCAGGCTCAGTGTCTCGATGCCCTGCGAGATGAGGAAGGCGTTGAACGGTGCGATGGCCGAGCCGAGGTCGCGCAGAAGCTGAACGCGTGCCTTGAGGGCGTAGGCGGGTGCACCGAGGTCTGCGAAGGTGACGCCGTGGTAGCTGGGGTCGGGGGTCGTGAAGTTGGTGTGGCGTCCCTGGGTCCAGTCGAAGGTGCCGCCGTCGACGATGACGCCGGCGATCGCGGTGCCGTGTCCACCAAGGTATTTGGTGGCGGAGTGGACGACGATGTCGGCGCCGTGCTTCAGCGGCTGAATGAGGTACGGAGTTGCAACCGTGTTGTCCACGATCAGTGGGATGCCGTGTTCATGGGCGACTGCGCTGATGCCGGGGATGTCGAACACGTCGTTCTTGGGGTTGGAGATGGTTTCGCCGTAGAACGCCTTGGTGTTCGGACGGATTGCCTCACGCCAGTGATCGAGGTTGTCCGGGTCCTCGACGAAGTCGACGGTGATGCCGAGCTTGGGCAGCGTGTAGTGGAAGAGGTTGTACGTGCCGCCGTACAGGCGGGGGCTGGAGACGATGTGGTCCCCGGCCTCGGCGAGGTTGAGGATCGCGAAGGACTCGGCGGCCTGACCGGACGCAACCAGCAGAGCCGCGACTCCGCCTTCGAGAGCGGCGATGCGCTGCTCGACGGCGTCCTGCGTCGGGTTCATGATGCGGGTGTAGATGTTGCCCGGCTCGGCGAGGCCGAAGAGCGCCGCCGCATGGTCGGTGTTGTCGAAGACGTAGCTGGTGGTCTGGTAGATCGGAAGCGCTCGAGCGTTGGTAGCGCTGTCCGGGCCCTGTCCGGCGTGGACCTGCTTGGTTTCGAACGACCAATCGGCGGTCGGATCGGTGTCGACGGGGGTGTTCTCGCTCATGAATTCATACTCCGTGGTGAAGGTGGGTTGGTGCGGGTCAGGCGGTTTCGACGACTGTATGCACTGGGACGGGATTTCGGGTGAGATCGAGTACGGGGCAGTGGGCGTCGACCGTCTCCTGCAACTCGAGGTATCGCTCGCGAGTTTCCGGACCGGTCAGGGTCACCACGACGCGAACCTCGGAGAATCCCGGGCGGACGGCATCGTCGAATCCGAAGAATCCACGAACGTCGAGGTCGCCTTCTGCCCTGGCCGAGATGTCGTCGAGCGCGATACCGAGCTTGTCCGCCCACACACGGTAGGTGACCACCTGGCAGGAGAGCAGGGATGCGAGGTAGTACTCGACGGGATTGGCTGCGGTGTTCTCGCCGCCGAGGGCCGGCGGCTCGTCGACCTCGACGGTGTACTTACCGAGAGAAATGGTGCTGGCAACGGCGTCGTGCGCCTGAGCGGATGCCTTGAAGACGACGTGCGCTTTGCTTGCGTCCTTGTCGATGGCGTCGGCATTGGCTGCTACGACGGAACTCAGGTGCGAGATCGAAGCGGTGGTCATGACAGAAATGTCCCCTGATCTGGGTGTACATACGAGTATCGACGTGAGCGGCGCTCACGTCGTAGGTCCGATCAGTAGATCGGACACCCGGATGTACAGACGTGCGCAAAATCGACATGGCGTCGCCGCGTCAGCAGCGTGCCCGTCTCGTATGCGCCAATTCCCGTCACGGAAGAGACTGTAACCGGTTCACACCCTTTCCGACCAGCCCTATAGGAAATCCGTCTCGGATCGTGGTCGCTCATGTGGGCGGCAGTCCGCTCCACTGCGGCGTCCGACGGCTCGCAAAAGCGTCGAGTCCTTCGGCGATGTCCGGCGATCGGAGCACCGCGTCCTTGGCGTCGTCGGTGATGGTCCATCCGGCAGTATCGGCCTCGGCGTAGAGAGCGTCGATTGCCTTCAGGCTCAGGCTTACCGAGGTCGGAGAGGACTCGCAGATCTCGGCCGCCATCACCAGAGCCTCGTCGAGCGCCTTACCCGGGGCAGTCACTGCATTGACGACGCCGAGATCTTTGGCCCGATCGGGATCGAGAGTGCGCCCGGTGATCAGGAGTTCGCGAGCGACATTGATCGGAAGGGCGCGTGGCGCCCGAAAGAGCGCACCGGACGTCGCAACCAGACCGCGTTTGGTTTCGGGTAGACCGAATTGTGCTGTGGCGGAAGCGACGATCAGATCGCAGGCCAATGCGATTTCGAAGCCGCCGCCCAGCGCGTATCCCTCCACTGCGGCGATCAGAGGCTTGTTTCGCTGACGCCGAATGACGCCGTACTCACCGCCGCGAGGCATGCGAAGGTCGGCTCGCTCTCGGATATCGGTTCCGGCGCAAAAGATGTTGGGGGTTCCGGTGATGATGCCGACCCACAGAGAAGGGTCGTCGTCGAGAAGGTTCAGTGCGGCTTCGATTCCCTCGGCAGTTTCACGATTGATCGCATTACGACGTTCTTCGCGTTCGATCCTGACGATGAGAACGCGGTCGTGGCGTTCTGTGGAAACAGTCGACATAATTGGACTGTAGTCCATCTATCGAGGGGGTGGTGCGTCAACTGGCGAGACCGACATTGGACACATTCCGGACTGTGGCGAAGACTGTGTTCTGAGGCGGAGAAAGGCAGGTCGACGTGATTTCCAAACGAGAACAGAACAAGCGCGATACCAACGACAGGTTGCTCTCGGCTGCTCGAATTCTGTTCTCGGCGCAGGGTTTCGCCAGCACGACCGTCGACGACATCGCCGAGCGAGCCGAGGTGTCGCGAGCCACCTTCTTCAATTACTTCCAGGGCAAGGACTCGGTTCTCGAGGCGCTGCACAGTGATCATCTCGATCAGCTTGCGGCACTGGTGGATCAGCTCATGGAATCGCCGATGCCGACCTCTGATCGGATCTCCCGGATTTTTCAGGACTTTGCGCAACAAGCGATCATGCATCCGCGCTATCTGCGCATGGTGACTGCAGAACTCGAGCGCGACTTCGCCTCCTCCGGAGCGGGGGCGGCACACGATCATCGGTTCCATGTGGAACTTCTGCGGATCGTCACTGCCGGTATCGAAGCCGGCGAAGTGAGATCGGACTACCCGCCGCTGTTTCTCGCGCAGATGATCGGCGGTACGTACGGAGCGTTGGTCCGCTTCTGGCGGCAAGACGCCGATTACGACGTGGTCGGCGAATTCGATCGCGGTGCCAGGTACGTCGCGGAAGGCATCGCTGCTCGCTGAGCCGACTCAGGACGTGGTGCCGGCTCAGGGTGTGGGCACTACCAGGGGCAGCATCTGCTGGACGCTCTCCGAAAGATAGTTCGCGGCAGTCTGATCACCGGACAGGTGGCGAAGAAGACTCTGCTGGAACAGGCCGTCGAAGATCGCGTACATCGCCGGCGAGGTGACCGAGGGCTCCACGTCGAGAAGCTCGGCATAGCGAGAGACGATGCGCCAGATCATGTTTTCGAGACTCTCGTCGATCGCGGCCACGTCGGTTCGGAACGACTCCTCGAACATCGACTGCGCGCGCAGGTCGTACCAGAGGCGGTGCATCGTCGGCTCGTCGATCATGGTCTCGGCGAGCAGCGCGCCGAAACCCGTTTTCAGTTCCTCCGGCGTCTGAGCGGTGGCGACGATGCCGTCGTAGCGGGTGACGCAGCGTGCCTTGTAGTGGCGCACGCAGTGGGTGATGAGATCGACCTTGTCGCTGAAGTAGTAGTGCAGGACGCCGTGGGAGAACTCCGAATTCTGGGCGATTTCGCGCAGGCTCGTGCGTGCGTAGCCCAGTTCGGCCAGCGTTTGCAGTGCGGCCTCGGCCAGTTGATCACGTCGCTCGGAGAATTTGTCGACCTGACGACGTGACACCTTGTCTGCGTTGGACCGCTTCTCCGAAGAGACAGGCACCGCCTTTTTTCCTGCCCCACTTGGCTTCTCGACTGTCGTGGTCACGATGGCACGTCCTGTTCCCTGCGATTTCCACAGCGGCACGATCGCCGCGTCCGAATCAGTGTAACCCCTGGTCTTTGACGAGCGTGTAACAAAATCTTGACAGTCGTCAAGATTTCTCTTGACACTCGTCCAAAGTTGAATATTCTGTGACTCACACCACTTGGCAGCGTCGCTGTGAACGGTGGCATCGCGAGAGTCGTTTCAGTCATGGAGGCAGTCGAAAATGAGCGTGTTTGATCTCGAGGGACGAAAAGCACTGGTCACAGGTGGTGCCAAGGGGCTCGGAGCCGGAATGGCTGAGGCGTTGGCGAAGGCGGGGGCGTCGGTGATGATCGGCGATGTTCTCGAAGACGAAGGTCGTGCCACCGCAGAGGCCGTTGGTTCGGGCGGAGTCAAAACCGGGTTCGTAAAGCTGGACGTCACCGACGACGCCAACTGGGAAGAGGCAGTCGCCGCCACCGCGGAGACTCTCGGCGGCTTCGACATCCTCGTCAACAACGCAGGCATCGAGATTTCCTCGCTGGTGGTTGACCTCGATCCGGGCGACATCCGCCGTATGTGTGAGGTCAACATCCTCGGAACAGCGCTCGGAACCAAACACGGACTGCGCAGCATGCGTCCGGGTGGCGTAGCCGGAACCGGCGGCTCCATCATCAACATCTCTTCAGTGGCCGCAACCATTCCGTTTCCCGGGATAAGTGGATACTCCGCGACCAAGTCCGCGGTCGATCGCTTCACCAGAGTTGCCGCCGCCGAGTCGGGCAAGCTCGGCTACGGAGTCCGCGTCAACTGCATCTACCCGGGCCTCGTCGCCACGGAGATGGGTCTCGGACTCGCGGCGGACATGGAGAAGCTCGGCCTGTGGCCCAGTGCCGAAGCGGCAGTCGGCGACGTCATCGGTCTCACCCCGCTCGGCCGCCTCGGTGAAGTGAACGACATGGCTGACGCCGTGGTGTTCTTGTCCTCCGACGCCGCGCGATTCATCACCGGAATCGGCCTACCGGTCGACGGTGGCATGGGCATGTAACTCGCCCTCCCCATTCGCACGTACACCCTCCTCACGTCTTCGAAAGGTTCCACGAACATGTCCGAAAAGAAGCCAGTCATCGTCTACGGCGTCTCCGGGTACACCGGCCGTCTGGTGTGTGAATACCTGCGCGAGTTCAACATCCCGTTCATCGCGGCCGGCCGCGATGCCGCTCGCATCCAAGAGGTCCTCGACAAGATCCCCGGTTTGGACACCGTCGATCACGAGGTCGTCGAGGTCGAGCACACCGTCGAGGCGCTCACTGAACTGTTCACCGGCGCACAGGTTGTCAGCAACATGGTCGGGCCGTTCATCAAGCTTGGCGGCACCGTCGTCGAGGCTGCGTTGAATGCCGGTTGCCACTACATGGACACCACCGGTGAGCAGGACTGGGTACTCGACGTCCAGGAGAAATTCGGCGACAAGTACCAGGAGAAGGGTCTGCTTCTCTCGCCCGGTATCGCGCAGATGTACACCACCGGTGAGATCGCGGCCAACATCGCACTGGAAACGCCGGGTCTCGATACGCTCGACATTCTCGTGCTGTGGAAGGGATTTCCCACCTACGCCTCCACTCAGACGATCTTCACCATCCTCAAGGCGAACTGGTACTACCTCGAGCAGAACAAGTACGTGCAGTGGGCGCCCGGCCAGACTTTCGACGTCGTCGTTCCCGGCCAGCACGAAACTGCGCTTGCATTGCCGTGGGGCGGAACTTGCCACCCCGTGTGGTTCAAGAACGATCCGCGAGTTTCCAACGTCAAGGCTGCGGGCGGGGTGTTCGACCGCACCGTGATGGAAGGTGTTGTCGCGACACAGAAGATCGTGGAGGAGCAGATCAAGACCCTGCCCGCCGACGAGCAGGAAGCCGCCTTGGCCGAGATCGCCGGTTCGGTTCAGGCGGGTATGCCCCCTCGTGAAAATCCGCGCATCAACACCTCACTGGACTCGGTCTACGCGTCGGGTCCGCTGGGTCGCTCGCACGTCGTGATCCACGGAAACTGCAACTACAAGCAGACGGGCCTCCTACACGCCTATGCAGCGCATTCCTTGCTTCAGCAGGCACCCAAGAGGACCGGGCTTGCCTCGGCCTGCCAGGCGTTCGGCCATCGCGAACTACTCGGCGCGCTACGTAGTTTCGGGCTGGCTCTGGAGCCGGAAGTAACGATCAACGCCTAGCTCGTCGCCCTCGTCATCATGTTCACGGCTCCCGGCGTGCATCGCGCCGGGAGCCCCGCCCTGGAGGCTCCCCATGCGTTTGACCGACTATCTCGACAAGGGAGCCTCTCTTGGTTCCACCGCACCGTGCTTGACGATGGGGGAGCGCACTCTCTCCTACGGCGAGGTGCAACAGTTCAGCCGACGTTTCGCAGCTTCGCTCGCGGCTTCGGGCATCGCGGCGGGCGAGAAGGTCGCGATTTTGTCCGGCAATGACCCGATCTCGTTCTCCTGCGTATTCGGTATCAGTAGGGCTGGCGCGGTCTGGTGCCCGATCAACCCTCGCAACGAAGCTGCGGAGAACCGAGACCTGTTGGATCTGTTCGATTGTCGCGCTCTGTTCTTCCAGAAGTCCTATGCGCCGCTCGTCGACCAGATCAAGGACGCGCTTCCACAGTTGGTGACGCTCGTCTGTATCGACGGCGAATGGGATTCGGCACAGTCCCTCGAAAGCTGGCTCGGGGAGGAAGAACTCGACGCCGCGGCGCCCGACGACGTCACCATGCTGGTCGGCACCGGTGGTACGACGGGCCGCCCCAAGGGCGTGATGTTGACCGGGCACAACATCGAGACGATGACCGCAATCACTTTGATGAGTTATCCATTCGAGGGGCGCCCGGTGTATCTGGCGTTGGCGCCGTTGACTCACGCCGCCGGCGTTTTGTGCTTCCCGATCATGGCCCTCGGCGGCGAAGTGGTGATCATGCCGAAGCCCGATCTCGGGTACTTCCTCGCGAACGTTCAGAAACACAAGGTGACTCACACCTTCCTGCCGCCGACGCTCATCTACATGTTGCTCGAGCACGAGGACCTCGCGGTAACGGATCGTAGCTCGCTGCAGTGTTTCTGGTACGGCGCGGCACCGATCTCCCCGACCAGGCTCGAGGAGGCGATCGACAAGATCGGACCGGTCATGGCTCAGCTGTTCGGGCAGAGCGAAGCCCCCATGATGATCTCGACGATGTCACCGAAGGAGCACTTCGGCCCGGACGGCACTGTCGCAACGTCGCGACTCTCGTCGGCGGGTCGACCTTCGCCGCTGGTGACCGTGGGGATCATGGATGACAAAGGCGCGCTGCTCGGACGTGGCGAGCGTGGTGAGGTGGTGATTCGCAGTTCGTTGGTGATGGCGGGTTATTACAAGAACCCCGACGCAACCGCGGAAGCGTCGGCCCACGGCTGGCATCACACCGGCGATATCGGGTACCTGGACGAGGACAATTTTCTGTTCATCGTCGATCGTGCGAAGGACATGATCATCACCGGCGGTTTCAACGTCTATTCGGTCGAGGTGGAGCAGGCACTCATGGCGTATCCGGGGATTCAGGACTGCGGAGTGATCGGGTTGCCGGACGACAAGTGGGGCGAACGTGTTGTGGCAGTGGTGCAGCCACACCTCGGCGCAGACATCGACGGCGCCGAGGTGATGGCTTTCGTGAAGTCTCGCATCGGAAGTGTGAAGACTCCGAAGCAAGTCATCGTCTGGGACGATCTACCTCGCTCCAAGGTCGGCAAAGTTCTCAAGAACGAGATCAAGAGCGAGCTGACTGGCTGAGATCACGACTCGCACACCACGTCTTCGGCGGGCAGTGAGCCGTCGAGCAGGTACGAGTTGACGGCGGCGTTTGCGCAAGTATTCGCGTAGCCCGGGAACACCGCATGAGTGCGGCCTGGAACTGTCACGAGCCGTGAGCCTTTCATCGCTTCATGCATGCCGAGGCCTTCGTCGTACGTCGTGCGGGTGTCACCGGTTGCCTGGATCTGCAATGCCGGAACGTTGTTGTCGATGTCGATCCGCTTCGGGGCCTCACTGCGCCAGAACGCGCAGGGCATGATCGTGTTGTGCGTGCCGGCGAAGATCGGCTGATCACCACGGTGCTCCTCCAACTTGTTGCGATACCACGCGGGATCGCTCGGCATCGACACGTCTCCGCAGACAATGGCGATTGTTCCGGCATAGTCCGGGCCGGTCCCCAATTCGGTCTGGAACCACGCCTGCATCAGTCCCGTCAGCTGGGGATGGATGTCCTCGACGGTCTTGCCTGCGGCGAGTTCGCGCAACTGAACCAATACCTGCGCGAATGCCTCGCTTTCCTTTTCGGTGTCCCCGGTTCCGTTGACGTACATCAGGAATGGAAGGACGTGATCGTCGACGGCGTAGTCACCGATCTGAATCGGAGTGGTGGCGGCGTCCGAGATCAGCTTCTCGATGAGGGCGCGAACTTCGGCGGGCGTCGATCCGAGTGCATAGGTGGAGTTGTGGTCTGCTGCCCACTGTGAGAATCCGTTGATCGCTTTCTCATTGGCCGGGCCCATGTCCTGGAACATCTCGTATCCGTATTTCTTCGGGTCCGGTGCGCTGTCGAGAACCACACGGTCGATCCTGTCTGGGAACATTTGAGCATAGGTCGCACCAAGATATGTGCCGTACGACCACCCGAAGTACGACGCCTTCTCCTGGTCGAGGGCGCCACGAATCACGTCGAGGTCGCGGGCGATGTTCTGAGTATTGATGTGCGGCAGATAGTCCGGGTACTTGTCCCAGCATGTGTCAGCGGCCTCGCGTGCGAGCGCAACACTTTCGTTCCACCCTTCCTCTGTGGTACCCGGTGAACGCATCCATGTCATCTGCTCGACGCCGCAGTCGATCGGCGTGCTCTTGCCGAGCCCTCGGGTGTCCATGCCGATGACGTCGTATGCCGCTGCGACTTCCGGTGTCATCCCGGCATTCAGAATCTCGGGCAATCCCAGTCCTCGGCCACCCGGGCCACCAGGGTTGGTGAGCAGGATCCCGCGTCGCTGTGCAGGGTCGGTGGATGCGACCCGCGAGATCGCCACTTCGATCGTCTTGCCGTCAGGGGCGGAATAGTCCAAAGGTACTGTGACCATGGCACAGTCACTTGCCGTCGATGTTCCGGTGTCTGTGGCGCATGGCCCCCATTCGACATCCTGGTCGTAGAACGCGCTGAGATTCGATTGTGGATCTTCCTGCGGAGCAGCAGGATCCGAGCACGCCGCCAGCGCAGGTACTGCGAGTGCGGCAGCGGCGATTGTGGTAGCCAGCCACTTTCGTGGTCGAGGCGTGCGTGATCTGGGCATGATGGATCCAGTCATTGTCGTGTCGTGTCCTTGTTTCGAGCCCATTTTCGGGCAGCGTTGATCACCCCACTTCCGATGTGGGGATTCAGTGGCGGAGTTTCAGGGTCGAGACTGGCGGGCAGCGAACTCGGCCGCTACAGCCTTCGCGAATCTTTCCTGGGTCGGGGTTCTTCGATCTGCTTGGTGCTCGCGCAGCACCGCTACCAACCGGGTGGGTGAAGGGCGTTCCGGTGCGGCCTGTTCAGGAAGCACTCTCTCGGTGAAATCGCAGAACTGAATGGCAAGGGCCGCAATCGTGTCGGCGTCCGCCGGAGCGTCGGTGAGGGCGTACATGCGAGTAATCAATTCGATTGCCTGCTTGCGGTTCGGCTTCGCCAACGCCCGGCGGTGTGCGCTCAGGAGTGAATCGCAGACTTCGGGATCACCCCCGGAGACGGTGAGCGCGAGGATCAGGAGTTCGCGCTCGTTGTCGATCCACGCTGTCGGTGCACCGGCAACGACATACTGTGCGAGCACTTCCGAAAACGCGTCGGGTAGTTCGGGATCGGCGTTGCGGCGTAGCGACTCGATGTGAGCACGTTGAACCGCGATCTGTTCGGCCTTGGTTGCCAGTTCCTTGTCGAGTGCGTCGAGTGCGGACCGGGTGTCGTGAGCGTCGCCGTCGAGCAGTTCGGCGATCTTGGCAACAGGAATCCCCAGATCGCGCAGGCGGCGGATGCGGCTCAGTCGTGCCAGGTCCACCGCCCGGTACATGCGGTAGCCGTTGGGTTGGCGTTGTGGTTCTTCGAGAAGCCCGTTCGAGTGGTAGTAGCGCACGGATCTGACGGTGGTGCCGGCCAGATTCGCCAGCTCGCCGATGGTCATCATCGCCTCGCCCTCCCGTTTGTCGATTCGGATTTCGTCTGTGGAAACCATTCTCCAACCCTGACGCGGCGTCAGGGTCAAGGTGCGCGCCGGACAACGTGACCGTTGACACTTTAAGGAGATAACCTTAATCTGGATTTTGTCCGTTACGACACCGTCGATTCCGAGGAAGTGCCTTGATGGCTACCCTTTTGCCTGCGGCAACGATCTTTCCGATCCCCACCGATCCGCTTGCTGCCTATGGTCCACTTGTTGCTCGCCGGAATCCCGAGTCCGTAGTTCCGGCGCCGTACGAACACTTTGCGGTCAAGGCGGTCACGCCGACGATCGGAGCGGAAATCTCCGGCATTCGACTCGGCGGGGACCTGTCTGATGCCGTGATTGCGGAACTTCGCCGCGCTCTCCTCGAGTGGAAAGTCCTCTTCTTTCGGGATCAGGACCTCGGCCGAGCAGAACATCGAGCTTTTGCCGAGCGTTGGGGCGATCTCGAACAGCATCCGTTCTTCAAGTACACGCAGCCAGGGCAGACGGACGTCGATGTCACGACGCTGGCCAAGGATGCGATGGTCGGCGGCGTCGAGAACAACTGGCACAACGACGTGACGTGGCACGAGTTTCCTTCATTTGCCGCCGTACTTCGTGCAGTCGAGGTGCCAGAGGTGGGTGGTGACACGTTGTGGGCTGACACCGCTGCTGCCTACGATCTGCTTCCGGAAGACGTCAAGAAGCGTATCGACCCGCTTGTTGCAGAACATGATTGGATCAACTCGTTCGGCAGGTCGATGCCGGCGGATGCGGTCGAGATGTTGCGTCCGAAGTTCCCTGCGGTGCAGCATCCGGTGGTTCGGGTCATTCCGGAAAGCGGCAGGCGGGTGTTGTTCGTCAACATGACCTTCACGCAACGGATCTTGGGCGTATCCGAAGAGGAATCGAACGAACTTCTCACGATGCTGTATCGCCACGTCAATCGTCCGGAATTCCAGGTCCGACTGAAGTGGGAGCCGAATACTGTTGCCTTCTGGGACAATCGGACCTGCCAGCATTACGCGGCCAGTGACTACTTCCCGGCTCGTCGTGTGATGGATCGAATCTCAATTGTCGGCGATCGGCCAGTGGGCGTCGGGGACTGATACGACGCTCAGCGCCTCACGATGTCTACTACGACTAGTAGTAACGCACCTCACATAGTTTTTCGACGCCTTGTCGATATGATTTCGACAAGGCGTCGATAAAAGTCGGCGTGACTCGCACCGACGACTTTGGAGCTTCCCGAATGTTCCTCGCCCTGCGCGAACTGTGGTTTGCGCGAAACCGATTCCTCTTGATGGGCGCCGTGGTTGCCCTCATCTCGATCTTGATGGTGATCCTGTCCGGCCTCTCGTCCGGCCTGGTCAATGATGGTGTGTCCGCTTTGCAACGGACACCGATCCAGGCATTCGCCTTCGCGCCGGACACCAAAGCCGACTCGGCGTTTTCGCGCTCGGTCGTCACCGAGGAGCAGGCCCAGGCATGGCGCATGCAACCCGATGTCCAAGACGCCGAACTGTTCGGAAACATGATCGTCAATGCAAAAACTCGCAGTGGCACGCCTGTCGATCTCACGCTCTTCGGTATCGAACCTGGCTCCTTCCTCGAGCCCGTCACCGCCGACGGGAGGGGGCTGCAAGCCGACACGGACATCATCGTCAGCTCTACCTTCCGTGATGATGGTGTTGCGATCGGTGACACGGTGATACTCGATCGACTCGGTACGGAGCTGACAGTTGTCGGATTCACCGAAGACAAGCGCACTTTCGGGCACGTAGACGTCGCCTACCTGCCCCTGCGTACCTGGCAGGAGGTTCACGCCGGTGCCAAGATCGGCGAAACCGCCAACGCCAGTGCGTATTCCGAAGCGAGTGTTGTCGCGATTCGCGGGCTGGACGATACACTGCCGAACCTCGTATCGGGCGATGCGGCGGCGGGAACGTCCGCAAAGACGCTCGAGGAATCTTTCGACTCCTCACCGGGCTTCTCCGCGGAAATGATGACAATGTCGATGATCAAGGCGTTTCTGTACGCGATCTCCGCACTGGTCGTCGGCGCATTCTTCAGTATCTGGACAGTTCAGCGTGGTCGCGAACTCGCAGTGTTGCGTGCGACGGGAGCCTCCACCGGCTTTCTGCTTCGCGACGGCATGGCACAGGCACTGGTAGTGCTGCTTGGTTCCATCGGCATCGGTGTGTTGCTGGGCTTGGGGCTCGGCTCGGGACTCGAAGGCGGTGGGATGCCGTTCGCTCTGGAGTCCGGCCCTGTCGTCAACGGCGCAGTGCTCTTGGCGGTACTCGGGCTGATCGGCGCAGCCGTTTCCATCGTCCGCGTTACTCGTGTCAACCCGCTCACCGCATTGGGAGAAAACCGATGACCACAGTCGAAAAAACCACTACCGGACTGGTATTGACCGCTGTCAGTCTTCACTTCGGTGACGGTGACTCCACCGTGCTCGCCCTCGACGACGTGGACCTCGAGGTCACGGGCGGCGAACTCGTCGCGATCGTCGGGCCGTCAGGCGCTGGAAAGTCGAGCTTGCTCGCTGTGGCCGGCGGACTCGGTCGGCCGTCGAGTGGAACGATTGTCATCGACGGCGTCGACGTGTCGGCGATGCCGGCCCGTGCATTGGCCAAACTGCGACGAGACAAGGTCGGCTTCGTCTTTCAATCGGGCAATCTGATTCCAGCGCTGACGGCGCGCGATCAGCTTCGGCTGATTCCCAAGCTCACGGGGCGGCCTGGTCGCGATCCCGAGGAATTGCTCGACTCGGTCGGTATGAGCCACCGTGCGGATCGTCGACCTGGTCAACTCTCCGGCGGTGAACGACAGCGCGTCGGTATCGCTCGGGCATTGATGAGCAATCCCTCGCTACTGCTCGTCGACGAGCCGACGGCTGCTCTCGACCGAAAACGTAGCCATGAGGTGGTTGAACTGCTCTCGCGCGAAACTCACGAGGCCGGCGTCGCTACGATCATGGTGACCCACGATCACGACGTGCTCGGGCACTGCGACCGCATCCTCGAAATGGTTGACGGTCGATTGCGTCAGAGCGAGTAAGCCCGCAAGGGGACTGGAGGAGATTCGGTGCCGAGGATCGATGCCCCCACTGTGGTCGAGCATCGTGCTGCTCAGCGCCGTGCCCTCCTCGACGCTGCACACGCTCTTCTGTCCGAGACCCCGGACCGGCCGCCAGGGCTCGGTGAGGTGGCAGCGAAGGCCGGGCTCGCCAGGTCGAGTGCCTACCACTACTTCCGGTCCCGAGAAGATCTCCTCAGTGCCGTCGTCGAAGATATGTTCCCGCGCTGGAACGACAAGATCGTCGAGGCGATGGCAGGCGCAGACGATCCGGTATGGGCGTACGTCGAGGCAAACCTCCAACTGGTTGCCGATGGGGAGCATGCGATAGTCGGAGCGCTGGCGACGCTGACCCCGCAAACGTTTCGAGATTCGCGGATCATGGAAATGCACGACAGTCTTGTGCTTCCGCTTGTCGAGGCCCTTCGCCTCCGTGGCGTGTCGGACCCGAAGCTCACCGCCAAGTTGATCAACTCGCTGGTGCATACGGGTACTGAACTGATCGAATCCGGTTGCAGCATGGACGAAGTCAGGTCCGCCGTGCGTGAGGTCCTCGCGTGACGGGCAGCCTCAGGCCGTAATCAGATCCATCCGAAGGTACTCGGTGATGCGGAGCAGCCTCGGGGGTTGGGAGACGTCTGAGGAAAGTGCTTGAAATGCTTCGTCTTTCGCGACGAGGCGCGGGGCGCCGAGGCTCACGTCCGTCTCGTCGGCCGACAGTCGAGCGCTCCCCGCTTTCAAGACGTTCTGCACCCAGTCCGAGCCTGATCCGTACACCAGAATGAAGACGTAGCCACCCTCGACCGGATAGGCGTCGAGAGGTGTCCGGTAGGTCGTGCCGGATGTGCGTCCGACGTGTGTCAGTATCGGCCATTTCCCGCTCGAGATCGCGCGAGGATTGAACACTCGCTTGTTGACGTGTCCCCACCATCTCGGCATCGGCATTGCGGTCTCCCTTCGCGAGCGCCTTACGAACGTAAGGCTGGCTTACACCTGTAAGGGTGACTTACGGATGTAAGGTTGTCAACGTATTCGTTCCTCGGAGGGGAGTCTGTGTGTCACGGCAGCCGCGACAGTCGCTGAACAGGACTCGCGTAATCGAGGGTGCGATCCGCGTTGCCGACGCGGGTGGTGTCGAGGCCGTCACGATGCGACGGGTGGCCCAGGAGTTGGGCATCGAGGCGATGTCGCTCTACCACCACGTGCCCAACAAAGATGCGATTCTCGACGGCCTCGTCGATGCGGTCTTCGAGGCGATCGACCTACCCGACGGCGAGTGTGCGGATTGGCGAGATGCAATCCGTGGACGCGCCTTTTCCGCTCGCACAGTCCTGTCGCAGCACCGTTGGGCTCTCGGTTTGCTGGATTCGCGACGCAACCCTGGCTCGGCGACCCTGCGTCATCTCGACGCTGTGCTCGGAGTCCTCCGGAAGGCCGGGTTCACGCTGCCGATGGCCGCCCACGGAGCCTCGCTGATCGACAGTTACATCGGCGGATATGTTCTCCAGGAGGCGAATCTGCCGATCAGCGGGCCCGTCGACGTCGAAGAAGTTGCGAGTGACATCCTCGAGCACCTTCCGGCTGGAGAGTTGCCCTTCCTTCACGAGATGATCGTCGATCACGGTCTGAGTCCGGCTTACGACCACACGAGTGAGTTCGCCTACGGTCTCGATCTCATCCTCGATGCGCTGGAGGCGCGCCGATCCTAGCGCCGAACCGGCACGTGCTTGGTGACTATCCGGTGGATCAGGCGAGCAGCGGTCCGGGCAGTGCGATTGTCGATGTCGAGGCTCGGGTTCAGTTCGGCGACATCGAGAACCGCGAGTTTTCCGCTGGATGTGACTCGATCACATACGTATTGGATTGTTTCCAGGCTGACGCCGTAGGCCGCGGGTGCGCTGACGCCCGGCGCCACGGCGGCGGGAAGCACGTCGAGGTCGATGGTCAGGTAGACCAGATCGACGTCGTCGAGGAAGTCTGCGAGGAACTGATCCACGACGCCTCGACCGATCACTCCGCATTCTTCGTCGAGCAGATAGCGAACGCCAAGGCGGTGAGCCGTGTCGAACAGAGCAGTGGTGTTGCTCGGTTGGCTGATTCCGATCACGCTGTACTGATGTGAGGTGCCTGCCGCGGCTTCGTCCTCGGCGATCTGACGAAAAGGCGTGCCGGAACTGGGGATCGGGTCGCCACGTAGATCGAAGTGCGCATCCAAGTTGAGGATTCCGAGTTTGGCTCCGGCTGTTCGCAACTCGGAGCCCGCGACGCCGAGGTATGTACCGTAGGCGATTTCGTGTCCTCCCCCGAGAACCACGGGGAAGTGTCCCGAATCGAGCGCGGCACTGACGGCGTTCCCGAGTGCGGACTGACCGGCCTCGAGTTCTTCACCCGACACGGCAACGGTTCCCGCGTCCTGAATCTGCAGTGGTTCGGCCAGCGCCATGGAAGCCAACCCGGCTCGCAATGCGTCCGGGCCATCCGCGGCGCCGCGGCGGCCCTTGTTGCGGCGGACTCCTTCGTCGCTGGAGAATCCGATCAGAACACAGTCGCCGGGAGCTGTTTCGGCTGAATACGGTTGCACGGCATGATGCCACCGCAGATGCTCGGCAATGGTGCCGTCGGAGCGCCCGGTCCACGGCTTGGGTTCGATGTCGACTGCGATCTGATGTGCCACGACGGCCTCTCGGTGAGTGTATTTCAGTAGCTTGTGGCGAGTGCGCCGTTTTTCCAGACCTCGCGCACCAGTGGCACGCCCGGGCGGTAGGCGAGGTGGAGGTACGACGGTGCATCGAGCGCGATGGCGTCGGCACGTGTTCCGAGAGAAAGGGTTCCGACGTCGGTGCGCTGCAGCGCCCGAGCGCCACCTGCAGTGGCTGCCCAGACTGCCTCAGCGGGCGTCATGTGCATGTCTCGCACCGCAATTGCGATGCAGAACGGAAGGCTCGTGGTGTAACAGGTACCGGGATTGCAGTCGGCGCCCAGAGCTACGGTGACTCCGGCGTCGAGCAGTGCGCGGGCGTCGGGGTACTTGTTGCGGGTGGAGAAGTCGGCGCCGGGCAACAGTGTTGCGACGGTGGAACTCTGAGCCAGGGCGTCGATGTCCTCGGCGGTGACGTACGTGACGTGGTCGACGGACGCTGCTCCCATCTCGACGGCGAGCTGAACTCCTGGCCCTTCGCCGAGCTGATTGCCGTGGACGCGGGGGATCAGTCCGGCGGCTACGCCTGCGCTCAGGACTGCATGAGCCTGTTCGCGGTTGAATGCTCCTCGCTCGCAGAAGACATCGATCCACTTCGCGTGTGGCGCACAGGCAGGGATCATCTCGTCGCACGCCATGGCGACGTAATCATCGGCGCGGCCGGCATATTCGGGTGGTGGAACGTGGGCGGCCAGCAGTGTGACCTCGTCGGTGAACTGCCCGGCGATCAGTGCGCTGCGTAGTTCGCTCTCGGTGTTCTGCCCGTACCCGGTCTTGCATTCGACGGTTGTGCTGCCCGAGCGCAGGGATTCGTCGAGTAGGCGTCGAACATTGGCCTGCAATTGCTCGTCGGTGGCCGAGCGCGTCGCTTCGATGGTGTTGCGAATGCCGCCGGCGGCGTACTTCTCGCCCGCCATGCGAGCTGCGAATTCCTCGGCCCGCTCGCCACCGAACACCAGGTGCGAGTGACTCTCCACGAAACCGGGGAGCAGGGCCCGACCGCCGATATCCTGACCGATATCGGCAGCCGGGGCGTCGGCGGAATCGCCGACCCAAGCAACAACGCCGTCGTCGAAAACGATTGCCGCGTCGTGTCGTACGCCGAGCTTGCCCTCACCCAGAGTCGGGTCATTGGTGACGAGGGTTCCGATGTTGGTCAGAACTGTGGTTCGAGAACCATTCGTGGTCAATGTCATTCCTAACTCAGGGTGAGGTGGTGGAGCTGTTTCAGTTCTCGGTCATCGGGATACGGACGCCGCGCGTGGCCGCCGTGTCGATGGCGTGGTCGTATCCTGCATCCGCATGCCGGATGACGCCCATCCCGGGATCGTTGGTGAGAACCGCTTCGAGCTTCTTGGCTGCGAGTTCGGTGCCGTCGGCGATGCACACCTGTCCCGCGTGGATGGAGCGTCCCATACCGACGCCGCCACCTTGGTGAAGTGAAACCCACGACGCGCCGGACGCGGTGTTGACCAGGGCGTTGAGCAGCGGCCAGTCGGCGATCGCGTCGGACCCGTCGATCATCGATTCGGTTTCGCGGTACGGCGAGGCGACCGATCCCGAGTCGAGGTGATCGCGGCCGATGGCGATCGGCGCGGACAGTTCGCCCGAGGCGACCATCTCGTTGAACTTGAGGCCCGCGAGGTGGCGCTCACCGTATCCGAGCCAGCAGATGCGGGCCGGAAGGCCCTCGAAGGCAACCTTTTCGCCTGCCATGGTGATCCAGCGACGCAGGTGCTCGTTCTCGGGAAAGAGCTCGAGGATGGCCTTGTCGGTGGCCTCGATGTCCTTGGGATCACCGGAGAGAGCTGCCCAGCGGAAGGGGCCGAGGCCTTCTTCGAAGAGCGGGCGGATGTAGGCCGGAACGAATCCTGGGAAGTCGAAGGCGCGGTCGTAGCCGGCCTTGCGGGCCTCGTCACGGATGGAGTTGCCGTAGTCGAACACCTCGGCGCCGGCGTCCATGAATCCGACCATGGCCTTGACGTGCGCGGCCATCGCGTTGCGGGAATCTTCGGTGAACTTCTGCGGATCCTTCTCCGACATGATCTTCATGTCGGGGAAGTCGATCCCGATCGGCAGGTAGGCGAGGGGATCGTGCGCCGAGGTCTGGTCGGTCACGATGTCGATGGGGGCCTTCATCTCCAGCAGCGCCGGGAAGATCTCTGCCGCATTGCCTTCGAGGCCGATGGAGAGCGGCTTCTTTGCGTCGCGTGCCGCTGTCGCCAGTTCGAGCGCGTGCTCGATGCTGTCGGCCTTGGTGTCGAGGTACTTGTGGGCGATACGACGGTCGATGCGGGTGATGTCGCAGTCGACGCAGATCGCGACGCCGTCGTTCATGGTGACGGCGAGAGGCTGGGCGCCGCCCATTCCGCCGAGACCTGCAGTGAGCGTGATCGTTCCGGCGAGCGATCCGTTGTAGCGCTTCTTCGCAATGGCGCCGAAGGTCTCGTAGGTGCCCTGCAGGATTCCCTGGGTGCCGATGTAAATCCAGGAGCCTGCGGTCATCTGGCCGTACATGGTCAGGCCGAGGTCTTCGAGACGGCGGAACTCTTCCCAGTTCGCCCAGTCACCGACGAGGTTGGAGTTGGCGATCAGCACTCGCGGTGCCCACTCGTTGGTGCGGAAGACACCGACCGGCTTGCCGGACTGCACGAGCATGGTCTCGTCGTTCTTCAGCGTCTTCAGCGTGGCGACCATGGCGTCGAATGCCGCCCAACTACGTGCTGCGCGACCGGTTCCGCCGTAGACGACGAGGCTGTCCGGGTGCTCGGCAACATCGGGGTCGAGGTTGTTCATGAGCATGCGCAGGGCGCCCTCCTGCTGCCAACCGAGCGTCGTGAGCTCGGGGCCGCGGGGAGCACGGACGGGGCGCGGCTCGTGGCCGGGGGTGCTGATTTCCATGGTGTTCTCCTTGCTTAACTGAAGTTCGAAAGATGTTGGGGGATCAGACGCGAGAGTCGGTCATCGCGGTGTGATCGGGGTAGATCATCGACGAAGGTGGATTGCTGGTGCGTTTGGCGAGCGGGTAGTAGATCAGCCCGGTGAACACGATGCCGACGATCCAGGAGATGTCGGCGCCGCCGAGCATGTCCGTGACGGGGCCGGTGTACATCTTCTGGGCGAGGAACGGGATCTGGGCGAGAACGCCGGCGGCGTAGCAAGCCAATGCGGTGAAGTTCCATGCTCCGTATCGACCGTTGACGTCGTAGAGCGCCGGAATGTCGATGCGCTCCTTGGAGATCAGGTAGTAGTCGATCAGATTGATCGCACTCCACGGCGTGAACACCATCAGCAACACCAGGACGAAGTTCTTGAAGTTGTCCAGGAAGTCGGCGCTGGCGGCGATGGCGATCAACACCGAGACAGCGGTGAAACCGAGAATGTAGAGGGTACGGGCGGTGCTCGAGATTCGCGACTGGCCGTTGAAGGCTGTGACGGTGGTCAGGATCGACATGAATCCGCCGTACGCGTTGAGCACGTTCACCGTCAGCTTGCCGACCAGGATGACGAAGTAGATCAGGAAGGCGATGGCAGCGGGTCCGGCCAGATCTCCCATGAAGCCGACCTGGTTACCCAGGAACGCGTCGCCGGCGCAGGCCGCGACGAGGGCGCCGAAGGTCATGGACCACTGTGATCCGATGACGCTACCGAGGAACGTCGACCAGAAAGTGGTGCTCTCGGAGGTGCTGCGCGGCAGGTAACGCGAGTAGTCGGCGACGTACGGGCCGAACGTGAGCTGCCAACCGGCGCCCAGCGAGATCGCGAGCAGGAAGGTGACGATGTCGAAGCCCTTGATACCGACGTACGAGGCGACGTCGTACTCGAGGAACAGTCGAACGGCCAGGTAGGAGAATCCGACGATGCCCACGACGGTGGCGATCCTGCCGACGATGTGGATCAGCTTGTAGCCGGTGACCGCGACGAATGCGGTGAGGAGACCGAAGACGACGATGCCGACGGTGGGGCTGTCGATGTGCAGGATCTTGTTGACGGCTTGGCCGGCCAACACGGTGCCGGTGGCAGCGAAGCCGAGGTACATCAGGATGACGAGAACTAGCGGTACGACGGCTCCCTTGACGCCGAACTGGGCGCGACTCGAGATCATCTGGGGGAGGCCCATGCGCGGGCCCTGTGCGGAGTGAAGCGCCATGACAGCGCCACCGAAGATGTTGCCGATCAGAAGTCCGACGATTGCCCAGATGGCGTCCGCGCCGAATACGACGGCGAGAGCACCGTCGACGATTGCCGTGATCTGCATGTTGGCGCCGAACCAGAGAGTGAACTGGCTGCGCGGGGTGCCGTGTCGTTCTGCATCCGGGACGACGTCGATAGTGCGTCGTTCCGGAGTGAGGATGACCTCGGCCGGTCCATCGTGAGTCATAGGCCTGTCTTTCTGCTGCGAGCCCGTCGAGCGACGGAATCGACGTCGGGGTATTGCCCACCTTCTTCGTGCTTGGTGCTTTGCGCCTGGTGCTCTGTGCGCTGGGTCACTGTCACTGCGGATAAATGTATATGCCTGTATATACAGGCGTCAATACCTGAAACCCAATTTCGCGTAAATGCTGTGTAACACCGCTCGAGAATCAGAAACCCTTACCAGGGTTGAGGATTCCGAGTGGATCGAACGCGGCCTTGATCGATCGGTGCAGTTGCATGCTGTCCTCACCGAGCTCGAGAGAGAGCCAGCGACGCTTCAGAACGCCGACGCCGTGCTCTCCGGTCAGAGTTCCGCCGAGTTCGAGAGCACGCCGGAAGACCTCGTCCGCGGCGGTCCACACGGCTTCGGGGGCCGAGCCGTCGGCAGTGCGGTCGAAGACGAAGGTCGGATGGACGTTGCCGTCACCCGCGTGCGCGACGGTCATGATCTTGACCGAGTGCTCGGCGGCCGCCCGGTCGATACTTTCGAGCATGTCGGGCAGTTTCGACCGCGGGACCCCGACGTCTTCCACCAGACATTGCCCGAGTCGTTCGGATGCCGGATAGGCGAGTCGGCGAATCTCGAGTAGCTGTGCGGCTTCTGCTGCGTCCTGTGAGACGGCGACAAAATCGGCGCCAGCCCTCTCGAAGTGTTTCTGCATCGCCGCGGCTGCTGCGTCGGCGTCGACCCCATCGGCCTGTGCGATCAGCATCGCGGCGGTGTTGTCTTCCAACCCGATTCGTTTCCAGTCGTCGACTGCGCGAAGGGTTGCTCGATCGATCAGCTCCAGCAGGCTCGGCCCGATTCCGTCGCGAACGACCGCGGCAACCGCGTCCGCTGCGGAGCGGAGAGAATCGAAACTGCCAACGACGGTGACCGGTGCTCTCTTGGGCTTGGGCTGCAACTTGAGCGTGGCACTCGTGACGACTCCGAGTGTTCCTTCCGAACCGACGAGAAGACTGGTCAAGTCGTATCCCGCAACACCTTTGACGGTCCTTCGGCCTGTCCGCACGATCCGACCGTCGGCGAGCACAACCTCGAGACCCAGGACTGAATCGCGGGTGACGCCGTACTTCACGCAACGCAGTCCACCGGCGTTGGTGGCGATGTTTCCGCCGATCGTGGAGATCTCGAAGCTGCTCGGATCGGGGGCGTACATCAGCCCGTACTCGTCTGCTGCTCGGCTGATGTCAGCGTTGATCACCCCGGCTTCCACGACAGCGAGCTGATCGTCCGGATTGACCTCGAGAATCGAGCGCATGCGAGTGGTCGAGATGACCAGGCAGCCCTCGACGGCTGCCCCGCCACCCGCCAAACCGGTTCCCGCACCGCGGGTTACCACCGGGACACGGTGAGCAGTAGCCCATTTCAGAGCCTCGGAAATGTCGGCCGCAGTTTCAGCGAGCATGACGGCTGCCGGATGGCCGGGTTCGGCGAGATGGGCCTCGTCGCGACGGTACGAGTCCATTACCGCCGGGTCGGTGATCAGGCGACTCGAACCGATCGACCGAGCGAGTTCGTGGACGGACATTCGTTTCTCCCGTCAGTCAAAGGTTGTGTGCGAGAGCGTCCACAGC
The DNA here is from genome assembly GCF_046097995.1 of Rhodococcus sp. 5A-K4. Lineage (NCBI taxonomy): Bacteria > Bacillati > Actinomycetota > Actinomycetes > Mycobacteriales > Nocardiaceae > Rhodococcus > Rhodococcus sp. 5A-K4. The sequence continues at coordinate 51,626 of NZ_JBJURM010000003.1, forward strand.
TGAGATCACGGCGTCTTCTGCGTCCCGCTCGCCGACGGTGACCCGCACCCCCTCGCCAGGGAACATCCGGACCGAGACACCCTGGGCGACGCAAGCCGCTTCGAGTGCAGAAGCTCTCTCGCCGAGAGGGATCCAGACGAAGTTCGCTCCGCTGGGGACGGAATCGACGCCGCGCACAGCGAGTTGCTCACGTAGGTGAGCGCGACCCTGCGTCACCGTTTCGACTATCGAATCGGTGTGCGCCGGATCGGTCAACGCTGCGCAGGCCGCGGCCTCGGCAACGGCGCTGAGCCCGAAGGGCGGTGCCGCGCTGGAAAGGTCCGCTGCGATCGCCGGATTGGTGATGGCATAGCCGGCCCGAAGGCCGGCCAATCCGTAAGCCTTGGAGAAGGTTCGGAATACGACTATGTTGGGAAAGGCTCGAAGCAGGTCGACGCCGTCGACATCGCTGGTCGCGAACTCCCGGTAAGCCTCGTCCAGAAGGATGAGGACGTCACCCGGGATCGAGCGTGCGAACGAGACGAACTCGGCGGTCGAGAACTCGCTTCCGGTCGGATTGTTGGGGTTGCAGACGAGTACCGCGCGGGTCTGCGGAGTCACGGCTGCCGCCATTGCACTCAGATCGTGCCGGTGTTCGGAATCGAGTGCGACGGGTACACCGCTCGCCCCGGCGATTCCGATCAGTATCGGGTACGCCTCGTAGCTGCGCCACGGGTAGACGACTTCGGTGCCCGGGCCCGTGTATGCGGTCAGTACCTGCTGGAGCAGTGCCAACGACCCGGCGCCGACCAATACCTGGTCGTCGCCGACACCCAGGCGGTCGCTCAACCGGGCGATCAGCGTGTCGCCGAACAGCGACGGATACAAGTGCGAGTGTGAGGCCGCGAGATTGACGGCCTCGAGAATTGCCGCCGAGGGTGCAACCGTCGACTCGTTGCTCGACGCCCGCCACCGAACCTGCTCGAGGCCGGCGGCTTTGGAATATCGAGGGAGTGCTTCGATTTCGGGTCGGGGGCGAGGCCGCAGCGCTCCGGGCGCGCTCATGCCAGGGCGCCGATCGCGTTCTCCGCGGCCGCAACGAGTGCACCGGATGCCGCCAAGTCCACCGCCGCCTCGATCTCGGGGGACAGGAAGCGATCGGTGCCCGGCCCCTGCACCTTCTCGCGCAGGGTCCGAAGGACGGCTCCGGTGGCTGGTGAGGGTTCGAGTGGGGAGCGCAAATCGATTCCTCGTGCTGCAGTGAGTATCTCGATCGCGAGAACGCGGGTGAGACCGTCGATGGACCGGCGGAGCTTACGTGCACCCGACCATCCCATGGAGACGTGATCTTCCTGCATGGCCGAGGAGGGAATCGAATCGACGCTGGCGGGGCTTGCGAGTCGCTTGAGTTCGGACACGACGGCAGCCTGTGTGTACTGCGCGATCATCAGTCCGCTGTCGACTCCGGGGTCGTCGGCAAGGAAGGGAGTCAGACCGTGGTTGCGTGCTACGTCGAGGAAGCGGTCGGTGCGGCGTTCGCTGATCCCCGCGACATCCGCGGTCACGATGGCGAGGAAGTCCAAGACGTAGGCCACGGGAGCTCCGTGGAAGTTTCCGTTGGATCGAACCCGTCCGTCGAGGGTGACAACGGGATTGTCGACAGCACTGGCTAATTCGCGCCCGGCGACGAGGCGGGCGTGATCGACGGTGTCGCGTGCGCCGCCGGCGACCTGCGGTGCGCACCGCAGTGAGTACGCGTCTTGAACCCTGGTGCAGTCAGGGCCCGCATGGCTGGCGACGATCGGGGAATCGGCAAGCAGACGCACCATGTTCGACGCGGCCGCGCCCTGGCCGGGGTGGGGGCGAAGCGTTTGGAGGTCCGCGGCGAACACCTGATCTGTGCCGAGCAAGCCCTCGACGCTCATGGAGGCAGCGATGTCGGCCAACTTGAGCAGATGATCGAGATCGGTGATCGCAAGGGCCAGTTGGCCGAGCATCCCGTCGGTACCGTTGATCAGTGCGAGGCCTTCTTTCTCGGCCAGAACCACCGGTTCGAGGCCATGGGCAGCCAATGCCGTTGCCGCATCGGTGAGTTCACCGTCGGCGGTGCGGACGGAACCTTCGCCGATGATTGCCATCGCCACATGAGCCAGTGGTGCCAGATCTCCCGAGCATCCGAGGCTGCCGTATTCGTGCACCACCGGGGTGATGCCTGCGGTGAGTAGGTCGGCGTACGCCTGTGCGACCACGGGGCGCACTCCGGTCCTTCCGGTGGCGAGCGTCGACAGGCGCAGAAGCATCAAGGCCCGGATCACTTCGCGTTCGACTTCCGGTCCCGAACCTGCCGCGTGTGAGCGGATCAGGCTGCGCTGCAACTGCGTCCGCAGATGCGCCGGAATGTGCCGGGTGGCAAGTGCGCCGAATCCGGTGGAAACCCCATAGACCGGCGTGGGATCTGCGGCCAGGGCCTCGATGCGTGCACGACTTTCGGCGATCGCGGTCAGTGATTCCGCGGTCAATGCGACGCCGTAACCGTTGCGCGCGACGTCGACGACGTCGGCGATGGTGACAGCCCCGATTCCGACCTCAATGGTTCGGGTGGCTGTATGGGTGGCAGGGGTGGCGTTCATGGGACTCCAATGATGATGCGGTGGTGATCCAGCAAGTCTTGTATACGAGACTCTAGTCTTGAATATGAGACGAAAACAAGGCCCGCAAAGTACGCAGCGGAGAAATTGGCTACATGTCTGCGGTCGGGGTCTCCACCATTCGATCTCCGAGATCGGCAGAGAACTCGGCGCTGACGGCGCGCACTCGGTCGGCGATCAGGGCACTCTCCTCGGCCGATTTGGAGCCGGAGAGGAAGGTGACGCCGAGAGCTGCGACCGGACGACCGTCCCGCGTGATCACGGGGCTGGCGATGCAATTGATTCCGGATGTCGTCGCATTCTCTTCGACCGCATATCCGCTCTCACGTGCTGCGGCGAGCAGTTCTCGCAGTTCGGCGAGCGTCGACGGTCCCGTTCCGGTCCGCGTCGGCCAGGTGTATCCCTCGTAGAGCGCGCTGATCTGTTCCACGTCCAGACGGCTCAGAATCGCGCGCCCGACTGCGGTGAGATGCGCTGGAAGGCGAGTCCCGATTTCGGTCACCAATCGCACGCCCGGCTTCAGTGGTTCACGTTTGTCGAGGTAGATGACGTCAGAGCCCTGTAGTACCGCCAGATGAGACGTCTCATCCGTCGACTGAGTGAGTGCCAGCATGAATCGTTGGCCCTCACGGTGAAGTGGGCCTGAGCGCATGTACGACGCACCGACTTCGAACGCCGAGACACCCAGGGTCCAGGCGCGCTGATCAGCCCAGTACGAGACGAACCGTCGATCCCGCATGACATTGAGGAGATGATGCGTCGTACTCTTCGGCAGCTCGAGGGCGCTCGAGATTTCGGCCGTCGCCAGCGGCACACCCCGGCGGGCCAGGAGATCGAGCACGTCGAGCACGCGCTCAGCAGATTTCACGCGACTCGTCGTCATGTGGGGTGTGTCCTTACGAGTAGGTAGGAAATCCGGAGCGGGGAACCACATTGTCTCGGATACGAGACTGAATCGCCAAGTGCTCGGGGTGGTCAGGGAGCCTGGCTGCCGAGTTCCGCGGACAACCGGGCGCAGTGCTCCACCAAGACGCGACCGTGGCTGGCGCAGACCTCGTCCGTCAGACGGAATGTCGGGCCGACGACGCTGAGCGCTCCGGCTATCTGACCGACTGCGTTGTAGATCGGCGCGGCAACTCCGGTCGAGTGATCCTCGATGGTGTCGTGCGCAATGGCGTACCCGCTCTCACCTACCTTGCCGCTCAACGCTGCGCCGACGGCGGTGCCGTCCAGGGGAACGCTCTGTCCCACCCACCCCATGTGGCGGATCGCGTGCGTGCCCTCGATCTGATCGAGATACAGCGCAGTGTCTTTCGGTCCCATCGTCGACAGGTAGGTCGATTCCCTCGTGGTTTCGGCGATGGCCTTCATCGCGGGCCGGGCTCTCGGCAACAGTTGATTGTCGCCGAGAGCGCGAGCTCCGATTTGCAGTAGCCGCGGGCCGACGCGATAGACGTTGTCCTCGCCGCGAACGACGAACTCGGTTTGTTCGAGGCTTCTGATCAGGCGAAGGGCGGTACTGGTTGCCAGATCGGTTGCCTTGGCGGCGTCGCCGAGCGTCAATCCGCCGTGCTCGACGATCGCACCGAGAAGTTCGAACGTGCGATTCGCGCTGCGGGTCACGTCGCCGGGGGCCATGTCCTACTCCAAGTGCCGAGGGATGTCTGCGCTGAATCTATCGCGAGCCCGGCAGTACCTCACCGTGGTGCTCGTCCAGCAGGGGGCTGCGGCGGACATCGGGGCGTTGGCTCTCACCGAACACGACGGGTTGTCGTACGTAGGAGATCTTTCCTGCTACCGGGTGCTCGAACGATTCGACGACTCCGCGATACTCGGCCTGTGCGGAGGTGAGTGCCTGCTGGACGTCCCAGATCTCCGAGCCGGCGAGGCCCGCGTCGCCGAGAATGCCGACCACGTCGGCGACGGTCTTTCCGGCAGCCCAGTTTTCGATCTCCTTGCGCAGTGCCGGCTCGTTCTCGGTCCGGGCGGTGTCGTCGGCAAATCGAGGATCTGCGATCAGGTCGATGCGATTCATCGTCTGCGCCAATTTCTCGAAGCCGGATTGGCTGGCAACTGCGAGGACAAAGAGACCGTCGTCGGCCTTGTAGGTGTCGAACGGTGTTGACACCGGATGACGGTTACCGACGCGTGGGGGAGTGAGCCCGGTGGATTGCAGTTGGCTGTGTGCTGTCGGCAGCATGGCGAGCATGCTGTCGAACATCGCGACGTCAAGGTGCTGCCCGAGTCCGGTCGCCCGTGCACTCAGCAGGGCGGTACTGATTCCCCAGGCAGCGAACAGCCCGGCGACCAGGTCTCCGAACGACTCACCCAACCGTGTCGGCCCGGATTCTTCCGAACCGGTGATGCTCATGATTCCCGAAAGAGCCTGGACTACAAGGTCGTAGGCGGCGGCGCCGGACATGGGCCCGTCCTGTCCGAAACCGGAGATGGACGCGTACACGATCCGCGGATTGCGAGCCCGCGCAGCCTCGTAGTCGATTCCCAGGCGCTTGGTGACGCCCGGGCGAAAGTTTTCGACGACGACGTCGGCGGTCTCGATGAGCGTCAGCAGCGCCTCACGGTCCTCGTCGTTCTTGAGGTTGAGTGCCACCGAACGCTTGCCACGATTGAGCACGTTGAAGTAGATGCTCTCGCCGTCGCGGAACGGGCCGAGGTGCCTCGAGTCTTCACCGTGTTCGGATTCGATCTTGACGACGTCCGCGCCGGCGTCGGAAAGCATTGCGGTGCAGTAGGGTCCGGCGAGGACGCGCGAGAGGTCGATGACCCGGATGCCGTCGAGTGGTGGAAGTGCAGACATGTCCGTGCCTTTCAGAAATCGGTGGAACGCGGCGACGGAGCGTTGCCGGCAATGGTGAGCAATTGGATCTGTGAGGTGCCCTCGAAGATGCGGAGAATGCGGCAATCGCGGTACAGGCGTTCGATTTCCGATTCGCGCATGAATCCCGCGCCACCGTGGATCTGCACGGTTTGATCGACGATCGAGAAGCAGGCCTCGGTGGCGACGTACTTCGAAATCGATGCGGCGCGGCGGATGTCCTGACCGGCGTCCTTGACGTCGGCGGCCCAGTCTGCGGTGACACGTGATGCGACCAGTTGCGCGTCGCAGCCACCGAGGAGGAGCTGAATTGCCTGGAAGTCGAAGATAGGCGTGCCGAACTGCTTTCGCTCGGTGGCGTACTCACGTCCCAGTTCCCAAGCGCGCAAAGCGATGCCGTTCGCCATTGCCGCCACGTCGATGCGCGCACGGTTCAGTGCGGTCAAGGCGATGTTGCCGCCGCGACCTTCGGTGCCGATCACCGAGTCGAGCGGCAGCACGACATCGTCGAGGTAGACGGTGTATGTCGGAGCCGAACGAATTCCCATCTTGTCCTGCGGCTCCGAGTAACTGATTCCCGGAGTGCCCTTGGGGACGACGAAGGCGGTGATGCCGCGGAATCCTGCGCTCGGGTCCGTCTTGGCGAAGAGCACGACAAGGTCGGCTTCCTTCGCGTTGGAGATGTACGTCTTGGATCCGGAGAGATGCCAGCCGTCGTCCTCGCGTCGAGCGACGGTACGCATCGAGGCGATGTCGGAGCCGGCGTCGGGTTCGGTGAGTGCAAATCCGGCCAGCAGTTCGCCCGACGCGAGCTGGGGCAACCAGCGGTGCTTCTGCTCTTCGGAACCGCCGACGAGAATCGGCTCGAGGCCCAGGTAGTGCGCGGTGTAAATCGATGCCAGTGCGGCGTCGGTGCGTGCAACTTCTTCGATGGCGACAAGTTGGGTTCGTGTCGACAGGCCCAGACCGCCGAATTCCTCCGGCACGGAAATGCCCATGAGGTCCTGCTGTCCGAGGCGCTTGACCAGCTGCGCCGGGAACTCTTTGGATTCGTCGCGTGCGGCTGCTCCGGGTTGGATCTCGGCGTTGGCGAAGGCTCGGACGGTGCTGCGGAACTCAGCGAGATCAACGCTGTCGATGTCGTGCGCGGTCTGGGTGGTCACGGGGGGCTCCTTCGAAGCGAGGTAGTTCACGAATTTCATCTAATGGAATCTAATTGCCACTAGTTGGCACGACTGACTATGGCTGAGGGTGGCGAATTTGTCCAGGGGTGGAGCTGTTGTGTCGCGGCTCACGTTCTGCAATGATCAACTTGTCTAAACCTGTATAGACAAGTTGATCGCGGATCGAACCCACTACAAGTCGGAAGCAGCGTGGCTTTCGGCGGAAGGTGCTGACATGAGCCTCGTTTCAGTCGACACGACACCGGACTCCGAGAATGTGAGGAGGGTGTGCAGTAGGTATTTCGAGGGCTTGTCGGCTGATCGATACGCGGCGCTCGCCGAAGACCGCAAGCTTGCGATGGTCGCCGCGCACATGGATCTTTCGCGCCGACGGGGACACAACTCGTCGATCTCGAGACTCGCGCCGGCCGGGGAGCTGGGGGACGGGCCGGCAATTCAATACGTCGGCGACGACATGCCGCAGCTCGTCGAAGCGGTTCTGGCGACACTTGCCCGCGCGCGCATGGAGCCGGAATTCGTGGTGCACCCAGTGCTTCGCACAGTCGTGCAACCGGCGCACAGCACTGAAGACACCCGGGTCGGGGAGCGTGCCGAATCATGGATCCACATAGGACTACCCGCACATTGTTCGGACGCGCAGGCGCAGGTGATCGCTGATGACGTCGCCGGAATCCTCGACCGTATCGCGCGTGCCTTCCGCGATACCTCGCCCCTGCGGGATCTCGTCGACGAGGCGCGCGGGCAACTGGCCTCGGGCGGTCACGCCGAAGAAGCTGACTTCCTCCAGTGGTGCAGTGCCGGAAACTTCAGTGTCGTCGGCGGTGCGCGAACAATCGACAGGCACGAGCCGTACACCCTCGGCGTGCTCCCCGATCCAACCGGCTTTTCGGATTCGAAGGCGGTGCCCCTCGCGATCGGAGTGGTGTACCTCGGGCAAGGGTTCGGTGGATCCGCATACGCCACAGAGATCGACGTGTCAGTCGGTGACCGTGAATACCGATTCATCGGGTCCTTCACCTCGACCGGACTTGTCGCAGACGTCAGGCGGACCCCCCTCGTGCGAGGGCGCGTCGCAGACATCTTCGACGCCTCCGGATCCACCGTGGATTCGTTTGTCGGACAATCGATGCTGGCGGTGATTCAGTCGATTCCGATCACAGTCCTCTTTGCCGCCGACCCGGCCCGAATTGCGGACGCACTGGACGAACTCACTTCTGTGGACGGCCGCACGTCGTTCCATCTGTTCCTGCAACCCGTGGGATGCTCTCCGACGACGGGGCAAGACCAGGAGCTGTCGGCTTTGCTGTTCGTTCCGCGCGAGAAATTCAGTACGACGATCAGAACAACGGCCGAGTCGGTACTCGCCGAGGCGCTCGGTGCCCGCACCATAGAGTTCTCCAGTCGAGTATCGGAATCTCCCTTGGCCGTCGTGCATTTCACGGCCACAGTCGGCGGCGGCGCGAACTTCGCATCGGCGCGACAAGCGCGGGAGATTCGGGATCTCGTCGTCGACGCGTGCCTGACGTGGGACGAGCGATTCGTTCTGGATGCTTCGCACTACGATGAGCAGCGCAGGCGTGCTCAGTTCGCCGAGCAAGTTCCGGTGGCATACAAGCAGGATTTCGACGCCGTCCGCGCCGCCGAGGACATGGCGGTATTCGACGGCCTCGAACTCGGAGAGGTGAGCCCACGGTTGGCCCGATCTGTCGACGGACCCGGTACTCACCGACTCGGGCTGTACGTATCGGGTGACCCGCTCTCGCTGGGCGAGGTGCTGCCCGTATTGCAGAGCCTGGGGGTCGACGTGGTCGACGAGCGTCCGTACGAGCTCGTCTCGGCAGGCTCGGAACAGTCCTGGATCTACGAGTTCACGCTCGACTATCCGAGTGCGCCGGTCGAAGGCTTCGACAACTTTGCCGCGCGGTTCGCGGCGACGTTTGCCGCGGTTCGAAACGGCTCCGCCGAGCCGGACTCGTTCAACGAACTTGTCGCGATCGCCGGACTCGGTTGGAAACAAGTAGTGGTGCTGCGGGCATACGCGGAGTTCTTGCAGCAAGCAGGATTTCCGTACAGCACCAGTCGCGTCGCCGAGGTACTTGCCGATCATCCCGAGATCGCCGCCGGTCTGTGCGAATTGTTCGAGAGTCGTTTCGATCCCGACGTCGTAGACGGAGATCGAGGTGCGCGTGCAGCAGCGGAGGTGGAAACAGCCGTGGCACAAGTGCAAGGACTCGACGCCGATCGGATCCTGCGCGCGTTGTCCGAGCTGGTCCGTAACACGTTGCGTACCAACTACTTCGTTTATGGCACCGAATCGCTCGGCGCACTCTCGTTGAAGTTCGATTCGGAGAAGCTGTCCGTACTGCCCTTCCCTCGACCGAAGTTCGAGATATTCGTGTACTCACCCGATGTAGCAGGTGTGCACCTTCGCTTCGGTACGGTTGCCCGCGGCGGCTTGCGCTGGTCGGATCGGAAAGAGGACTTCCGCACCGAGGTCCTGGGATTGGTGAAGGCGCAGGCAGTCAAGAACGCGGTCATCGTGCCTGTCGGTGCGAAGGGCGGATTTGTCGTCAAACGCCCGCCGGTTCCAGGACAGGGTGTAGACGCGGACCGAGAAGCCACGTTGGCGGCCGGGATCGAGTGCTACCGATCCTTCATTCGCGGACTACTCGATCTGACCGACAACGTCGACAAACAGAGCGGCGCCGTTGTCGCGGCGCGAAGGGTCGTTCGCCACGACGGGGACGACACTTATCTTGTTGTCGCCGCGGACAAGGGCACTGCAAAGTTCTCCGACATCGCGAACGACGTTGCCGCGCAGTACGGATTCTGGCTCGGCGACGCCTTCGCATCCGGCGGATCGGTCGGCTACGACCACAAAGCCATGGGTATCACGGCGAAGGGTGCCTGGGAGAGTGTCAAGCGGCACTTCCGGGAATTGGGCGTCGATACCCAGCACGACGACTTCACCGCGGTGGGGATCGGAGACATGAGTGGTGACGTCTTCGGCAACGGTATGTTGTGCAGCAAGCACATTCGTCTCATCGCGGCGTTCGATCATCGGCACGTGTTCGTCGACCCGAACCCGTCACCTGAGCGCTCGTACGACGAGCGATCACGTCTCTTCTCGCTCCCACGATCGTCGTGGGCCGACTACGACCCGACCTTGATCAGTGCGGGTGGCGGAGTGTGGGAACGCTCGGCGAAGCGCGTTCCGATCAGTGACGAGATGCGACAGGCACTGGGTCTCGACGCCGACGTCACCGAACTGACTCCACCGCAACTGGTTCGGGCGATTCTGCGGTCCCCGGCAGATCTCTTGTGGAACGGCGGCATCGGAACGTACGTCAAGGCCTCCGGTGAGTCCGACCTCGAAGTCGGCGACAAGAGTAATGACGCGGTTCGGGTGAGCGGCAACGAAGTGCGTGCACGTGTGATCGGTGAAGGAGGCAACCTCGGCCTCACCCAAGCAGGACGAATCGAATACGCGCGTATCGGCGGACGGATCAATACAGACGCCCTCGACAATTCCGCGGGAGTCGATTGCTCCGATCACGAGGTGAACATCAAGATCCTTCTCGACTCCCTGATCAGCTCAGGCGTCGTCGCGGACTCACATCGCGACGCACTGCTCGAATCGTTGACCGATCAGGTCGCCGAACTCGTTCTTGCAGACAACCGTTCACAGAACGAACTGATGGGCACCACGCGTGCGGATGCGGGGGCAATGATCGGCGTGCACGGCAGAGTGATTTCGAACCTCGAATCTCGCGGAATCGTCGACCGCGTCATCGAAGGGTTTCCGACCAAGAAGCAGTTCGCCGCGGCCGAGAAGACGGGAACGGGGCTGACGTCGCCGGAACTCGCCACACTGATGGCCCACGTCAAACTCGATCTGAAATCCACGCTGTTGGCTGGAAGCTCGATCGACAACCAGATCTACCGCAAGGCGCTGGTGAACTACTTTCCGGAGGGCGTTCGAGATGCAGGGGGCGACGCCCTCGACCGGCACCCACTGCGGCGCGAGATCGTCGCGACCGTGCTGACGAACAACGTCATCGATCGGGGCGGCATCACCTATGCGTATCGGCTCGGTGAAGAGGTCGGCGCTGATCCGGAAGACGCGGTACGTGCCTTCACCGTGGTTTCCGAGGTGTTCGGACTGTGGAAGTTGTGGCACGACATCAGCAAAGCCTCGATCTCGACCGCCGTATCCGACGAGTTGATCCTGCTCACCAGGCGACTGCTCGACCGGGCGTCACGGTGGATGCTGACGCGTCGGCCGCAACCGCTGGCCGTCGGGGCCGAGATCAGCAGATTCGGTGATCGCATCGCGGAGGCGTCGACCGAGCTCGATGACTGGCTGGTAGGCGCAGATCAGCGGAACCTGGCTGCGCGAACGGTCCTCATCACGGACAAGGGCGCGCCGGAGAACCTGGTCAGGCGAGTGGAGATATTGCTCGATCAGTTCGGACTGCTCGATGTGGTGGAGATCGCTGACCTCGCCGATCGCGCAATCTCGGAGACCGGTGAACTCTACTTCCGGCTCGGTGAGCATGTTGGGCTCGTCCCGATGCTCAATCGAGTGTCGGCATTGAGCAAGGACGGAAAATGGAACGCATTGGCGAGGTTGTCGCTGCGGGACGAGTTGTACTCGACGGTGCGGGCCTTGACCCTCGACGTCTTGGCCGACGCGGAAGCGGGTGACTCGACAGCGGAAAAACTCTCCAGGTGGGAAGAAAGGAATGCGTCGAGAATCGAGAGGTCGACTCTCGCGCTCGCCGAGATCGAGGCATCGGGGCAACACGATCTTGCTGCGCTTTCGGTTGCGACGAGCCAATTGCGGCGCATGGTGGGCTAGGCCCGGCGCGGACGCCCGCGGATTGATCGGAAAGGTGCGCGAGCCGGATAGACTTCGAAGGCCGAACGGGAGAACCGACTCGGTGGTTTTCGACGAACGGGTGGTGGCGATGGCGATTGCTGAAGTGGACGCAGAACTCGCCGTGCTGTTCAACGAGGCAGGCGGCGAGTCCGCCCCTGCCTACGAACGGGTGAAGAACCTCGTGGTCTCGCAGATCAATTCGGGTCGGTGGACCGAAGGCGATCAGCTGCCTTCGGAAAATCAACTGGTCAGTGCACTTGGGTTGTCACGTATGACGATCAACCGAGCGCTTCGTGAACTCACCAGCGACGGTCTGATCGTGCGGATGATGGGGGTCGGTACTTTTGTCGCCGCCACGAAGACCGCGTCCCCGCTGTTCGAAGTAAAGAACATCGCCGACGAGATTCAGCGCCGCGGCCACCGTCATCGAACCGAGGTCGTCTTCGTTCGTGAGGAAGAAACCGACCACGGGCAGACGTTCCTTCGTGAATCGGTGGGCAAACGGGTGTTCCATTCGCTGATGGTGCACTTCGAGGACGAAACCCCGATTCAGGTGGAAGACCGGTTCGTGAATCCGAACGAGGCGCCCGACTATCTGCGCCAGGACTTCACCGCGATCACCCCCAACAACTACTTGAGTGACGTTGCGCCTCTGGTTCGCGGCGAGCATGTCGTGGAAGCAGTGTTAGGTAGCCCGGACGAATGCGAGCTGCTCCGCATCGATCGAGGGGAACCGTGTCTGCTGATTCGCCGCCGCACCTGGTCGGCCAACGGGTTGGTCAGTGCGGCGCGCTTGATCCACCCCGGTTCACGCAATCGCTTGGAAGGAACCTTCGAGCGCTGATCGTTTCGAGTGGCGAGTCCTGAACGCAGGCTCGTCCGATCGCACCATTTTCGGGGTCGAGTTCGGTGCAATCGACCAGGACGTGACTGCGAGCACACTGAGATCATGGGTGGACGGTTATTGCTTCCGCAACCTCACTTCCCGACGAGTGAGACCTGAGCGGATCGCAGCAACGCTGTCTACGCCACTGGCTTCCATGATCGAAGGAGTTCGACCTGTGACCGACTTGCCCAAGGACCTACTTGTCGCCCCGAAGTGGCAGGAACGCCTCGACGAACTGGCAGCCAAGCATTCGGTACCTGGCGCGCAGGTCGGTGTGATCGCGCTGGGCGAAGACGGTGCAGCGGATATCCGTGTCATCACCACCGGAGTGACGAGCCTGAACACGCGTGTCGACGTCGACGCCGACACCCTGTTCCAGTACGGATCCGCGAGCAAGATCTGGACGACGACTCTGATCATGCAGCTCGTCGACGAGGGCAAGCTGACGCTGGACACCCTGGTGGTGGAGGTGCTTCCGGAGTTCACGATCGCGGATCCTTCCAACACGAAGGAAATCACGATCCGCCAGTTGCTCACGCACACAAGCGGTATCGACGGAGACCTGTTCAACGACACCGGCGACGGCGACGACTGCGTCGAGAAGTACGTCGACGAACTCGCGACCGCGATCAGCGTCACCGAGCCCGGCGGGCATCTGAGTTACAGCAATGCAGGTTTCGCCGTTGCCGGCCGTATCGTCGAGGTTCTTCGTGAGATGACGTGGGACGAGGCGTTGGTCGAATACCTCTGGAAGCCACTCGGATTGACGCACATCATCACCAAGGCCAAGGATGCCCCGCTGTTCCGCACCGCCGTCGGTCATGTGGCGAACCCGGATCGGACGTCGCCGGACAAGGTGGTTCCGACCAAGCAGTGGCTGCTTCCGCGCGGTATCGGTCCGGCCGGGATCATCACCGGATCCGTCAGCTCGCTTCTGACCTTCGGTGCTGCACACATGCGTGACGGCCTCGCGTTGACGGGTGAACGCATCCTGTCCGAAGAATCCGCGCGTCTGATGCGCACCCCACAGTTCGACCTGACCGCGGTTTCGAGCGTCGATCAGGCCTGGGGGCTCGGCTGGATCCTGTCCGACTGGGGCGGTGTGACGTCCGCGCAGCACGGTGGTGCGACGATCGGCCAGATCACTCGTTTTCACACCTTCCCCGAGCTCGGCCTGGCCATGGCAGTTGTCACCAACTCGCGTGGTGGCGGCGCCCTGGCTCACGACATCGAGAAGGAGATCGCTAAGGAACTCGATCTCGTTCTGCCGGAGCCGAAGTCCGAACCGGATGCAGCAGACATCGATCTGTCTCACATTCTCGGGACCTATGAATCGACAACCGTTCGAATCGAACTCACGCGTGGCGACGACGGCGGATTCCAGGTTCAGAACTTCGCCAAGGTCGAGATCGACGGCGAGCCGCCGGCCCCGCCCACCAAGGTCGTGCCTCTGTCTGCTTCCCGGTTCTCGATCAGTAACGAGAGCGCTTCTGGCGAGATGGCTCACCTCACGATCGATGGCGAGGAATATCTGTACATGACACGGCTTTTCAAGAAGATTTCCGGCTAGCCGCGGCGAGATGATTCTCTCCGCTGAATGAAATCTCGGGCAGGTCGAGGGCGATGAGGGCCCTCGACCTGCCCGCACTACTTTCTCGAGGAAAACTCATGTTGAAACCTCTCGCTCCCTTTCCGGACGTGAATCACCCAGCGGCACTGGATGCTTACGGCCTTGCGCCGGTCATCGACGGTCACAACGATCTGGCATGGACGGCTCGCGAAACTGCCGCATACTCGGTGGAAAATCTGGAGAAGGATTCCATATTCCAAACCGACATCGACAAACTCGGTCGCGGTGGCGTCGGTGCGCAGTTCTGGTCGGTTTACACCCCGTGTGACAGGACGGAGGCCGAGGCTGTTCAGTACACACTCGAGCAGATCGACTACGTGTACCGGATGATCGAGCGGTACCCGGATACTTTCGAATTCGCGCGCACCGGTGACGACGTGCGTCGCATCTGGAGCGAGGGCAAGGTCGCGTCATTGTTGGGTGCGGAGGGCGGTCACAGCATCGGCAGTTCGCTCGGCGTCCTGAGAATGATGGCGCGCCTTGGTCTTCGGTACATGACTCTGACGCACAACGACAACACCGGGTGGGCGGACTCCGCGACGGACACGCGCGTACACGGCGGGCTGACCGACTTCGGTCGCGAGATCGTGCGCGAAATGAACCGGCTCGGCGTGCTCGTCGACCTGTCGCACGTCTCGGTGGAAACGATGAGAGATGCCATCGAGACGTCGTCGGCGCCGGTGATCTTCAGCCATTCGTCCTGCACTCAGCTATGCGGTCACCCCCGCAATGTTCCCGACGAGGTCATGAGGCTGCTCGCGGACAACGGCGGGGTCATCATGATCGCCTTTGTGCCCATGTTCCTTTCTTCCGAGTACAACGAGTGGTTCAAAGGCGGGCGGGTCGGCCCACGGCCGGCGATGACGGTGGACCATCTGGCCGATCACGTCGAGCATGCCCGAGACGTCGCGGGCATCGACCACATCGGTTTGGGAAGTGACTACGATGGGTTCGACGACTTTCCGGACGGTATGCAGGACGTATCCGGTTTCGCGGTGTTGATAGACCGTCTGGCGGAACGCGGTTGGTCCGCGGAGGACTTGGCAAAGCTGATGGGCAACAACGTGTTGCGTGTGCTCGACGAGACCAGTGCGGCCTCGATATCGAGCCTTTCCTAGCCGTATCGACGCCCGAGAAGATGAGGATGAGAATGAAGAAGATTCGTACCGTTGCACTGAAGGTGGTTGCTTCGGTGTCCGTAGTTCTGGTTGTGCTGGTAGCGATAGCGCTCGTAATCAACGTCGGCTCCAGCAAGGCGAACGTTCCGACCGCGGAAACGGGCAACCAGTTCGTGTCCGTCGACGGCAAGAACATGAGCTACTCGATTCGCGGCAGCGGTGATCGGACCATCGTGCTGCTGCCCGGGTTCGGAACGTCCGCACCGATCCTCGACTTCAAATCACTCATCGACGAGCTTGCACCTGACTACCGCGTTGTCACGATCGAGCCCTTCGGCTACGGATACAGCGACGCAACCGACAAGGACCGCACGGCTGAGAACATCGTCGAAGAGATACACGAGGCTGTGCAGGCCTTGGGGATTGACGAATACATCCTCATGGGTCACTCCATCACAGGTGTTTATGCCTTGGACTACACCGCGAAGTACGGCGACGAGGTCACCGCTTTCGTGGGCATCGACAGCAGCGTCCCGGGGCAGCCGAACATGGACACCAAGTTCCCGATCGAAGTCTTCCGCGTTGCAAAGAAATTGGGCTTCTCCGACGTTCTGGCGAAACTCGGTGGCAGTGAGGAAACCGATGCCTACCTCGATGAAGCCGAGAAGGCAGAGATGAGCCGACTGGTCGCGAAGAACAACTTCAGCGACACGTATCTCAACGAAATGGATCACCTTTCCAGCAACTTCGCCGCGGCGATCGGCAAGACGTTCCCTGCCGATCTCCCGATTCTGTTGTTTGCTGTACAGAATTCCAAGGTCCAGGGCTGGACAGAGCTGCACGAAGGACAGGCAGCGTCGGTCGATCATGGTGAACTGGTCTTGCTGGACGGAGACCACTACCTACACCACACCAAGTCGAAGGAGATCGCCGAGAACCTCGAAAGGTTCCTGGGCGAGCTGAACTGAAACTCGTAGGACGTTAATGTTGAATGCGGGGCCATCGAGTCGAGATGGTCCCGCTTCTTCTTTCTCTACTGATCGTTCGGAGGCATTGTGGCGCAGACCTTGTCACGTGAGGAACTGGCGAGTGCGCTGGACTCGGCGTATTCGAAACTCGACGCGTTACTCGACGGCGTCGCCGAGGCCGATGCGTTCGACGCCGTTGCCGTCGATGCGTGGACGGTGCACGACGTACTCGCTGTGCGTGTCTGGTGGGCAGAGGCCGTCGTAGAGTGGATAGGTGCCGGACTGCGAGACGAGACACCGCAGACGCCGGCTGCGGGTTACAAGTGGACGCAAACACCCGCGCTGAACCAGTCGGTGGTCGAGGCGAGTGCAGGTACGTCGGTTCGAGAGCTTCGGGATCGTTTGCGCGCGGCTGTCGCAGCGCTGCGTCGATACGTGGGAACTCTCGAAGACGATCAACTGCTGTCGGTCGGGGTTTTCTCGTGGACCCGGACGTGGCCGGTCTCGAGGTGGATCGCCGTCAACACGATCACCCAATACGCGTCGTTGTCGAAAATGATTCGGCGAGTGCTGAAGTCGAACAATCAGCCCTGAAGTCGATGCATCCGCCATACGTCCGGTCCGTTGGGGAGCGAGGTCTGGCCGACGATCGTGAAACCGAACCGTTGGTACAGCGGGAGATTTCGTTCGGTCGACGTGTCGAGCCAGCAAGCCTGTTCGGTTCGATCCAGTTCCGCCAAAGCATGTTTCAGTAGTGCAGAGCCCAATCCACTGCCCTGCGAATGCGGTGTCGTACCGATCGTTGCCAACGACCACGCGTGCTCGAGGGCGGGAAGCGCAGACAGTTGTTCGTCAGCCTGGAGAACGCGCTCGAACCGATCTCCGTGCAGTTCCACGATCTTCTCGACAGTCGCTTCATCAGGCTCCGGGGCGTCGGGCGGCAGGACTGCGATGACGCCGTTGCCTGAATCATCGATGTATGAACGTCCGAACGGTAGTGCCAGGTGTTCGAGGTAGATTCGTTGTAGAGCGGCGACCCGTTCCATGTGAGAGTCTTCGGCGACGCACCAGTTCGTCCAGGGATAGTCGGCAAAAGCCTCGCCGAGAACCTCGGCGGCACGGTCGAGGTCGTCGATGGACAGCGGTCGAACAGAATTCTGCATAGTGCCACTTCAGCACAATGGAGTCTTCCGTCGCCACTCGATTTCGGCGGTGTAGCAGGTGCGCGGGCCGTGGTCACGTACTTGTGAGTTCATTCAAGAAAGTTGGACGCGGCTGTCGATCCTGCGTTCACTGGTAGTGATCGGGTAATCGCCGAGCTGTCAATTTCGGGCACATGAGATCCGGGTACGGCGATTCCCCGCGAAGGGAATGAATATGAACAGGCTCGATGGCAAAAATGTAGTGATCACCGGCGCCGCCAGCGGAATCGGGCGTGCAGCAGCACAACTCATGGCGGCAGAAGGCGCCAAGGTGCTGGTCGCCGACCTCGATCCAGCTCGAGCGGAGGAAGCAGCGGCGGCGATCCGCGAGACCGGCGGCACTGCGCTGGGTTTCGGCGTCGATGTCATGAACGAGGAGTCCCTGGCAGCGATGATCGAAAGGGCGGTCGCCGAATTCGGTGGCATCAACGTCTTGTGCAATCACGTGGGCGGTAGTAATCCGCGCAAGGATCTCGACCTGCTCCGGATGGACCTGGACGAGTGGGATCGCGTGATGTCGCTCAACGTCCGCAGCACTGTCGTCGCTTCACGACTTGCCATTCCGCACATGAACAGTGCCGGTGGAGGATCGATCGTCAACACGGCCTCGGTAGGTGGATTGATCGGGGATTCCCTGCAGTCTGCCTACGGATCCGCCAAAGCGGCAGTTATTCGTCTGACGCAGTACATCGCAGTCCAGTACGGAGCAAACGGTGTTCGGTGCAACGCCGTAGCGCCGGGCGCGATCATGACACCCGCACTCGTGGACAACATCCCTGCTGATGTCATCGACGGCATGAAGCAGGCAAACGCGCTGCCCTACCTCGGTGAGCCCGAAGACATCGCACACGCCATGCTCTACCTGGCCTCGGACGAATCTCGCTACATGACGGGGCAGACCTTGGTGGTCGACGGTGGACTCACCAGCAAGAGTCCACTCGCGACCGGCCGTTCGTCGATGTTGAGCTGAGTCAGCTCCGCCAACCGCTGGGGCCGGCGCCCAGAACCTCGATGGATCCCTGACTGGCATGTGAATGCTTGGTGCGGTGCGTCATTCGCCACCTTCCGTCGATTCGGGTCCAAGAATCGTGGTAGTCGCCGAGGGTGAAGAAGTTCAGGTGAGCTTTGCTCCCGGTGCCCACATGCATGTCGCTGACATAGGAGCGGCTGGTGGCAATATCACCGACCACCTCGACCAGCACGTTGCCGATCAGATGTTGGGTGGGACCGCACTCGTCGAGGAACGAGCGGATGGAAGCCACTACCTCGGCAGGTCCACGAAGAGTTCCGGTTCCCAGTTCTGCCGTAGCGTCCGGAGTCATGATCCGGTGGAGTTCATCCCAGTCCCGCGCGTCCATGGCTCGGGCGAACTCGAAAATGGAGCGGGTGATCTCGCGTTCGGCAAGAAGAGTGGTGATGTCGACGCCCATGCTGTGCGCCTTTCTTAACGTCGGGGGGTTAATAAAGGCGCACAGCAGAAGTCAGCGGTTGAGCAGCTTGCGCATCGCTTCGGCAGCGCCCTTGACCATCTTGTCTCGGGGGAAGCCGCTGCGCTTCTTGGCGCCTTCGTAGTTTCCTGCAGCAACCCAGATCGGGCCGTCGGCAAGGTGTTCGAGACCTTCGCGTGCAACATCCTCGGGCTCTGCGACGTTCATGCCCGGGATGTCGAAGTTCAATCCCGCGCGAATCATGGCCGGCGTGCGAGTGACACCGAGAATGAACTCGACGACGTGAACGCCGTACGGCTGAAGTTCGAGCCACAGGCTTTCGGCGAAGATGCGACCGAAAGCTTTCGAGGCCGCGTAGATGCTCTGGTGCTCGGAGCCCATGAATCCGGCCAGCGAACCGAGCAGCATGATGCCGCCTCGTCCGCGATCCTTCATCAAACCGCCGAAGTGGTGCGAGAGTTCGAGCTGCTTGTTGATGTTCAGCTCGATGACTCCGGCAAATCCCTTCAGATCACCGGTCACGAACTCGTGGCCGTAGCTGTTGGCGCCGGCGTTGAAGATGAGCAGGCCGACCTCGACGTCGTCGGTGACAGCCTTGATCTGGTCGAGCGCGTCGGGAACCAATAGATCCAGTGCGAGAGTGCGTACTTCGACGCCGTTGGCGCGTGCCTTGGCCGCAGTCTCCTCGAGCGGCCCCGGCTTGCGGGCGATGAGAACGAGGTTGATGCCGATCTTGCTGAGCTCGTCGGCGAACCCTGCGCCGACACCTTCGGAACCGCCGGCGATGACTGCCCACGGGCCGTAGTACTGGGGATCGATCATTACTACCTTCTTCGAAAGATGTTGGCTCGGCTAGTGAAACGGAGCGGGTACTGGTTCGCTGTCGTCGACGATCGGCTGAGGCACCGGCTCGTCGTTGAGAATCTCAAGCTTGCCGGCCGTTGCAGCGTTCACGATGGACGCGATCAAGGCGCCGCACTCCTTGCGAGGAGCACCGGGTCGTCCCTCTCGCTGCCCGAATTCACGGTCGTCGGCGATTTCGAGGCACTGGGCGCGGGCCTGGTCACTCCACTGAACTGTGGTGTGTTCCCAACTGTTCTTCTGGACCAGGACCTGCGCCTTGCACTCAGCGCACTGAAGAGGCTGCATCTTCGTCTGCCTTCTTCGCAGCGAGGTTGTCTTCGACTTCCTTCTGCCAGGCGGCGACGGGTCGCGCGGTGTCGAGTTCGAATTCGAAGCGCTCGGTCATCTCGGGAGCAATGTCCGCGACGTCGACGTAGAACTGTTCGTACCAGCGACGGAGCTGGTAGACCGGGCCATCCTCTTCGCACAGGAGCGGATTCTCGATGCGAGTCTTGTTCTTCCAGATCTCGACGTCCTGCTCGAAGCCCTTGGCGATGAACGTGCCGAAGTTCGCGGCCATCGCGTCGGCGGCTTCACCCTGGAAACGATCCGACTTCTTGACGATGATGCCGTACTGGAGCACGAACTTGTCAGCGCTGACCGGGTAGTGGCAGTTGATGAGCACAGAGTCGACGTTGTAGTCCTCGTACTCGTAGGTCAGGTCGTCGACCATGAAGGAAGGGCCGAAGTACGTCGCAACCGAGTTGCTTCCCACCATCTTCGGGGTGCCTGCCGCGTGGGGACGCATATCGGAGCGAGCGACGCCGCGCATGTACTGCGTTGCGGCGTGGCCTTCGAAGACGTTCTTGAAGTACGTCGGGAAGGAGTAGTGCACGTAGAAGAAGTGCGCCATGTCGACGATGTTGTCGACGATTTCACGACAGTTGGTGTCGACGGTCGTGGTGTACCAGACCCAGTCGCTCCACTCGTCGCTGAGCGCGCCTTCGATACGGGGGATGGCTACGTCGTCGGTCGGCGGGTTGCCCTCGGGGTCGTGCCAGACGAAGAGCATGCCGTCCTGGTCGAGGGTCTGCCATGCGCGCGTCTTGGCCAGCGGGGGAACGCGGCGTGCATAGGGAATCTTCTGGCACTTGCCGTTGCCGCCCCAGCGCCAATCGTGGAACGGACAGGCAATGGCGTCGCCCTTGATGGTGCCCTGGCTCAGGTCGCCACCCATGTGACGGCAGTACGCGTCGAGGATCTTGACGTTGCCTTCACTGTCGGCGAAGACGACGAGCTTGGTGCCGAACGCCTCGATGGAGTGCGGCTGGCCGTCCTTGAAGGACTCCGTGAGCCCAATGCAGTGCCATCCACGTGCAAAGCGAGTAGGCGCGGTTCCAGCTTGGATCTCGCGAACTTCGTCGTTGTCGGACTGATTGATCGTCACGATGAGTCCCGTCCTTTCCAGGGTCAGTGTCGACGCCCGACGCTAGGGGAGCGTGAATTACCGCTGGGGCCTCGTCTCACTGGCCGGGACCAGCGGCGAGCGAGAGGATCCGGCGGCTGATCCCGACCTCCGGGACTTCCGATCATCGGAACGCGTGACCGACATATCGTGACGGGGCAGCCGTTATGTCTATCTGCCGATCCGCTCCCTCACGGTTCGGTGCGAGGAGTGTCTTCCATGGTCAACAAGGTTCTGAGCTCAGTCCGTGATCTGCTTCCGAAGATCGCGGCCCGCGCTCAGAAGGTCGACGATTCGCGCAAGATCTCCGAACGGACCATCCGGGAGCTTTCCGAAGCCGGCGTCTTCTCCATGCTGGCGCCCAAGAGATATGGGGGCGCCGAGAGCGACCCGGTCCACTTCTACGAAGTGGTCAGGGCAATCTCCGCTGCCTGTGGTTCGACCGGTTGGGTCGCGTCGGTGGTGGGAGTGCACCCGTGGCATCTGGCGCTTTTCGACGACCAGGCACAGGCCGACGTGTGGGGAGAGGATCAGACGACGCTCATCTCGTCCGCGTACGCTCCGGTCGGTCGACTGACGGCGGTGGACGGTGGTTACGAACTGTCGGGCCAGTGGGGCTTCTCTTCCGGCTGTGATCACGCGAGTTGGGCATTGCTGGGCGCGATGGTGGTCGGGATGGACGGCCGGCCGGTCGATTTCATGACGGTGTTGGTGCCGCGTACGGATTACGAGATCCGAGATGTCTGGGATGTCGTGGGGATGCGCGGCACCGCGAGCAACGAGATCGTGGTCGACAAGGCCTTTGTGCCCGAGCACCGATTGAAGCGCAACTACGAGACCGCACAACTTCGCGGCCCAGGCCAAGCAGTCAATCCTGGTCCGCTGTACAAGCTTCCGTTCGGGAGTATCTTCACCTCGACGGTCGCGGCTCCGTGTGTGGGCATCGTCGCCGGTTGTTACGAGGGGTACCTGGACGTGATGCGTGAGCGGGTCCGTCTGAGCTTGGGTGGTGGGAGGTTCAGTGAGGACCAGTTCGCTCAGGTTGCCGTCGCGCGTGCGTCGTCGGAGATCGATGCCGCGATTCTGCAGATGGATCGCAATATCCGGGAGATGTACGAACTTGCTGTCGCCGGCAAGGAGCTTCCGCTCTCGATGAGGCTGCGCGCGCGTCGTGATCAGGTTCGCGCGACGGAACGTTCGGTGGAGGCGATCGACATGCTGTTCAAGACGGCAGGCGGGAACTCCCTCTCTCGCGGAAACCCGATCGAGCGTGCGTGGCGAGACGTTCATGCGGGCAGCGTTCACGTTGCCAACGAACCCGAGCGCGCGTTGGCGCTGTACGGCCGGGCGGCGTTCGGACTGCCGGTGGAGGACAACCTGATCTGACCGGTTGGCGCGCCGCCGAGTGGGGTATTTGCCTCTGGATGAGGGAAGTTCCGGCGCTGACTATCGGCTCGATCGTGGACATGGCGGGTGTCGCGCGGGCGAAAGTGATGCCGGCAGGCCGAAGCGGTGTCTTCGAGGAAGTCGGTGCGGGGGTCTCGCCGAGTTGGAATGTTTTCTGCAGCGACGATCGGATTGCCTTCACCGATTCCTTTTCCGTCGTGGGTGATCTCCGGTTGCGTATCGACCGTTCCGACCTCCGTGATCTCGGCGAGGGTGTGTCGTGGGCGCCGGCCACTTTGTACGAGCAAGACGGTTCGACGGCTGCCGTGTGCACCCGGTCCGCACTCACTGCCGTCGTGGCGCGGCTTGCTGCCGACGGACTGGAAGCTCGGGTGGGTCACGAGATCGAGTTCACTCTTTTCGGTGATTCGCGCGACGGAGCGTGGTCGGCGTACGGGTTAGGTGCAGTCCTTCGCCGCGAGGACTTCCTCAAGGACCTTCTGCGCAATGCCGAACGCGCACAACTTCATATCGAGCAGGTTCATGCGGAGTACGGACCGGATCAATTCGAGATCTCCATCGCTCCGAGCGCTCCTGTTCAAGCGGCCGATCTTGTGGTGCTGGCCCGGATCTTGATCAGCCGCACTGCCAGAGCCCATGGATTGGCGGCATCGTTTTCACCGATACCTACGATCGGAGGTGCCGGGAACGGTGCACACCAGCACTTTTCGTTGATCTCAGGTGGGCGGCCCGTCTTCTCCTGTGGTGGTCAGGACTACGGGATGACCGACGAAGGATCATCAGCTTTGGGTGGAATCCTTTCTCACCTCACGGAATTCACGGCCGTCTTTGCTTCCTCGCCGCTCTCCGGCCTCAGGCTGCGTCCGGACAATTGGTCGGGGGCCTACGTCTGTTGGGGGCTCGAGAACCGGGAAGCGGCACTGAGGTTCTGCGCGGAGTCACCGTCGAATCCACACGGCGCCAACGCCGAAGTCAAGATCATCGATCCATCGGCCAATCCGTATCTGGCCACCGCTGCGGTACTCGGTCTTTCGCAGATCGGTATCGACAATGCCGCGCCATTGCCGCCTGAAATCGTGGTGAACCCGTCGACTCTCACAGAGGCGGAACGTGATGAGCGCGGGGTGACCCGAGTCCCCACCGATCTCGGCGAGATCGTGCAGAAGTTCAACTCCTCCTCGGTGGCGAGGGAAATCTTCGGGGAGTCGATCATCGAAGCGATGGTGTCCGTGAAGGGAGCTGAGCAGGAGACGTTCTCCCAGATGGACGAGGCGACAACCGTCGAGAGGCTTCGATACACCTGGAGTTGAAGGGGTTGACGCTTAGGATCGTGAGTTCTATGTTTAAGTTATTCCTTAATTAAGGAGTTTCTTACATGGACGAGCGAAGTGGTCGACTCGATGCAGTGTTCAGCGCACTGGCCGACCCGACGAGGCGTGAAATGCTCTCTCGCCTGACGGATGGTTCGATGACCGTCGGTGAGCTGGCCGAGCCGTTCGAGATGAGTCGGCCCGCCATCTCGCAGCATCTGAAGGTGCTCGAGCGAGCCGGTCTCATCGAACGAACCGCCACCGCGCAATGGCGCACCTGCACCCTTCGCGCGGAGGGTCTCGACGACGCCAGCGCATGGGTCGACGAACACCGGCGCGGTTGGAACGAACGCTTCGACCTCCTCGACGAGCGTCTACGTGAGCTGAAGCAACGTCGACCGAAGAAGGAGAAGGACAATGAGTGACCAGAATGCCGATGCCACCGCAGAATTCACCATCACCCGGATCTTCGATGCGCCGCGTGACCTTGTCTGGCAAGCGTGGACCGATCCCGACGAGGCGGCGCGGTGGTGGCACCCCGAGGGTGTCAGCAGCCCTCGGGAGCACGTCACGATCGACCCCAGAGTTGGCGGAACGTACCGCTACCTGATGATCAACGACGAGAATGGTGCCGAGTTTCCCACCGGTGGAACCTATCTCGAGGTCGATGAGCCGAAGAAGCTAGTCTTCACCTGGGGGGATCCGGGAGATTCGGTGGACACCGCCCCTCGAATCACGGTCACGCTCGCAGATCGGGGAGACAAGACCGAGATGACATTTCATCTGGTCGGGATCCCGGGTTTCAAGGGCGACGGCAACGTCTACGACGGGTGGGAATCCGCGTTCGACGTGCTGGACAAGGTATACCGCGGCGAGTAGTCGGGAATCGGACACCGCCACCGGGGCACCGGTGATTGAATGGAGTGAACACACCATTCAATCACCGACGTGGGAGAGCCTGATGGCACCAGAGGTTGCGGTAGTTCTCGAGGGATATACCTACTTCGAATGCCCGCGCTGGCACGAGGACCGAATTTGGGTGTCGGACTTCTATACCTACCAGGTGATTTCAGCCCGTGAGGACGGGACCGACGTACGCGTCGAGGCGGAGATTCCAGGGCAGCCGTCCGGGTTGGGGTGGCTTCCGGACGGCAGATTACTGGTCGTCTCCATGCGGGACCAGAAGATTCTGCGGCGAGAATCCGATGGCGATTTGGTGGTGCACGCAGACTTGTCCGGGTACGTGAGTGCCAACGTCAACGACATGCTGGTCGACGCGCAGGGACGAGCGTACGTGGGCAACTTCGGGTTCGACCTGATGAACCTGGCCCCCGTCGAGACGGCAGATCTCCTCCGCGTCGACCCGGACGGATCGGTGCACGTCGTGGCGCGAGATCTCCACTTCCCCAACGGGATGGCTCTGGCGTCGACCGGAGATCTGCTCGTGGACGAAACGCTGGGAAATCGAATCAGTGCGTTTGCCGTCCAGCCCGACGGCTCTCTGGGCGAACGCCGTGATTGGGCGTCGTTCGGGCCGGTACCTGGTGGACCCGAGATGGAGACCACCCTCGCTGAGATCGTCGTTGCGCCCGACGGATGTTGCATCGACGGAGACGATTCGATGTGGGTGGCCGACGCACTCGGAAGTCGAATTCTCCACGTCGACCCGTCTGGCAAGATAATCGATGAAATTGCCTTCGACAGCGGCGTCTTCGCTTGCGGGCTCGGCGGTTCCGACGGTCGTACGCTGTTCGTCTGTGCCGCCCCGGACTTCAACGAACACGCTCGCAAGGTGGCAACAGAAGGAAAGCTGCTGTCGATTCGTCTGGAGCCTTTGGGCTGACATGGAATTGGTGACCTCGCTACCTGCCGACACTCCGCTGCGGCAGGTGGCTCAGCACGTCGAACGCATCGAGAACCTCGGTTTCGACACGGTGCACATCTCCGAGACCATTCGCGACCCCTTTGCCGTGGCGGCACTGGCCGTCGAGCACAGCAGTACTCTCACTGTCCGGACGTCGATGGTTGTCGCGTTTGCGCGCAGTCCCATGGTGACGGCTTTGGCTGCCTGGGATCTTGCAGGTTTCTCGGGTGGGCGATTTCAACTGGGGCTCGCAACGCAGGTGCGCGGGAACATCGTCGGGCGGTACTCGATGCCGTGGACCAATCCTGTTGCACAACTGCGCGATTACGTCAGTGCTGTACGGGAGATATTTCAAGCGTTCCAGACGGGCGGCGAACTCGACTATGCCGGCTCGCACTACACCTTCAACCGACTGCAGCCCTACTTCAATCCGGGGCCGCTCGACGTTCCAGCTCCCGCGATCTGGACCGGGGGAGTGAACTCCCGCATGTGCTCACTGGCAGGAGCCGTCGCCGACGGCTTTGTTGCTCACCCCACCAGCTCCCATCCGAAGGTGCTCGCGGAGAGGATCATTCCATCATTGACGGCCGGCGGAAGGAAGCCGCGGCTGATTGCCGTTCCGAAGACGATCACCGGCAAAGATCGTGCCGCGATACTTGCTCAACGAGAAGCGGTGCGCAGTGAACTTGCCTTTCTCTACTCCACACCGGCATATCGAATCGCGCTCGAGGTTCTCGGCTTGGCGGGGATCGGCGAGAAGCTGACTGCGATGGCACGAACGGGTGATTGGGCTCGACTACCAGCTGTGCTCACGGACGATGTTCTCGACATCTTGGTCACGCAATGCACCTACGCCGAACTCCCCGGGGTGCTGAGTTCGAAATACGCGAGTCTCTGCGACGGCATTGCACTGGCAGTGCCGGCGGATCCCGCCGACGACCGCGCCTTCGCAGCGATGTGTGAGGAGATTCGAGCCGCCGCAGCGTCTGCCCCGTGACGTCCAGTCGGCGCGAACTACACTCTCGACATGGGGCGCGTCTACGAAGGCATCGATGAAAAGCTCACCATGTGGTTGCAGGCCCAACCGCTGTTCGTCGTTGCTACCGCACCTTTGTCTCCTGACGGGTTGATCAATTGCTCACCCAAAGGGGGAGTCGGATCGTTCGTGGTGCTGACATCCACCCGCGTGGCGTACCTCGATCTCACTGGCAGCGGTGTGGAAACCATCGCGCACGTGCGCGAGAACTCGCGAATAACCCTGATGTTCATGGCATTTGACGGACCACCGAAGATCGTTCGACTGCACGGTCACGGACAAGTTCTGCCCGCAGGGTCGGAACGGTTCAACGAGCTTGTCGGTAGGTTCCCCGAGCACCCGGGACTGCGGTCGATCGTCGTGGTCGATCTGACGCGCATTTCGGATTCGTGCGGATACGCAGTACCGCTGATGGACTACCAATCCGATCGTGACGTGCTCGACCGCGTAGCGGAGAAGAGGGGTCCGGAGCGGCTCATCGCCTATCGCGCCGAGAAGAACGCGAAGAGTGTGGACGGGTTGCCCGGTCTCGACCCGGAGTGACGCTCTGGTCCTGTCCGTTGTTCAGTCGCCGTCTCACCTGCGATGGGTGATGCGCGAATTCCGCGTGGCCACCAGATTGGTTGCAGAGGGTTCCGCGTGAGGTCACGTCCGATGGCATCGCGTTCTTGCGTGGACGAGGACACAAGGACCGGAGGAGAGTGCTCATGGGTGCTGAGACCAAGCCTGCAACACCGTTCACCGTCGAGGTCAATCGCGCGGCAGTCGACGACTATCCCATGTCTGACCGGGAGGATTTCGGCGACGCGGACCGCGGGTTCATCGCCGGGTGGGAGAACGATCAGGTCTTCAACGACGAGGGCGATCTGATTCACGACGGTCAACCTCTCGAGTACATCACCGATGACAAGCAAGCGCCTGACTCTGTGAACCCCAGTCTGTGGCGGCAGTCGCAGTTGGTGAGGCGCTGCGGGCTCTACAAGGTTGTCGACGGGCTGTACCAAGTCAGGTTCGCGGTTAACCTGACCATTGTCGATGCGCCGGACGGACTGGTCATCATCGACACCACCACCAGCGCTGATCTAGCCAAAGCAGGCCTGGAACTCTTCCGCCGTGAACTCGGCAACAACAAGCCGATCGTCGCGATCATCTATACCCACACGCATTTCGACCACTACGCCGGCGTCAAGGGCCTCGTCGACGAAGCAGACGTGGTGTCCGGCAAGATTCCGATCGTCGCGCCTGGAACCATCGAGTCTTTCAACAAGTTTGCGATCGGCGAGAACGTCATCACCGGCAATGCGATGTCGCGGC
This sequence comes from Rhodococcus sp. 5A-K4, assembly GCF_046097995.1. Classification (NCBI taxonomy): domain Bacteria; kingdom Bacillati; phylum Actinomycetota; class Actinomycetes; order Mycobacteriales; family Nocardiaceae; genus Rhodococcus; species Rhodococcus sp. 5A-K4. The sequence goes on from NZ_JBJURM010000003.1 coordinate 79,646, forward strand.
GAATGGGGTACACCTTCGGTTTGATTCTGCCCCAATGTGATTGTGGTCTGGTGACCGTCGGTCTGGGATCAGGCGCCGACGGGATGAACATCCACATGACCTACATTCCGCCCACTGACGGCATCACCAAGACCGGTGAGGTACGCAATCTCGGCGGGTGGGACTTCGAGTTCCTCTACGCTCCCGACACCGAAGCGCCGGAGGAGATGCATATCTGGATCCCGGCCATCAAAGCGCTCACCTGTGCCGAGAACGCCAATCACTCGATGCACAACATCCAGACGATCCGAGGCGCACGCACCCGAGATGCGCGCAACTTCGCCAGATACCTGGATGAGACTTTGGTGCGGTGGGGCGACGAGGTCGAAGTTCACCACGGTCCGCACACGTGGCCGGTGTGGGGGAACGCCACGGTGGTGGAATTCCTTGAATCACAACGGGATATGTACAAGTTCATTCACGACCAGGCGCTAAGGTTCGCGAACCAGGGCTACACGCCGCTCGAAGCTGCGGAGGTCGTCCGGCTACCGGAAGCCATCGGACAGAAGTGGTACAACCGCTACTACCACGGCGGACTGCACCACAACGTCCGCGCGGTCTTCCACAAGGAGCTGGGATTCTGGGACGGTGACCCGGCGACGATCTTGCCGTTGCTGCCCGAGGATCATGCCAAGCGGCACGTCGACCTGATCGGGCGAGAGAGGATACTTGCCGAGGGGCGCAGTGCTTTTGAAGCGGGCGACTATCGGTGGGCGGTGCAGCTTCTCCATCACCTGGTCTTCGCCGATCCTGACGACGAGGAAGCAAAGAACCTGCAGGCCGACGCCTACGAGCAACTCGGATACCAGCAGGAAGTCCCGCAGTATCGGTCGATCTTCCTCGCCACCGCAATGGAATTGCGCAACGGCGTCACAGGTGCCGGTCAAGTCAACACCGACAGCACGGACACGATTTTGTCGATGCCGATCGATCTGCTCTTCGACTATGCGGGAGTACATCTCATCGCGGAGAAGGCGGACGACGTCGACATTTCGATCAACTTCAGTTTTGCTGACACGAAACAGGATTGGAACATGTGGATTCGACGGGCAGTTCTCAACGCGCGTTCGGGCCGCGCCCCTGACGCGCAACTGACCCTGACCGGTCCCAAGCCGTTGCTTGCCGGCATCCTTCTCCAACCAGGAAAGGCCTCTGCCATCCTCGACACCGGAAAAGTCACGTCCGACGGTGATGTTTCGGCGCTGACTCGCTTCGCCGACATCATGGACACGTTCGATCCGAATTTCAACCTGGCGACGCCCTGAAAGAGGGCAGCCTGAAAGAGGTCGTGGGGCAGGTGATTCTGACATCGCCTGCCCCACGTCCTCGTTGTGCTGGTTACTTCGCCATGTCCTGGGCTGCTCGGTACGAGAAGACCATGGCCGTGCCGAGTGGAACTCCGGGGCCGGGGTAGAAGCGGCCGCTCAGTGACGCGCTCGTGTTGCCTGCGGCGTAAAGGCCGTCGATGGCGCTGCCGTCAGCACGCAGGACTCGGCCGTTGACGTCGGTGACCAATCCGCCCTTGGTGCCGAGGTCACTGAGGACGATGCGGGCCGCGTAGAACGGTCCGTTCTCGATGGCCGTCAGTGCCGCGTTCGCACCGCCGTTGGGTGGGCAGAAGAACGCGTCGTACGGGTCTTCGCCGCGATGGAACTCTTCGTCGACGCCCAGTTTTGCGGCATCGTTGAACTTTTCGACAGTGCTGCGCAATGCGTCGGCCGGTAGTCCGGTCTTGGCAGCGAGTTCTTCGAGAGTGTCGGCACCGACCCACGTTCCGGCTTCGAGGTGCTTGGCGGGCGCCGTGTTCGGGATGCAGATGGCGGGCAGTCCGCCACCCTCGCGCGAGTCGAAGATCATGAACGACGGCACGGCAGAACCGTTGTCGTCGTGAGCATCCATGGCTCGTCCGAACTGGTCGTACGGAAGCGACTCGTTGAGGTAGCGCTCACCGGCGCTGTCGACGACGAGCCCACCGCGAACGCCGACCATGAAGGCGGCGCTGCCGTCGGGCTGCTCGACGCCGGGGCAGAACCACGCCTGATCGAGCAAGGCTGTTGCGCCGCCGACAGCAATTCCGGCGGAGATCGCGTCGCCGGTGTTGGCGCCGAAGGGACCCATACTCCAGATCGCCTTGCCGGGGGTGCCTGCCTGCTCACGCATCTCGGCGTTGCCTTCGATGCCGCCTGCTGCCATCAGGACACCGCGGTTCGCCTTGATTCGCTGGGTTTCGCCGCCGGATTCGACCTCGGCGCCGACAACCCGGCCGTCTTCCACGATCAGGGAGGTGAGGACGGATTCGGTGCGAAGTTCTGCCTTGCCGGTGCTCTGAACTGCGGCCAGCAGACGGCCGATCAGTGCGCGCCCACCGATCATCGGGCCGGGAGCATGATCCTGACCGGTGCGGTCTTGGTCCAGTTCCGGACGCACCTTGCCGGCGAGGTCACCGATGTCGGCGGGATCGAGATCGAGAGGGTTGATGGAGCGTCCCGTGTCCATCCGGCCTTCGGCTTTGTAGTAGTCGGGGAACGCACGGAACTCGAATTCGATGTTCGGGTTCTGCTCGAGTAGAGCGACGACAGCGGGAGCGGTCTCGACGTAGGCGTCCTGGCGCTCGGACTCGGCGTCACCGAGCAACGCGCGCAGATAGGTGCGGGCATTCTCGGTCGAGTCGGGAAGTCCGGCGCGTTCCTGTACCTGGGTACCTGGGAGCCAGATCGAGGCACCCGAGTAGGCGGAGGTCCCGCCGAAACGATCGGTTTTCTCGAGGACGATCGTCGTCAATCCCTGAGCAGCGGCGGTATATGCGCCGGTCAGCGCTCCGCCGCCGGAGCCGACTACCAACACGTCGCACTCGCTGGTCCAGTCCTGCATCATTGCGTCCTTACTCCAAGAGGGTGGGGTGTCCACGGAATACCGCACGGCACTGGAAGGCCATGCCAGGTCCCACTGAGCGGGCAATATGCCGAGATGGGTGGTCCAGGTGAGAGAATTAGCGCGGTCGTTCGCGGCCGGGACACATAATCGATGATGGGGGCGACGTTGCCGAGAATTGCCGAGGTCAGGGACGCTGCTGAGCCCAGTTCGGACGAGCAGCGGGCGCGCCATGTGCGGATGCTGGAAGCGGCCGCCGAATTGGGGACCGAGAAAGAACTCTCGCGGGTTCAGATGCACGAAGTCGCCAAGCGGGCAGGCGTGGCCATCGGCACTCTCTACCGTTATTTCCCTTCGAAGACGCACCTCTTCGTTGCTGTGATGGTCGAGCAGATCGATCAGATCGGCGACAGTTTTGCCAAGCATCAGGTGCAGTCGGCCAATCCGCAGGACGCCGTGTACGAGGTCCTGGTGCGCGCGACTCGCGGGTTACTGCGTCGGCCGGCCCTTTCGACTGCGATGCTGCAGTCGTCCAGTACCGCCAACGTCGCGACGGTGCCGGACGTGGGCAAGATCGATCGCGGCTTCCGGCAGATCATCCTCGATGCGGCCGGGATCGAGAACCCGACCGAGGAAGACAACACCGGGTTGCGTCTGCTGATGCAGCTGTGGTTCGGGGTCATCCAATCGTGCCTCAACGGTCGAATTTCCATCCCGGATGCGGAGTACGACATCCGCAAGGGGTGCGACCTGCTTTTGGTGAATCTCTCACGACACTGACGTGACCTCGCCCCTTCTCGGGGTGGGTTCGTCGTGTCTTCAAAATTGAAATCAATTCTATTATTTGAGTCAGACTTGGTTCAAAGATGACGTTCATTCCGGCATTGCCCTGACATCAACAATAGAATACATTACAGAAAAGTTGACGGTGAGTCAGCTCACCGACCGAAAACTCCACGAAGGAGCGCACATCATGGGTCATGCAGTCATCGTCGAGGCCGCTCGGACACCGATCGGCCGTCGTCGCGGCGCCCTGGCGGGGCTGCACCCCGCCGAGATTCTGGGAGCAGCGCAACTCGGCGTTCTCGAACGAGCAGGCGTCGCACCGGAAGACATCGGGCAGATCATCGGTGGCTGTGTCACCCAGGCAGGTGAGCAGTCCAACAACGTCACGCGGCAAGCGTGGCTGCACGCCGGATTGCCGTACAGCACAGCGGCAACCACCATCGACTGCGCCTGTGGATCTGCCCAGCAGGCAGTGCATTTGATTTCCGGCCTGATTTCCTCGGGTCAGATCTCAGCCGGTATCGGCTGCGGCGTCGAGGCGATGAGCCGTGTGTTCCTGGGCCAGGCAAACGCGCCCGGTACGGGAAACCCGTACCCGGACGACTGGACCATCGACATGGGCGACCAGTTCACCTCTGCGCAGCGTATCGCCGAGAAGCGTGGCATCACACGCGCCGACGTCGACGCCTTCGGCCTGGAATCGCAGCGCCGCGCAGCCCAGGCTTGGGCAGAAGGACGCTTCGACCGTGAGATCGTGCCCGTCAAGGCTCCTGTCGTCACCAAGGAAGGTGTGCCGACCGGTGAGATCGCCACTGTCACGCGCGACGGTGGCCTGCGCGAGACGACAGCCGAGGCGCTGGCCGGACTCAAGCCGGTCATCGAAGGTCATATCCACACCGCCGGCAACTCGTCGCAGATCAGTGACGGCGCGGCTGCGGTACTGCTGATGAGCGAAGAGCGCGCGCAGGAGTTGGGATTGAAGCCCCGCGCGCGGATCGTCGCGTCCGGCATGGTCGGATCCGATCCCTTCTATCACCTGGACGGACCGATCGAGTCCACCCAGATGGTGCTCGACAAGGCCGGAATGACTCTGAACGACATCGATCTCGTCGAAATCAACGAAGCGTTCGCCTCGGTAGTGCTCTCCTGGGCGCAGGTTCACGACGCAGATCTGTCCAAGGTCAACGTCAACGGCGGTGCGATCGCACTCGGGCATCCCGTCGGTTCGACCGGCGCTCGTCTGATCACGACCGCGCTGCACGAACTCGAGCGCTCGAACAAGTCCACGGGGCTGGTCACGATGTGCGCCGGTGGCGCTCTCTCTACCGCCACCATCATCGAACGCATCTGACCCGTACTCACACTGTCGAATTGACGAGGTAGACATGACCATTGGATTGAGTGAAGAAGATCGTGACCTCCGCGACTCCGTACGGGGCTGGGCGGCACGTCACGCAACACCCACCGCTATCCGTGAAGCGGTCGAGGCGAAGGTCGAAACTCGCCCCCAACTCTGGAGCGGGCTTGCCGAGCAGGGACTTCTCGGACTACACGTGGCCGAGGAATTCGGCGGCGCTGGATACGGATTGGTCGAGCTCGCGATCGTCGTCGAGGAACTCGGGCGCTCCATGGTTCCCGGCACGTTCCTGCCGACAGTCGTGGTCAGCGCCGTTCTCAGCGACGCCGGAGTCACCGCTCCGCTGGCCGGACTGGTCGACGGCAGCACACTCGGAGCCGTTGCACTGCAGCCGGGTTCGCTGAAGATCGCCCGCGACGGCGACACCGCCACCCTCAGCGGAACGTCCAGCCAGATTCTCGGTGGCCATGTCGGCGACGTGTTCCTCCTCGCGACGGACAGCGGATTCGTTCTGCTCGGACGTGACCGCCTCGAGGTCACGGACTTGGCCAGCTACGACGTCGTACGTCGTAACTCCGAGATCACCGTCGACGGACTGGTCCTCGCTGATTCCGAGATCCTCACCATCGATACGCAGCGTGTACTCGACATTGCTGCAACACTGTTCGCCGCCGAGGCATCAGGCTTGGCCGACTGGGCCGTCACGACCTCGGCCGACTACGCGAAGGTGCGTCAGCAGTTCGGTCGCCCGATCGGCCAGTTCCAGGGCGTCAAGCACAAGGCCGCTCGGATGCTCGCTCTTGCCGAGCAGGCGCGCGTCTGCGCGTGGGACGCTGCGCGCGCATTGACGCCCGCCAACGGCGTCGGTGCCGAAGAGGCTTCTCTCGCAGCAGCCGTCGCCGGAGCCACGGCCCTCGAAGCAGGCTTCTCCGTCACGCGTGACTGCATCCAGGTGCTCGGCGGAATCGGCTACACGTGGGAGCACGACGCGCACCTGTACCTGCGCCGCGCGCAGTCCCTGCGAATTCTGCTGGGTTCCACGGCATCCTGGCGTCGTCGCGTTGCCGAGCTGACCATTGCCGGCACCCGTCGCGTGCTCAGCATCGAGTTGCCGCCCGAGGCCGAGGCGATCCGCGCCGACGTCCGCGCCGAGCTCGCTCCGGCTCTCGAACTCGAAGGTGCCGCGCAGAAGACGTACCTCGCGGAAAAGGGCTACACCGCACCGCACTTCACGGCTCCGTGGGGCAAATCCGCCGATGTCGTCAGTCAGCTGGTCATCGCCGAAGAACTGCGCGCTGCGAAGATCAAGCCGCACGACATGATCATCGGCAACTGGGTCATCCCGACGCTCATCGCGCACGGCAACGAAGAGCAGCTCGCCAAGTTCGTCCCGCCGTCGCTGCGCGGCGACATCGTCTGGTGTCAGCTCTTCTCCGAGCCCGGCGCAGGTTCCGACCTCGCCGCGCTGAGTACAAAGGCCACCAAGGTCGACGGTGGCTGGAAGTTGCAGGGCCAGAAGGTGTGGACATCGATGGCACGCGACGCGCACTGGGGAATCTGCCTCGCGCGCACCGACGCCGACGCCCCCAAGCACAAGGGCCTGTCCTACTTCCTGATCGACATCAAGAACAGCGGCCTCGACATTCGCCCGCTTCGCGAGATCACCGGCGAAGCACTGTTCAACGAAGTCTTCTTCGACGACGTCTTCGTCCCCGACGAGTGCCTGGTCGGCGAGCCGGGCGACGGCTGGAAGCTCGCTCGCACCACACTGGCCAACGAGCGTGTCTCGCTGTCCAACGACTCGTCTCTCGGATCGGGCGGTGAGGCTCTTCTGAGCCTGGTCGACGGACTACCCGGTGGCATCGACGACGAGCAGCTGACGGTGCTCGGAAAGGTGCTGTGCGACGCGCAATCCGGCGGTCTGCTCGGTCTGCGCACCACGCTGCGCTCGCTCACCGGCGCGCAGCCGGGGGCCGAATCCTCGGTGGCGAAGTTGATCGGTGTCGAGCACATCCAGCAGGTCTGGGATGTGGCAATGGAGTGGGCCGGGCCGAGTTCACTTCTGGGCGACCAGCATCGGATGTCTGCAACCCAGATGTTCTTGAACTCGCAGTGCATGTCCATCGCGGGTGGTACAACCAATGTTCAGCTCAACATCATCGGTGAGCGAATCCTGGGTCTGCCTCGCGACCCCGAACCGGGAAAGTGACCTGCACATGAGCAATCGCACCTTCGTCATCGGCGTGGGCATGACCAAGTTCGAGAAGATCGAGACCCGCGACTGGGAATACCCGGACATGGTGACCGAAGCCGTCTCGAATGCACTCACCGATGCCGGGATCAGCTACGACCAGATCCAGCGTGCTGCAGTCGGTTACGTGTTCAACGCGTCGACAGCAGGCCAGCGTGCCCTGTACGAAACGGGTCTGTCCGGTATCCCGATCTTCAACGTCAACAACAACTGCGCCACCGGCTCGACGGCACTGATGACGGCGCGCGAGTGGGTACAGGCCGGACAAGCGGACTGCGCACTGGCCGTCGGCTTCGAAAAGATGACCAAAACGGCGCTGACCGGAACCGGTGAGATGCCCAAGGTCACCACTTTGGACTCGCAGCTGAAGATCATGGTCGAGGACTACGGCTTCGCCCGATCGCCCATGACCGCTCAGTTGTTCGGTAATGCCGCCGTCGAGCACATGAAGAAGTACGGCACTACGGTCGAGCAGATTGCAGCCGTGGCGGTCAAGAACCACAAGCACTCGGTCAACAATCCGTATGCGCAGTTCCGTGACGAGTACACCCTCGAACAGGTGCTCGGCGACAAGATGATTCACGAGCCGCTGACGCGCTCGCAGTGTTCACCGACTTCGGACGGTGCCGGTGCTGCCGTCGTCGTGAGTGAGAAGTTCGTCCGTGAGCACGGACTCGAGGACCGTGCGATCGAGATCGTCGCTCAGGCCATGACCACCGATACCTCGGCAGCGTTTGCCGAGAAGTCGATGATCGACGTAGTCGGCGCGCCGATGACGGCTGCGGCCGCCGAGCAGGTCTTTGCCGAAGCCGGCATCAGCATCGACGACGTCGATGTCATCGAACTGCACGACTGCTTCGCGATCAACGAGATCATCACCTACGAAGGTCTCGGAATGTGTGGCGCCGGTGAAGGCGGAAAGCTCGTCGAATCCGGTGCCACTACGTACGGCGGCCAGTGGGTCGTCAACCCGTCTGGCGGTCTGATCTCGAAGGGCCACCCGCTGGGTGCCACCGGGCTGGCACAGTGCGCCGAACTGACGTGGCAGCTTCGCGGGACCGCAGACGCTCGTCAGGTCGAAGGCGCACGAATCGGATTGCAGCACAACCTCGGACTGGGCGGCGCGTGCGTCGTGACCGTCTACCGAGCCGGAACTTTGGAGAACTGATGGCTATCGATCTCGAGGTGGCATTGTCCGCCGAACCGACTGTGCGCGAAGCGTCGTGGACGGACCGCGACGTCATGCTCTACCAGTTGGGGCTCGGCGCCGGCGTGGACGCTCTGGATCCCGCCGAGCTCACCTGGGTGTACGAAAAGGGTCTGAAAGTGCTCCCGACCTTTGCAATGGTTGCAGGCCAGGGAGTTTCGGCGGGTGTACTGCCCGCAGCGTCGATGAGTATGCCGGGAATCGACATCGACCTGCGCAAGATTCTGCACGGTGGGCAGTCGCTGACACTTCACGCGCCGATCCCGTCGACGGGTGCTGCTCGTATTTCCACTCGCATCGCTGACGTGTGGGACAAGGGCAAGGCTGCCGTCATCGTGCTCGAGACGGCGGCCGAGGACCTTGACGGGAATCCGTTGTGGACCACCGGAATGCAGATCTGGGCCCGCGGTGAAGGTGGCTTCGGCGGCAGCGCCGGTCCCGAAGTTGTTGCCGGGGTGCCTGACCGGGCGCCCGACAAGGTACTGACGTCGAGCACGAGTCCCTCACAAGCGCTGGTGTACCGACTCAGTGGCGACATGAACCCGCTGCACGCTGATCCATCCTTCGCGAAGATGGCGGGATTCGACGCTCCGATTCTGCACGGTCTGGCGTCGTACGGCATCGTCTGCAAGGCGGTGGTCGACGGAATTCTCGACGGAGATCCGACGCGGGTGAAGAACTACTCGGTGCGGTTCGCCGGTTCGCTGTTCCCCGGTGAATCCATCAACATTTCGGTATGGCAGGACGGCAACACACTGACCTTGGCGGCGACGTGCCCCGAGCGCGAGAACTCTCCGGTTCTCACACACGCAACAATGGAGATCAACTGATGGACCTCGGCACCCACCCCACGGCAGCCACACACCCGGGCGGCACGATTTTGACGTCGCCGCCGCAGGACGCCCCGGTCGACCGGGCCACGGCAGCAGCGCGTCGCGTTGTCGACGCGATGCTGCGCACCGACCGCGGAAACGCCAATCTGGATCGGGTTGCGGAGGAGCTCAACAGCATCGCCGAGCACCTCGAGCAGCACTCGCCCGAGGTCGCCGAGCGCTTGATCGACATGTGGAACGGCGAGGGCGTGACCCGTCACGATCCGGTGACCGGCCCCGAGAATGCCATTGCGCCGCCGCTGGTTCTGGAAGGGCTCGCTGACGGGTCGGTGCAGGGAGTGGTCACGTTGACGCTGCCGTATCAGGGCCCTCCCGGCCATGTACACGGCGGTGTTTCGGCGCTGCTGCTCGATCACGTTCTTGGCGTCGCGAACGCCTGGGGTGGAACTTCCGGCATGACAGCACAATTGAGCACTCGGTACCATCGCCCGACTCCACTGTTCGAGCCCCTCACGATCAGCGGCAAATTCCTTTCCAAGGACGGCCGCAAGATTCACACCGTCGGTGAGATCAAGACTGCGGACGGCGAATTGTGTGTGTCGGTAGAGGGATTGTTCATCGACAAGACCGTGCCGCGCCCCAGGTAGGGGTCTGACGAAGGAGGGCCCAGTGGGCAAGCTCGACGGACGTGTAGCAGTGGTCACCGGTGCCGGTATGGGCATCGGGCGCGGAGTGGCAGGCGCGTTCGCGCGTGAAGGCGCGTCGGTGTTGGTTGCCGAGATCGACGAGCCAGCGGGCCTTGAAACCGCCCAGTGGTTGCGGGACGAATGGGGCGCGGAGGCGGAATTCGTCCGGACCGACGTCACCGACAAAGCTCAGGTTGTTGCCATGGTCGACAAGTCCGTCGAGCGGTTCGGACGCCTCGACATCCTGGTCAACAATGCTTGGCGGACCTTCGGTTTCGCTCGGCTCGAGAAGATGACCGACGAGCAATTGCGCGGCGGTTTCGACATGGCAGTGATGGCCGCTTTCTGGGCCATGCAGGCTGCGTTGCCGGAACTCGAGCGTCACGGCACCGGCCGCGTGATCAACATGTGCAGCCTCAACGGCGTGAATGCTCACATGTACTCGGTGCAGTACAACGCGGCCAAGGAAGCATTGCGAACACTGACTCGCACTGCTGCCCGCGAGTGGGCTCCCAAGCACGTGAACTGCAACGTCATCTGTCCCGGTGCGCAGAGTGCGGCGTACAAGCGTGTCGCCGAAGCCAATCCGGAAAACGCGGCAGTGATGGCCGCACAGAACCCGATGGGGCGGATCGGCGATCCCCTCGACGACATCGGCCCCGTTGCGGCCTTCCTGGCGAGCGACGACAGCCGTTACGTCACCGGCAACACTCTCTTCGTCGACGGTGGTGGGCACATCAACGGTGTGCAGTGGGCGCCGACCGTCGACTGATCGGCAGTAATTCGGCTCGAGAATCCGGCGTCTATTTGGCCGTGAATCCCGCATCGACCGGCAACGCGATACCTGTGACGTATCGAGCCTGATCCGAGACCAACCAGGCTATCGCGTTGCTGACGTCGGAAGCTTCGATCAGCCCGACGTCCAAGAGATTGCCGACATCGGCTCCACTCGATGCGGGGGAGTCTGCGAACAGTTTCGCGACGGCATCGTTGACGACCATCGGTGTATTCGCTCCCGCCGGATGCACGGAGTTGACACGAATGTTGTGGGGAGCAAGCCAGTGCGCCCACGTGCGCCCCAACCCGACGATGGCGTGTTTACTCGCGCAGTAGCCGTCGGATCCGCCGGTTCCATCACCTCCGCGGCCGACAAGTCCCAGTGTTGATCCGGTCAGGACTATTGCGCCGCCTGTCCCTTGCTCGATCATCGCGGGCGCTGCGGCCTGGACGGTATTCCAGACGCCGAAAAGATTGACCTCCATCTGGTCGCGGAAGGCGCGGGCATCGTCGATGTCCGGGGACATCATGCCGATACCGGCGTTGGCCAGGACGATGTCGAGGCTGCCCAACACTGCGATACCTTCGGCCACTGCAGCTCCCAGCGCGGGTAAATCGCGAACGTCGACTTCTCGCGCGACGGCATTTCGCCCGAGAGCCTCGATCATTGCCGCTGTCTGCCTCAAATCCTCGGCGGTACCCATCGGGTAGGCCACCGATTCGATCTGGCGGCAGATGTCGAGTGCGATGATGTCCGCACCCTCCTGCGCCAATCGCACGGCATGGCTTCGGCCCTGACCTCGGGCGGCTCCGGTGATCAGTGCGGTTTTGCCTTCCAACTGTCTGGGCATGGGTGCTCCGTCCGTCGTGAATCATGGGTACTCGGTCATGAGTACTGACTCGAGGGGACGGCGAAACTCGTCGCCGGCGACGTAGTCTGAGTTCAGATACAGCGGGAACTCGCTTCGGAAGAGAAGAGGCTCGGTATGTCCGATTGGGAGAAGAAGTTCGAAGCTGAAGCCAAGGGCCTCCTGGCCGAGGTTGAAGAAGAGCTGACCGTCCTCGAAGGTGTCGACACCATCGATCCGTTTGGTGGAGACGATCCGGACCCGGTTGCTGGAGACGATCCGTCAGCGGGAGATGACGACACCAAGCCGGCCTCGGACTGACCCTGCGACACGTCGACCTGACCCTGCGACACGTCGACGCGCCTCGACGCCGCTCGGTATCTCAGAACGGTGGCGGGTCGTCCCCGTAGTCGGTGGGTTCTCGGTGGGCTCGCGGTGATTTCCGCCGCTTGCATTGAACGTGCTCCTCAGCTCGTTTCTGTATCCGTCGGCGTTGACGATTGCGTTCGGACTGGATACGGGCGGCCTTGTTCTCCGCCTGGGTCCGCCGATCTCGACCGCACTGCGGCGGCATCGGGCCGTGCGGCCCGGCCATCAACCCTGCGGGGCGTGTTCGGTAACAATGCCCGGTCGGCGATGTCAGCGACATGGTCCGATCCTGGTTCGACGCGAATCGCCACCGGTCGGAATGCTTGAGGCGATGGTGGTTGCGGCAGAACGCACTCATATTCGATTCGACTGTTTTGCCGCCGCGTTCGGGGTCGCCATGATGGAACGGTTCATTGTGGTCCAGATCGGAATTCCAGGCCGGGACATCACAATGCAGCCATTGGCAGCTGCCCGCGATGATCCGCAACCAGGTATCGATAACTGAACCCGGCCGGTAGACGTACGCCGAACCGGGCACCGATTCGGTGGCGGTATCAGCGGGTACTCGGACGTTTCGAATTACGGCGTCTTGGGCGATGTCGCGAGCATGCTCAGCGCTGATCACCCCGTACCCGTCGAGGTGAGCGGGCTCGCCGCCTCCGCGCAGAGTGGAATCAGTCATCACGACGTGAACCACGGGCCGACGAACGACAACACCACCGCTACGATCCTGCGGGCAATCAGCTCGGCCACAGTTGCACGGCAAGAACGGTGATCCGTTGGTCAACTCGAAGAGCGCGTCGGCTCGTCGCTGCTCGTATGTTCGAGAGTCGTTTCGGCATACCGACATTGCCAACTCGCGTAGTCGGCCGTCGAATGCCCGAGCCTGCTCTGCCGGAATGCTGCCCAAGATCTTTGCCATCCCGTCCTCGGCAGCGCTGACCCCGACGAACCGATCGGTGAGAGCGCGGCGTCGACGTTCTCGCATACCTTCCGGGTCCACCATCGCCACGATCCGATCGACCGCCGCTGTCAGTCGCCTTCCCGTCAAGCCCGTTCCGCCGGCTACTGGTGGGGCGAGAACCTGCTCGAGCAGTAGTCGTTCCACTTCGTCGATCAATTCGTCTTTCACGTTCGCGGTCGCGGAATCGATCAAACCAACTCGGTACAGATCCAACTCGCCACGCGCCATCGCCGCTCGAGTGCGATGCAAACGAGTCTTCAACGAGAACCCCAACCCGATCAGCTTGCCTGCAGCCGCGCGGCCCATCGTCAGTGACGCACCGACTTCCGATTCAGCCAACTCGTGTGCGGTCGACGACCACGCACCACTGGCGGCATGCTCTGTGCTTCGCCGCGAAAAGAACTCGGCAATCACAGCGAGCTTGCGTTCGACCAGCATCGCCTCACATGCGTGCAGATCTGTCATGAGATCAACCAGCGCACAATCAGTTTCGGTACCGGTCAGCTGCGCTGAGATACCGAAGAGCTCTGTTGTCGGGTTGAACATGCATCCATTCTATTCGAATGTGTGTTCGATATGAACTGAATTCTCAAATCAGTCGGAATAGTCCGAGTTTTCTGATTCTCAGCGAATTTCCAAGGCCTGTCGTAGTGCGCTCAGAGGATCCGAGGCGTCACGACGCCCACGCGGACCAGGCCCTTCGGGGTTGACGAAGCGGCCCTCGTCCGAGCGAGTCCACTCTCGTACGGCCCATCGCTCCTTGATCGCCCAGCGACCGTTGCGACGCTCCATGTGGTCGATGAATCGCGCACCGCTGGTGAAGTTGATCATCCCGATGCCTTCGGGCCCACCCCAGTGTGTGGACATCGAATACGCCTCGCTGATCGCGTGGTCGCCGTGCAGTTCGACCAGATGGTTGCCGATGTGATGCATCGTGCCGCCGATCGCCGAGAGTTTTGGTGTCACCCAGGCGATGTACTCGTCGATGTTGCCGTCGAATCCGGTGTGATGGTCGATCGCATCCGGGTGGTAGGCGCTGCGGACGAGATCGAAGTCGAGGCGGTCGATGCCACGGCAGTACGTCAGAACCACCTCACGGATTGCCTGCTTGTCGATGAGATCTTGCAGTGCCCGGTCCATGTCACGCCTCCTTGATGCTGGTCATCCAGTCGAGTAGTTCTGGTAGTTCTTCGGCAGCGCAATCGAATACGGCGGGTCGGAGAACGACGACGGACGCGCCGCGGGCGAACCAGTCCCGGGCCTTGTCTGCGGTTGCCGAGAGGTCGACGGACCCGTTGTCGCGTCGAACCGGCGCCGCAGACACTTGCACGCGCGCCGACTCCGGGTCACGTTGGTGGGCTTCGAACGTGTTGCGCAACAGTGCAACACTGTCGGTGAACGTTCCCAGATCGGTCGGGTTCACGGTCCAGCCGTCTGCGACGCGTGCGATGCGGTCGAAGTTCCGCCGGCTTGGTCCGAAACCGAAGAGCACCGGTATTCGGGGTTGGATCGGCAGCGGGAGGCTGTGGTAGTTCTCGAAAGCGAAGTCGCGTCCCTGGAAGGTGGCCGGTGCATTGGTCCACAGTTCGCGGCAGGCTGCGACGGTCTCCTCCATGCGCCCGAATCGCGCGTCGAAAGGCATGTTGGTGGCGGTGTATTCAGCTTCTTGCCATCCAACGCCGAAACCCATGACAGTTCGACCTTCGGACAATGAGTCGAGAGTGGCAACCTGTTTTGCGAGCAGGGCCGCCGGGCGAACAGTGGCGATCAGAACCGATACTCCGAGGCGAGCTCGTTCCGTCACCGCGGCGATCGAAGACAGAAATGAAATCGGTTCGTACCAAGGGTGATCCAACGGGAACAGGAAGTTGTGTTCGACTACCCGCTGGGCGTGAGCGTCGGCATTGAACCCGAGGTGGTCGCCGGTGCAGATCAGATCGATCCCGGCACTGTCAGCACCCGCGGCGAAGTCCAAGACCGGGCGGACCTTGCCGTCGAACAGGGCCTCGAGACCCAAAACGTTGACACCGATTTCCACAGTCGTTCCTCTACAGTGCCCGCTTGGCATGAGCGGACATGTCGCCCATGTTGTCCAAACAGAAGAGCCTCGAGCTGAACTGCCAGGACCCGTCGATGCACGAGAAGCGATCGAAGTAGCGTCCCGACAAAATAGGTTGCAGGGCAAGATCTTCGGTACCTTGTATGACCGTGACGTACGAGAGCGCCGTCGCTGATTCACCGTCGACCGAGATTCGCGTGTTGGTCAGCAGATGTTTGGTGCGTGGAACCGGCGGATCTCCGTACATCCGAATGAAGCCGCTGCAGGCTGCGAACACTGCGTCGGCGTCGGACGAAATGAGAGTGGTGGCAACCCCGTCCGGTCCGCACTGCCCGTAGTCGGACTGGGCGAACAATGCAGCGACTTCACCCAATCTGCCCTGATCGATCAGATGCGTGTACTCACAGAGCAGGTCACGGATCGCAGACTCGGCGACGATCCGTGACAGCTCCGCGGTCATACGGTGATCTCGCGCCGAACCATCTTGCCGGTTGCGTTGCGAGGCAACAGATCACTGGTGATGCGCCACTTCGACGGCACCTTGAAGTAGGAAAGTCGCTCGGCGGCGTAGTCGCGCAGCTCCGCCTCCGTGGTGGCAGCCCCGGGACGCAGTACAACCACGGCGGACACTTCCTGGCCGAGGTCGGGGTGCGGCATGCCGATGACAGCGCACTCGATCACGTCGGGGTGTTCGTCGAGCGTCTGCTCGATCTCGGTGGGGTAGACGTTCTCGCCACCACGCAGGATCAGGTCGGAACGACGACCGGTGAGACGGAGACGTCCGTTCTCGATGACGCCGAAATCGCCGGTGCGGAGCCAGCGTCCCGGTGCAATTGCAGACTCGGTCGCCTCGTCGTTCTCCCAGTATCCGAGCATGACGAACGGGCTGCGCACGCACACTTCACCTTCGATGCCGTCCGGCAGCCACTCGCCGAAGGGATCGCGAATCTCCATCGAGACGGTGATGATCGGACGTCCGAGAGTACCTGGGAACTCTTCGAGTTCGGCGCCGACGGCGACCGCAATTGCGGTGCTGCATTCGGTGAGGCCGTAACTGTCGACCAGAGCGTTGCGTGCGAACGGCACCTGCTCCTTGAGGCGTTCCTTGAACGCGGGCGACGACGGCGCGGACGCCAGCGAGAATGCAGTCAACGAAGAGACGTCGTACTTGGCGATGTTGCCGTGTTCGAGTAGCCGCGATGCCATCGTGGGGACAGCACCCCAGTTGGTGACGCGCTCGCGTTCGACCAACCCGAGCACCTTGTCGACGTCGAAGCCGCCCTCGGTCAGGATGACGGCGCTGCCTGTCGCGAGACGGGGGACCACCAGATTGTGCAGGCTGGCGATGTGGAAGAGCGGGGAGGTGAGTAGATAACGCAATGGGCTCGGCTTGGAAGCGTCGTACTCACGGCCGGTGAATGCAGCGCCGATCGCGTCGCTGTATTTGTGGTAGTCGACGACGGCCATCACGTTGCGGTGCGAGTGGAGTGCGCCCTTGGGGCGGCCACTGGTACCGCTGGTGAACAGGATTACGGCGGGGTCGTCCTCGTCGATGTCGGTGCTCGGCACGTCGGAGCCTGCATATTCCGCGATGAGCGCGGGCAGATCCTCTTCCATGGTGAGGACCGTGATGTCTGCCGGCAGTTCGGGGAGGGCGGCGCCGCGCTTGGCGTCCACGACCAGAACCTTCGGGCGTGAGAGCTCGATCCCGTGGGTGACCTCGCGCGGAACCCACCAACCGTTGAGACCGACAGCGATCGCGCCGAGCGCCTGCGTCGCGAAGAACGTCATGACCCATTCGGGAGTGTTGGCAGCGAGGATGCCCACACGGTCGCCCTTGCGGACTCCGTACTTGTCCCGCAGAGCAGTTGCCAGCGCGGCGACGGAATCGGCGTGCTCGGTGAACGAGATTCGACGATCGCTGGTGACGAGATAGTCGCCGTCGCCCCAGGCGCGAGATGCCGAGATGAGTTCACCGATGGCGTGACCACGGTTCTTCATCACGGGCATGACGGTGCCGAGAACCTCTTCTTCGACGATCTCGAATGGCCCACCTGGACCGGTGAGGCGTGAGACCGCCTGGTCCAGAAGCAACTGCGGATCTGCGGGGGCAGTCATGGAATGGCCTTTCGTATTGTGGCGCTTTTCACGTCACAAAATCTCACGAGAAAATCATATCTGTGGCGGCGGTTACCACTGAGCGAGACTGGGACGGTTCCGGCATTGAGGCGTCGATACGTTCGAGTCGTATCGCAGTTGGAGTAATCGACATTCCGATATCGACTAGGACACAGGACACGATGACGAACACCGCCACCGAAGCATCTTCGAATGCAGCTCTTGCAGCTCCTCAGCGCGAGGACGTCGCGCAGATGTTGATCGACCGTCTCGGTGATCAGCACCTGGGTCTGCGGACGCGGACGCAGGACTGGAGCTGGGACGAGGTGGTGCGCGAGAGCGCGGCGCGCGGCTCGCTTGCGAAGTCGCTTCGCGCGCCTGGACCGTTTCACATCGGAGTACTTCTGGAGAACGATCCCGAGTTCCTGTTCTGGCTCGGCGGCGCGGCCCTGACCGGGGCCACGATCGTCGGCATCAATCCGACCAGGCGTGGAGCTGAACTCGAGGCTGAGGTTCGGTACGTCGACTGCCAGCTGATCGTCACCGACAAAGCGGGCTACGAGAAGTTGTCCGGCCTTGACCTCGGACTGACCGAAGATCGTTTTGTTCTGGTCGACGACGCGTCATACCCGGACAAGATTTCCGCTCACCAGGTCGAGTCGCCTCAGATCGACCTCGGCGTCGACGCGTCGACGCTGTTCTTGCTTCTCTTCACCTCGGGCACCACCGGAATGTCCAAGGCGGTGCGGTGCAGCCAGGGGCGTCTGACGCGGTTGGCCTACGCGAACTGCGCCAAGTACGACATCGACCGCGACGACGTCTGCTACTGCTGCATGCCGCTCTTCCACGGCAACGCGTTGATGGCTCTGTGGGCGCCGGCCCTTTCGCAGGGAGCTACGGTCTGCCTCGTTCGTAAGTTCACCGCCTCGGGATTCATGCCGGACGTTCGGTTCTACGGCGCAACATATTTCACCTACGTCGGTAAGGCCTTGGGGTATCTCATGGCGACGCCGGAACTGCCCGACGACATCGAGAACACCCTCACGCACGGCTTCGGGACCGAGGCGTCGCCGGGGGACAAGGCAGAGTTCATCCGCCGTTTCGGTGCGCAGCTTTTCGAGGGATACGGTTCGAGTGAAGGTGCCGGTTCGGTCGTGCTCGATCCGAACCAACCTGCCGGCGCGCTTGGCCGTCCGGCGAGCGAGAACATCGTCATCGTCGATCCCGATACCCGCGAAGAGCGACCCCGCGCAATTCTCGACGAGCACGGTCACGTGCTGAACCCCGACGAATCCATCGGCGAGATGGTCGACAAGGCCGGATCGAAGAAGTTCGAGGGGTACTACAAGAACGAAGACGCCATTGCCGAGAAGATTCGCCACGGTTGGTACTGGACAGGCGATCTCGGCTACGTCGACGAGGCCGGGTTCATCTACTTCGCCGGACGTAAGGGTGACTGGATCCGCGTCGACGGTGAGAACACCTCGGCTTTGATGATCGAGCACATCCTGCGTCGGCACCCCAAAGTGATTGCCACGGGTGTCTTCGCGGTACCGGATCCGCGTTCGGGCGATCAGGTGATGGCAGCTGTCGAGGTCGCCGACTTTGCCGATTTCGATCCGGCCGAGTTCGCCGCCTACCTTGCCGCGCAGGCGGATTTGGGTACCAAGGCAGCGCCGCGATTTGTTCGTGTTTCGACTGATCTGCCCGTCACGGGCTCCAACAAGGTACTCAAACGTGAACTTCAAGCCGACCGCTGGCGGACCGACGAACCAGTGTTCCACTGGGTGGGCCGCGGTACTCCCGAATACACGTTGATGACCGAAGCTGACGTGGTGGACCTGGAGAAGGAGTTCGAGACGCACGGCCGCACGCGGTTCCTATGACACGGCCGCACGCGGTTCCTATGAGTGGTGTTGCGCTGGTTACCGGCGCTTCCCGGGGGATCGGCCGTGAGTGCGCGCTGGCATTCGCGCGCGCCGGATTCGACGTTGCAATCACTGCTCGCACCGTTCGTGAAGGCGAAGGGCGGGCGGCCCCGCGAACGAGGCAGGGGGAGCAGGTCATTCCGGTACCCGGCAGTCTGGAGACGACGGTTGCCGAGATCGAGTCCTTCGGTGTGCGCGCCTTGGCCGTTCCGATGAACCTGCTCGATCTGGCCTCCGTCCGCGGCGCCGGTGAACGGGTGCTGGCGGAGTGGGGACATGTCGACGTGTTGGTGAACAACGCCTACGCACAGACGGTCGGAAACATGGACCGGGTGCTCGACATCGAGATCGACGACGCCCAGGCGATGGCGATCGGCAACTATCTGCACCAGCTTGCGTTGATTCAGGTGATACTGCCGTCGATGATCAAGAGCGGCAACGGGGTGGTCGTCAACCTCGCATCTGGTTCGGCGACCCTGGATCCGCCTGCGCCTCCCGGCGAGGGTGGTTGGGGTTTGTCGTACGCCGCGTCGAAGGCGTCGTTCGGACGTATCGCCGGAGCGATCAACTCGGAGTACCGAGGCGCCGGAATCAAAGCGTTCAACCTGAGTCCGGGATTTGTCATCACGGAATCAGGGAAAGCCCGTGGTGGCGCGGACGCGATAGTGGAAGCCGGATTTGCGGCCACACCGGCATCCGTGCCCGCCGCTGCTGTGGTGTGGCTTGCAACAGATCCGGATGCGGACCGGTTCCTCGGTCGCGTCGTGGACGGTCCGAAATTGATGGCGACACTGGAGGAAACGGTATGAAGCTCGGCGTAGTTGTTCCGGTCGAATTGGGTCGAAGTGGAGATCCCGACTGGATTCTGCAATTCGCCCGTGCGGCTGAATCGTTGGGTTTCGACGAGATCTCGGCCGTGGAGCACTCGGTGGTCATCGCGGATACGGCGAGCGAATACCCGTACTCTCCGACCGGAAAATCTCACCTACCCGATGACTGTGACATCCCGGATCCACTGGAACTACTGTCATTTGTTGCCGGCGCCACAACGACTTTGGGTCTGTCCACCGGAGTTCTGGTGCTTCCCAACCACAATCCGGTAGTGCTTGCCAAGCGCTTGGCGACGCTGGATCGACTTTCGGGTGGGCGATTGCGCATCTGTCTCGGTCTGGGCTGGATGAAAGAAGAGATCGAAGCGTGCGGCGGTGACTTCGAGCGCCGCGGCAAGGTAGCCGATGAGGCCATCGCGGTGATGCGTTCACTCTGGGAGGGCAAGGAAGCAGTCGATTTCGACGGCGATTACTTCTCGTTCAAGGGTGCGTACAGCTGGCCGAAGCCGCACCGCGAATCCGGAGTTCCGCTCTACATCGGTGGACACAGTCTCGCTGCTGCTCGGCGAGCAGGCCGGTTGGGTGATGGTTTCCAGCCGCTGGGACTGGCCGGTGAAGATCTCGACAAGGCCGTAGCAGCGATGAAAGCGGCTGCGGTGAAGGCAGATCGAGATCCTGCCGACGTATCGCTGGTACTCGGTGCGACACTGCCCAGGCTCGACGAAGCGAAACTCGACTGGGCACGCGGGTTGGGAGCCGATCGAATCGTGTTGTCCGCGAGCCGTCGTGGCACGTCGTTGGAATTGATCATCGACGAAATGGCTGAATGCTCGAAGCGGCTGGGGCTCGGCGCGTAGTCCTTTCTCTGATCAGGGATGCGCCAGCCCGTTCAGGACCATCGCGCCGACGAAGGCAGCGTTGTCGGCTGGGCTGTCCGATCGGCGGGTGAAGCACCTCAGTAGGAGGGTGTTGGTGATGCCTGCGGCGATGTCCATCGGAGCACTGATGGTCGACATCGCTCCGTTGTCCTGGCCGCGCTGCACAATCGGCGCGATGATCGAGGGAATGTTGAGTTTCTCTTTGAGCGAGAGCAGGCTCTCGGGCTCGCCGTAGGTGTCGTGGGCAACGGCAACCAGCAGTGCATCCATGAACTCTGTTTCGTCAGAGGCTAGTTGTGCGCAGCGGAGTAGGAAGTTCTCGATGATCGCGACGTCACCGAGACCGATCAGGATGTCGTCGGCAACGGTCTCTCGCAGTGAGTCCACGCGGCTCTGAAGGGCTGCCACCAAGATGTGGGGCTTGGTGGGAAACAGTTTGTTGGCGGCGGCGCGGGGAACTGCCGCCGTGTCGGCGATGTCGTTGATCTGCGTCATGAAGTATCCGCGCTTGCCGAATTCGCTACGCGCAGCGGCGAGAAACGCCGCTCGCGGATCACGCGGCAGCGGACGCGGCTCAGCGGGCTGGTCGATGGGACCGACAACGTCATCGAGGTGTTGGTGAAGGCCGGACGTGTCGACGACGGCGCCCAGTATCGCGAGCAGTGCGTCGGACATGATGTCGGGTGAGACGGAGCGGGAATCGATGCGGCTACGAATGCGGAAGCCGTCGATCACCGCGTTGACCGTGACAGCGAAGGTCTTGGTGGTGAACGGCCTTCGGAGTGTTGCGTCGGTTTTCTCGAAAAGGGCCTCGTAGGCCGCGGATACGAGCTCGTCGCGTCGACGATATTCGTTTTCCAGAGCGGTGGAGGTTCGCCGGTGTGAGCCCGCAAAAATGTGTGAGAGAAGGCTTCTTGCAGTCGACGCGTCGTTGACGATTGCGTCGAATGCCTCTTTGACGAGAGTGGTGACCGTCGGACGAAGCGCGTCGTCGTTTGCGGCCAGCTGTGCGCGCACGGTCTGCTTCACTTTGTCTGCGCTGTGCAAGGTCGATTCGGTGAGGCTGGTGATCACGGCCTCGATGAATTCGGATTTGGTTCGGAACTTGCGAAAGAACGTGGCCTGCGACGCACCGGCTTGGTTGACGACCTGTTCGCTCCGAAGTCCGCGTTCGAGAACGTCCTGAGGAGCATCGACGAGAGACGTCACGCCGGCATCGACGAATTGCATGGTGGAGGCGTCGCGGTCAGTCATCGCCGGTCCTTCGGTCGTTCGACAGTCTCTCCCGCACATAACGGGCAAACAAGACTCTACCGAGGTCAAGGCCTGCTCGAGTGGTGTTCTGAGAGTGTTCACTCTCGCTCGAGAGTTATCCCAGTCAACAAACGGAGTGACCCTGCGACCATGCTCCGTTTCCATGGGAGTTCGACCGCGCGAAAAGCCTGGAAGTTAGGGACACCACCGATGAAGACTGCTGACTCACCCAGCCTCAGTAGACGTGAAGTACAGGTGCTGTTGACCTGGATTCGCTGCGACTCGAAAGCCGAAGTCTCCCGTGAGTTGTACATCGCGGAGGGGACGGTGAATACGCATCTCGCGCGTATTCGAGGGAAGTACGACGAAGTGGGCCGGACAGCCCCGACGAAGATGGCGCTGCTTGCACGGGCCCTTCAGGACGGGCTGATCGGTATCGACGAACTCTGATCGAAGCGCGAGCGATCGGGTGCGTCGATCCGGGACGTCAGTCGAGGGCGGTGGCGTCGGTTGTCGGCGTCTTGGTGCCGGGAGTCGCTTCGATGTCGAGAACGACCTGGCTGTCGGTGGCTTCTTCGGGGAAGACGTACCGACGCATGGCCCACCAGCGGAAGGCCGTCGCCAGCAGGGTCCCGATGATCGATCCGCTGATGAAGTCCGCGAAGTTCTCCATCAACACCGACACCTCGGGTTGACGCAGGTGGAACACGTACCTGGAGGTCCAGAGAGGTACCTGGTTGATGGCCAAACCGATACCCGCGACGATGAAGAACAGAGCGGCCTCGTGATGGCGCTGTCGACCACCGCGCTGAGCAAACGACCATTCGCGGTTGAGGACGTAGGACAGAACCGTCGCGATCAGGACCGCAAGGATGTTGGCCGTCACCGGGTGCTGAGGCAGAACCGTCCACTTGATGCCGAAGAACAGCACCGTGGTGACGATGAAGGCGATGCCGCCGACCACCAGGAACTTGAGCATTTCTGCGTGCGGCAGGACGCGCACGAGAACCCGCTCAGGAAGCCTATTGACCATCTTTTCGACAAACGCCATTGTTCGAGGCTAACCCTGAATACGACCGACGGCACAAATCGTCGATGCCCGTGTCGGCAAGATCATCAGAATCCGTACCCGAGAATTGCGGGCTTCTCTGCGTTGAAAGCGAAGTCGAAATTCCGGATCTCCCGCGGATCGGACGCGTGGAGTCGGTGCGCCGCCGCGAAGGTCTTGGCCTGGTGCTCGCCCAGGTACAAGCTGCTCAGGACATCAGAGGGCATCGTGATCGCGGGCTCCGCGTCAGTGGCCGTACAGGTGGCCTTGCCACCCTTGACCTGAAGTGCAAAAGTTCCGCCGGCCTTCAGGAACGGATCTTCGACCTTGATGACGGTGTCCAGGTCAGCAGCATATTCACGAGCCTCGAGAGCCGCGGGCACGTCCATGATGCGCAGCCACAGTCGATCGGAGCGCGTCGTCGTTCGGGCAAGGCGGTAGTCCGTCAGCATCAGCCGGAGTGGATCGGCAGGATGTTGGCGTGTCTCGATCCGGGTGACGAGGTCGAGGCCGCAGATCGTGCGCCACAGCGCCGCGTGCGCGTCTTCGGTGATCGTCACGAACTCGTCGATCCGGGCGATGCTGTCGCGGCCCTCGCTCGTGTGCCGGTAAGCGATGTATCCGTCCGCGTGTGTCAGAAAGAACAGTCCGGAGGCGCCGTCACGATCCTCGGACGGGTCGGCGAACATATGGTCCCAGAGCGGTTGCGGACGCAATTGAGCGCCGGGTGTCAGCAGTCGCCAGCGATCGTAGATCTCGGGTAGAAGCGTCGAGGCAGCTTTGACGTCGACGATCGACACGCCACCGTTGTCGGGCACCTCGGGGCGGAACCGCGCGAAGCGGCGATCGAGGGTGATGCCCTCGCTGAAGGTGGCCGGGCCGTATCCGAAGCGGTTGTAGATGCCGGCCTCGCTGGCCGTCAGGGCGGCAAGTGGTGCTCCGGTCGACTCGATGTGGGCGTGAAGTGCAGTGAACATCGAGCGTAGGACGCCACGGCGACGGTGAGTCGGTGCGACGGATACCCAGGTGATCCCGCGCGTGGGGAGCTGGCGTCCGCCGGGCACGGTGAATTCCATGTCGATTTCGATGGCCACGCCGACGGGTAGGTCACCGTCGACGGCGAGGATGATGTCCTCGGGCTTGTAGAGCGCCTTCGTCAGTTCGCTGACCGCGGGAGACGGGTGAAAACCGAACCCCACCGAGTCGAGTAGTTGGAGAGCCGGCCAGTCGCTCTCGGTAGCGGTGCGGATGGTGATCTTGTTTTCGGGGCTCACGTATATCGACTTTGGCATAGATTGCGTGAAGACGCACATGAATATCGGGGCTGACGTTTCCGCACCGGCTCCCAGGGGTACCGCCCGACGGACCAGTCCTGCGGCACGGAGAAAACCGATACGGAGAAACACTGTGGCGATCACCGACATCAAGGAATATGCCCATCTCACCGAGGAAGACGTCGAAGCGCTCGGGCGCGAGTTGGACGCCATTCGGCTCGACATCGAGGAGAAGCGCGGCGCGCACGATGCTCGATACATCCAGCGGACGATCGCGTTTCAACGCTCTCTGATGGTGGCCGGCCGCATCGTCTTGTTCGCCAGCAAGAAGAAGCCTGCCTGGATTCTGGGGACTGCGCTGCTTGGGGTCGGCAAGATCATCGAGAACATGGAACTCGGCCACAACATCATCCACGGTCAGTGGGACTGGATGAACGATCCCGAGATTCACTCGAGCAACTGGGAGTGGGACAACACCTGCCCGTCCTCGGGATGGAAGCACTCGCACAACTTCACTCATCACAAGTTCACCAACATCGTCGGCCTCGACAACGATGTCGGCTACGGCATCATGCGCGTCACGCGCGATCAGAAGTGGCACGCCGACTATCTCTTCCAACCGATCACGAATTTCGTGCTGGCGACCCTCTTCGAGTGGGGCGTCGCACTGCATCACCTCGAGACCGACAAGCTTCGCAAGGGCGAGGTGAAGTGGTCCGAGAAATCGGAGATGGCCAAGGACGTCGGAAAGAAGATCGCGCGTCAGGTGGCGAAGGATTACATCCTGTTCCCCGCCCTGACCGGCCCGGCGTGGAAGACCACGTTGACGGCCAACGCCGTTGCAAATCTCATCCGCAACTATTGGAGTTACGCCGTCATCTTCTGCGGGCACTTCCCCGACGGTGCCGAGAAGTTCACGCTCGAGGAATTCGAGAACGAATCCCGCGCTCAGTGGTACTTACGACAGATGCTGGGGTCCGCCAACTTTCATGCCGGTCCCGTCATGGCCTTCATGAGCGGCAACCTCTGCTACCAGATCGAGCATCACTGCTTCCCTGACCTGCCGAGCAATCGGTACTCGGAAATCGCGGTGCCGCTGCGGGACTTGTGTGACAAGTACGACCTCCCGTACACCACCGGACCGCTGTGGAAGCAGTACGGATTGACGTTGCGGACCATCTGGAAGTTGTCACTGCCCAACAGGTTTCTCTCCGCATCCCAGGACGATGCTCCGGAGACGCACTCGGAGTTGAAGTTCCGCATCCGCGGCGGAATCAAGGAAGTCTTCGGCGTCGATCCGCAGACCGGTAAGCGGCGCGGCCTGCGAACTGCGATCGCGATGGTGTCGAGCTGATCGGTTACCGCTTGTGGGCCATCGAACGAACTACGAGATCGCCGGTCGACTGGATTGCTTGAACCAACACGATCAAGATCACGACAGCGACGAACAACACCGGGGTGTTGAATCGTTGGTAGCCGTACTTGATCGCGAAGTCGCCGAGACCGCCGGCGCCGATGGCGCCTGCCATGGCCGAGAAACCGATCAGCATCACCGCCGTCAGGGTCGCTCCGGCTACCAATCCCGGAACTGATTCGGGCAGTAGCACTTTGACGATGATGTCCTTGTCGGTGGCGCCCATGGATCGTGCTGCTTCGACGCGTCCGGAATCGACCTCACGCAGTGCGTTCTCGACGACGCGAGCGAAGAAGGGCACCGAGCCGATGGTCAGCGGGACGATCGCTGCCGTCGCCCCGAGCGCTGTTCCGACGATCGCCCGCGTCGCCGGGATGAGGAGGACCAACAGAATGACGAACGGCAGCGAACGGCCGATGTTCACCACGGTGCCCAGTACCGAATTGAGAACGCGGTTCGGACGGATTCCGTCGGGCGCGCTCGCGTGCAACAGAACGCCGAGGGCGATACCGATGATCACGGTGAGCACGAACGAGACGCCGACCATGTAGAGCGTGTCGAGTAGGGCTTCCCATGCTTCGCCCAGGGAATCCTGCCAGGACGTCTTGTTCATGAGAACGTCACCTTCACTCCGCGCTGCGAAAGATGTTCTTCGACAGACTTTCTTGTCTCTTCGTCGTTGGCGAGTCCGGTGTGCGAGGCGAACTCCACGCGAAGGCGGCCGACCTGATGGGCTCCGATGTCCTCGATACCGCCGGAGATCACGGTGACGTCGACATCGAGATCACGCGAGAGTTGGGAAATCACGGGCGAGGTCGACAGCGAATCGACAAAGGTGAGGAGTGCCGGAATTCCGGTCGGGGACGTTCGCACCGTTCCGGTCGGCAGTAGCGCCTCGCCGAGGGGTGAGTCCGGGTCCGCAACCAGTTCGGTGAGCGTTCCCTCGTCGACGATGCGTCCCTGGTCGATCAGGGCGGCGCGGTGACAGATCCGTCGAACCACGTTGAGCTCGTGGGTGATCAGAACGATGGTCACACCCAGACGTCGATTGAGGTCGGCGAGCAGGTCGAGGATCGAATCGGTCGTATCCGAGTCGAGGGCGCTCGTGGCTTCGTCGCACAGGAGGACATCGGGAGAAGCCGCCAAGGCCCTCGCGATCCCGACCCGTTGTTTCTGTCCGCCGGACAGTTGCGAAGGGAAGGCGTCACGTCGGTCTTCCAGGCCGACCAACTCGATCAGCTCGTCGACGCGGGCACGGCGATCTGCCCGCGAGTACCCCGCCACTTCGAGAGGAAAGGCGATGTTGGCGGCGACCGAGCGGGAGTGCAGCAGGTTGAAATGCTGGAACACGACACCGATCCGCTTGCGTGCATCGCGCAACTGCGCCGGGCTCAACGCGGTCAGATCGGTGTCACCCAACAGAATCCGGCCACTGGTCGGGCGTTCGAGCAGGTTGAGGCAGCGCAGCAGAGTCGATTTACCGGCGCCGCTCTTGCCGATGATGCCGAAGATTTCGCCGTCTTCGATTTTCAGGGACACGGAATCGAGTGCATGCAGAACCTTTGTGCCGCTGCGGTATTCCTTGGAGACCGATTCGATCGAGAAGACCATGACGGGTCTCGATCAGGTGGCGCTGGCCGGAATGACCGAGCCCTGGTAGGTCTGCTCGATGAACGTCGCGACGTCGGTGGACGTCAATGCCTCGGCCAACTTCTGCACTCGCGCATCGTTTTCGAGGGAGGTGCGAACCGTCAGGACGTTGGCGTACGGGTTGCCCTCGGCCTTCTCGAGCACCAGTGCGTCCTTGGCGGGATTGAGGCCGCCTTCGATTGCGTAGTTGCCGTTGATGATTGCGAGATCGACATTTCCGTCGTCGAGAGTGCGCGGAAGCTGCGGGGGATCGACCTGGGTGAACGTGAGTCCCTTGGGGTTGTCGATGATGTTCTTATCGCTGATCTGCGTGATGTCGGTGCCGGGGGCGCCCAACTGCTGATCGAGCTTGATCAAACCGGCCTGCTGCAGCAGGTACAGCCCACGGGCGAAGTTCGTCACGTTGTTGGACAAAGCGACCGTTGCGCCCTGGCGCAGGTCGGCTACGTTGGTGACCTTCTTGGAATATGCACCGAGGGGCTCGACGTGGACCTTCGCCACGGCGACCAGGTCGTCGACACCCTTTTCCTTCGACCACGATTCCTGGTACGGCACGTGCTGGAAGAAGTTGGCGTCGGTGTCGCCCGCTTCGAGCACCTCGTTGGCGTCGAGGTCGCCGGTGATCTCGCTGACCTCGATCTTGGTGTCGCCGAGCAGGCCCTTTTCTTCGACGAACTTCAAGATCTCGGCGTGCGGAACCGAAGAAGCGACGATGCGAAGGGGCGCGTTCTCATCGGAGGAACTGTCGCTCGAGCACGCTGCGACGGTTCCGACTGCGACGGCGGCCACTGCGAAGGCAGCGAGGAATCTTCTGGTGCGCGAGCGTGACATGTGAATCTCCAAGACATAGCCGAACGTCACGCCGAGATGGCGTGACAGTTGCTGAACGCTAGCCCGGTAAACCTCCCGTGAGGAGATACAGAATCACCGCGATTTTTTCCTGTACCTATTGTCCGAGCAGGATGACCGGAACGTCCTCGGCAAAATCGACTACCAATTCGCGACGCGAGAACAGCCAGGTGCCGTCGACCTTTTCGAAGCTGTCCTGATAACGAATCTCGATCCGGTTGTCCCGGTGGCCCTCGCCCCGCGGATAGATGTGGTGAGCGGAGCAGTAGGCCTCACCGTGCGCGGTGGTGGGGCTGTCGAGGTCGAGGATCTGCTGCTCGACGATGTGCCGGGTCGAGTGCAGATGTGAGACGGCATCGACCACCGAACTGCTGACGACGGTGTTCCCACGTATCTCCGTCGGCGCATCCGTTCCGTTCAATGCCGGCGGCAAGACGAATGCCACGTCGTCAGTGAAGAGAGCCGCAAGCGCGGTGGTGTTTCGGCGGTCGACGGCCTGTGCATACCTGGCGGCCAAGTCGGTGAGAGCGACGCGATCCGAGGAGTCCATGCGCATATCTCACCCTATGTGACGCCGCTCATGTTTCGGCTTCCCGCTCAACGAGACATTCACAGCGCCCACCTGGGCATCTGGTTAGCGTCCAGACCAAGAGTTGCCAGCCATGAATGCCATAGGAGAAACAGCGATGGATCTGAGGGAATCGCCCGAGCAGCAGGAGCTCCGCAAGGAGTTGCGCGCGTACTTCGCGGCGCTGCTGCCGGAAGAGAAGCGTCGCGCGGCCGGCGAGCAAGGTGTGGGCGGCGAGTACTTCCGCGAGATCGTGAAGTTGCTGGGTAAGGACGGCTGGCTCGGCATCGGTTGGCCCAAGGAATTCGGTGGACAGGGCCGCTCCATCGAAGAACAGTTCGTGTTCTTCGACGAGGTTCAGCGCGCGGGACTGCCGTTCCCCTTCGTGACGGTCAATACCGTCGGACCGACGTTGATGAAGTACGGCACCGAAGAGCAGAAGGAACGATTCCTGCCCGGCATTCTTGCCGGCGACATCGTCTTCGCCATCGGCTACACCGAGCCCGAGGCCGGCACCGACCTCGCATCACTCAAGACTCGTGCGGTTCTCGACGGTGACGAGTGGATCGTCGACGGCAACAAGATCTTCACCAGTGGCGCAAACACCGCCGACTACGTGTGGCTGGCCTGCCGCACCGACGCGGACGCCCCCAAGCACAAGGGCATCTCGATCCTGATCGTCCCCACGGAGGACGCAGGCTTCGAGTGGTCACCGATCAACACCGTCGGCGGTTTGATGGTGACGTCCACGTACTACTCCGGCATTCGTGTTCCGTCGAAGGACGTTGTCGGCGAGGTCAACGGCGGCTGGCAGCTCATCACCGCTCAGCTCAATCACGAACGAATCGGCTTGGCGGCCATCGGTGGTCGCACGTACGGTCTGTGGAACCTGGTTCTGGACTGGGCCAAGGAAAACGGCGCCATCAACATCCCGTGGGTGCAGCAGGACTTCGCTCGTACACACGCCAAGCTCGAGGCCATGCGACTGCTGAACTGGAAGATGACGGCAGCCGTCGCACAGGACACGCTCTCCGGAGCCGACGCCGGCGCTACCAAGACGTACGGGACCGAGACTCACGTCGACGTCTACCGCACCCTGCTCGGAATTCTCGGCTCCGCCGGACGCATCCGCCCCGAGTCTCCGGGCGCTTTGCTTGCCGGTCAGATCGAGCAGATCTCCCGTCAGGGTGTTGTCAATACCTTCGGCGGCGGCGTCAACGAGGTTCTGCGTGACATGGTCGGCACCATCGGCTTGGGACTCGTTCGCGAAAAGAGGGTCAAGTGAGCGACATTTCGGCGCAACTCGACGCTTTTGTCGGCCAGACGCTTGTTCCCACCACCTGGGGACCCGACGAGGTCAGCATCCCCATGATCCGGCATTGGGCCGAGACCATGGGCGATACCAACCCCGTCTACCTCGACGACGACGCTGCCCGCGCCACCGGCCGTGACGGCGTCGTCGCTCCCGCTCAGATGCTCCAGGTCTGGATCATGCGGACGTTCACCGACAAGATGGCGGGCAACGACCCGTCGCAGGTGTGGACCGATCTGATCGCCACCCTCGACGCAGCGGGCTACAGCTCCGTCGTGGCCACCGATTCCGATCAGGAGTTCTTCGCCGAACTGCGCCCAGGCGATCGCGTGAACTACACCGAGGTCATCGAGTCGATTTCCCCGGAGAAGAAGACCGGCCTCGGCGTCGGACACTTTGTCACGACGCTCAAGACGTACCGCAACGGCGACGACGAAGTTGTCGGCACCCAACGGTGGCGGACACTGCGGTTCAAGCCTCAGGAAGCTGCTGCACCGGAGGCGCCGCGCGCTCTGCGTCCGCGTCCGGCTCTCAACGCGGACAACGCTTTCTGGTTCGAAGCGGCCAAAGAGCATCGTCTGGTGATCCAGCGCTGCACGTCCTGCAAGACGTTGCGTCATCCCACCGGCCCGATGTGCGGGGAGTGCCAGTCACTCGAGTGGGACACGATCGACGCGTCGGGGCGGGGCACGGTGTTCAGCTTCGTGGTCAATCATCACCCCAAGATCGACGCGTTCGACTACCCGCTCATCGTTGCGGTAATCGAACTCGAAGAGGGAACCCGATTGATCGCCAACATGGTGGGTATCGCGCCCGAAGATGTCGTGGTCGACATGCCCGTGGAACTTGACTGGATCGACGCCGACCCGGATCTGACGCTTCCCGCGTTCCGGCCGGCCGTACGCGAGGAGCACTGATGGACTTCAATTTCAGCGAAGAGCAGGACGCGATTCGCTCACTGGCCGACGAGGTCTTCACCAGCAAGGCAACGATCGAGCGCACCAAGGAGATCGAACTCTCCGCCGAGCGCGTCGACCGTGAACTGTGGCGAGAACTCGCGACCACCGGCCTGCTCGGTATCGCCCTGCCCGAGGAGTTCGGCGGCGGCGGACTCGGCTTGTCCGAGCTGTACGCACTGCTGGAGGAGCAGGGCCGTCACGTTGCGGCCGTGCCGATCTGGGAAACGACCCTTGCGGCATTGGCTGTCAATGAATTCGGTTCCGATTCCCTTCGTGCCGAGCTCCTTCCGAGTGTTGCCGACGGCAGTCGATTCCTGACCGTCGGTCTCGAAGAGTTCGGTCCGTACACGGGCGGCGACCCACTGACCACGGCCGAGCAGGACGCCGACGGCAACTGGACCGTGACGGGTGAGAAGGCAGTAGTGCCGATGACTCACGTCGCAAACCTTGCTCTCGTTTCGGCAACCGCTTCCACCGGTACGGCACTGCTGCTTGTGGATCTGAGCGCCGAAGGAGTGACGCTCGAACAGACGCAGTCCACCAACTGGGAGATCTGTGCCAACGTCACCTTTGCCGGTGCCCCCGCGCAGCTGATCGGTGCGGCCGATGGTACGACGGTTCCGTGGCTGATCGACCGAGTTGAACTGGCGTTGGCAGCAATTCAATGGGGTGTCGGCTCGGGTGCAGTCGCACAGGCTGTCACGTACCTGAACGGCCGCAAGCAGTTCGGCCGTCCGCTGGCGACCTTCCAGGCCGTCAATCATCAACTCGCTGACTGCTACATCGATCTCGAAGCGATGAGGGTGACACTGTGGCAGGCCGCCTGGCGTATCTCCGAGGGATTGGATCTCGGCACCTCGGTACTGGTCGCCAAGTGGTGGGCAACCGACGGCGGACAGCGCGTCGTGCATCGCACCACGCATGTTCACGGCGGTATGGGCGTCGACACCGACTACCCGGTTCACCGTCACCTCTTGTGGGGCAAGCAGATTGCTGCCACCCTCGGCGGTTCCAGCTCCGATCTCGCGCGTCTGGGTGCGCAGCTCGCATCCGGTGTGGAGGTGCTCGCATGACCGTTCTTGCCGGTCGTAGCTACGCAGACGTCGTTGTCGGAGAGGCATTGCCCGAGTTGGCGATCCCGTTGACCCGTACGTTGATCGTCGCCACCGCAATCGCCACTCGCGATTTTCAGGACGTGCACCACGATCCGAGCCTGGCCCAGGAGCGCGGATCCAAGGATGTCTTCATGAACATCCTCACGAGCAACGGTCTTGTCGGTCGATACGTCACGGACTGGGCCGGATCTGCATCGACCTTGCGCCGCATCGCCATTCGTCTCGGGGCGCCCAACTACCCGGGTGACACCATGACGATGACCGGTGAGGTCGTGTCCAAGGAAGATGGAGTGGTCGTGGTCAAGGTGCAGGGTGCAAACAGCCTCGGCAACCATGCATCCGGCACCGTCGCAGTCGCTTTCAAGGAAGAGGAGAGGCTCTGATGGCGATCAGCCCACTCTCGGGAGCCGCCGCCATCGTCGGCATCGGATCCACCGAGTTCTCCAAGAACTCCGGCCGCACCGAACTGCAGTTGGCGTGTGAGGCCATCGTCGCGGCACTCGCTGACGCCGGTATCGACCCGTCCGAGGTCGACGGTCTGTCCACCTACACGTCGGAGACGAACGGCGAAGCCATTGTGGCTCGCAACTGTGGCCTCGGCGAGCTGAAGTTCTTCTCGCGCATTCACTACGGCGGCGGCGCCGCGTGTGCCACCGTGCAGCAGGCGGCCATGGCAGTTGCGACGGGTGTTGCCGACGTCGTGGTTTGTTACCGCGCCTTCAACGAGCGCTCCGGTGTGCGCTACGGCCTTGGGCAGCACGATCGACCCATGGACAGCACCGCGGATCGCGCGGCATATGCGTGGATGACTCCGCAGGGATTGTCGACTCCCGCTCAGTGGGTCGCCATGTTCGCCCGCCGTTACATGCACCAGTACGGTGCGACGAGTGAGGACTTCGGACGAGTTGCAGTGGTGGCGCGCAAGCATGCCGCCAACAACCCGGCTGCCTGGTTCTACGAGCGTCCGATCACACTCGAGGACCATCAGAACTCGCGCTGGATCGCCGAGCCTCTGCACCTGCTCGACTGCTGCCAGGAAACCGACGGCGGCCAGGCATTGGTCATCGTCTCTGCCGAGCGCGCAAAGGATCTGGCCAACAAGCCCGTCATCATCAAGGGCGCCGCTCAGGGCAGTAGCAAGGATCAGCACATGATGACCAGCTACTACCGTCCTGACATCTCGGGTATCCCGGAGATGGGCCTGGTTGCTCGTCAGTTGTACGGCCAGAGCGGCCTGACCCCTGATGACATCAACGCCGCGATTCTGTACGACCACTTCACCCCGTTGGTGCTTCCGCAGCTCGAAGAACTGGGCTTCTGCAAGCCAGGCGAAGCCAAGGACTTCATTCGCGAAGGCAACCTCGAGATCGGTGGACGCTTGCCGTCCAACACTCACGGTGGTCAGGTCGGCGAGGCATACCTGCACGGCGTCAACGGAATTGCCGAAGGTGTGCGACTGGTCCGAGGAACGTCGACCAATCAGC
Source organism: Rhodococcus sp. 5A-K4 (assembly GCF_046097995.1). Taxonomy (NCBI): domain Bacteria; kingdom Bacillati; phylum Actinomycetota; class Actinomycetes; order Mycobacteriales; family Nocardiaceae; genus Rhodococcus; species Rhodococcus sp. 5A-K4. The sequence goes on from NZ_JBJURM010000003.1 coordinate 113,374, forward strand.
CCGACGGCGTCGAAAACGTCTTGGTCACAGCCGGAACGGCAGTGCCCACCAGCGGTCTCGTTCTGGGCGCTGTTTAAGAGAGGAAATGACAGTGACAACTTCGGAAGCTGCGAAGACCGCCGGCGATTGGCGCGGAGCCGATCTCGGTACCCGCACCGTGGCGTACACCGAGCGCGACGCGATCTTGTACGCACTCGCCGTGGGCGCCAAGGCAACCGAGCTGGACCTCGTCTTCGAGGATCAGCTTCGGGTACTGCCGACTTTTGCTCTCACACTGGCACAGTGGGCTCCCGACGCTCTGGGTTCGGCGGGCGCCTTCGACACCTCGACGGCACTGCACGGCTCGCAAGAGTTGAAAGTGCTTGCTCCGCTTCCGCGTAGCGGTGAGGTGACGTTGAAGGCTTCGGTCGGCGAGGTGTGGGACAAGGGTGCTGCGGCCGTTTTCGAAGTGAAGGTGGAGTGCGAATACTTCGTCGCGACCTGGTCACTTTTTGCTCCCGGTGCCGGCGGATTCGGCGGAGAACGTGGACCCTCACGTCCGGCGGAGCCGACCGGTGAGCCTTCGTTGACCGGTGTGCTGACCACAGCGGAGAACCAGACGGCGATGTACCGGCTCCTGGGCGACAAACACCACATCCACATCGATCCCGAGGCTGCGGCGCGGATCAACCAGCCGCGTCCGATCATGCACGGGCTGTGCACGTTGGCCGCCAGCACACTCGAGCTTGCTCGGGTCGCCGGAGTGCATCCGGCTGATCTTGTCAGTCTCGAAGGTCGATTCGCTGCGGCGATCCATCCGGGTGAGTCGCCGTCCATCATTGCGTGGGGAACTCCCGACGACTTGGCTTTCCAGGTCACCAAGGGTGATCAGGTAGCGATTTCCGGTGCACGAGTGAGCTTCTCCGCTCACTAGTCCCTCCAGACTCAACTGCGGGGTGCTTGACCCCTTGTCGCGCCCCGCAGTTGTTTGCACGAAGAAGCAGCCCCTGAGCGATTCGCTCAGGGGCTGCTCTGTGCTTGTGTTCAGTCCTGATGGGTCGCCATGTAGCGAGCCGGGTACTCACCGCCGCCGTGAACGGCGATGTCGGCGCCGTTGACGTACGAGGAGAGTGGGCTCGCCAGGAACAGGCAGGAGTTTGCGATATCGGCCGGGACGGCCATGCGCTCCATCGGAATGGTCCTGGTGACCGCCGCGCCGCCGTCGGCGCCGTAGACCTCGGCGGCAGCCTCGGTACGGATCAGGCCGGTGGTGATGTGGTTGATCCGGACCTTCGGCGCCCATTCGAGGGCCAATGCCTTGGTCAGAACGAGGAGGCCGGCCTTGGCTGCGCTGTACGCCGCGGTTCCGGGCTGCGGATCGATTGCCGAGACACTGCCGATGTTGATGATGGCACCGCCGTCGTCCTGAGTCTGCATCACTGCGTTGGCGGCCTGGGCAACGTTGAAGGGTGCCAACAGGTTCAGGGCCACGATCTTCTCGACGAAGCGGGGTGACACCGTCGCAGCATCGGCATCGGGGGAGCCGCCGGCGTTGTTGACCAGGACGTCCAGACGGCCGAAGCGCTCGACGGCATCCTGGACGAGGGCTGCGGCGTCGGCGGGATCGCGGACGTCCGTGGCGCGAAAGGCTGCGCTACGGCCGTCGGCGGTGGGTAGGTTTTCGGGCTCGTTACGGCCACAGACCAGCACGTTTGCACCCGCGGCGAGGAAGGTTTCGGCGATGACGTAGCCGATGCCTTTGGTGCCGCCGGTGACGATCACCGAGCGTCCGCTGAAATCGACGGGGTTGGGCAGTGTCACGGTGGAGCCTTCCTGGTGCGGTGCCGAGCTGAATTGCCGCCCAATGTGATTGACGTGACGTGGTCGCACACCTTAGGGTCAAGCAAGTGCTTGGTTGTTTTGTAGGTCGAGTGTAGACGACAAACGGCGGCAGTCACCAGAATCGACCGGTCCTTCCCGCAAAGGGACCTCTGCGTCGACAGACATTGGAGTAGTCACATGGGCAAGCTCGAAGGCAAAGTTGCACTCATCACGGGTGCGGGTCAGGGAATCGGGCAGGGGATTGCCCTGGCCTTGGCCAAAGAGGGCGCCGTGATCGCCGTTGCCGGTCGCACCGAATCCAAGTTGCACACCACCTGCGGACTACTCGCTGACATCGGTGCGCGCGGTGAGGCCGTGGTTTGTGACGTCAGCAAGAAGGACGACATCACGGCGGCCGTGGACCGAACCGTCGAACTGTTCGGCGGAATCGACATCCTGGTCAACAACGCCAACGACTGCAAGCCCGGCCCGCTCTTGAGCGTGCTGGACGAAGACTTCGAGCGTTCTTTCGCGACGGGCCCACTCGCCACCCTGCGCATGATGCAGGCGTCGTACCCGCACATGAACAGTCGTGGCGGTGGCGTCATCATCAACATGGTCACCTCGGCAGCCGTGCGCTGGGATGCGAGTAACTACGGCGCTTACGGTTCCATCAAGGAAGGCATGCGCTCGTTGACCCGCGCTGCCGCCTGCGAATGGGGCAAGGACAACATCCGCGTTCTCAACGTCGCCCCGCACGCCAAGACCCCCGCGTTGCAGTGGTGGATGGACAAGAATCCGGAAGAGGCGGCGGCTTTTGTCGCGGGTATCCCGCTGGGACGCGTCGGAGATCCCGAGACCGACATCGGTCGTGCCGTCGTCTTCCTCGTCAGCGAAGACGCCGGTTACCTGACGGGTGCCACGATCCCGCTCGACGGCGGTCAGTCGCGCTGGGGCTGACCGCCATCGACTCGATCAGGTCATCACGGCGCCGCCGTCGACGGCAATCGTCTGCCCGGTGACGTTGCGAGCCTTGTCGCTGAGCAAAAACGCGACCATCTCGGCGATGTCTCCGGGCGTCTGGGCTCGACCCATCGGAACCATTTGGGCAACAAAAGAATCGAAGACATCAGCATCGGAAACGCCCGCTAGTGCAGCATCGCGCCGACGCAGTTCCTTGATGGTTCGCAGCCACATGTCGGTGAGGATCAGCCCGGGCATGACCGTGTTCGAACGGAGCCCTCGAGTCGCGCCGATCCGGGCGACGCTGTGACTCATCTCGATCACGGCGGCCTTCGACGGCCCGTAGTGCGCGAGCGTGTCACCGCCCAAGCGGGCACCGATCGACGCCAAGGCTTTCCAGGCGTGCTGCGGTGTCGGCGAGTGCAGCCTCTTCGATGTCGAGTAGTAGCAGGGTGCCGAAGTCCTCGGCAAGCCGCTCGGCAATAGCGGCGCCCAACCCGGCCGCTGCGCCCGTGACAATGGCTACGGGCGCGCTCACGGCAGGTGCGTTTCGAGCAGTGGGGCAAGCAGTTCGGCTGCGCGCGCTGCCGTGATGACCTCGCTCGGATCCACCTTGGTGACGACTTTCGAAGCAGAATCTTCGTAGACGTGCTCACCGATGAGTCGACCCTGCTCGTCGTACGGCCAGACGAATGCCAAGGTCCGACGCACGAGATACCAACCGTCGGAGTCGATGCCCGACGACTGTTCGGGGGCTGCGGACGTGGATCCGCCCGATTCGTGCACCGCGCCGAACACCCCGTCTCCGAGGATCGAACCGGGGACGAACTGACTGAAGAGGGTCTCGCCGGAGAACCCACTGTCGGATACGGCGAAGTCGGACTTCCCGGTCCACATGACAAGGGTGTCCGTCTCGGCGAGTGACTGGTAGAAGGTGGTGACGGCGTCCATGCCGTCGAGGACAATCGACTGACCGTCTTCGAACAACCGGTAGACGGGTTCTTCGACGGTCATGTCCGGCGAGAGGATTTCCTTGTAGCGACCGGAGACCTCGAGCAAGGCGTGGCGTCGGTAGTTACGGAGGATCTTCTGGTGCCGCGGATTGTCGATGGTTTCCAATTGCTTTTCGACGCCATCCATCATGTGGACGAATTCGTGCTCGTACTTGCTCATCACATCTCCTGGTTTCGCAGATTCGGCGGGCTGTCCGGATCTGCGACAACTGTGACCTGGCGAGGCATTCGCTGTACATGTAGATCTTCGTTCGAGAATTGCCAGTTTGCTTAACTCCGCTGTTCAGATACCGTGATGGTCGTCACTTTAAGTCGAGCGGCGGGCCTAAAACAACCGAATGGACGGTAATGAAGAAGGCGAGAAGAGGCGAAGATCTGAATCTGCGTTTGGTGTCCTCGTTGCTCGTCGTCGTGGCGGAAGGGCACTTCGGGCGAGCGGCAGACCGGCTGTTCGTCACCGCGCCCGCCCTCAGTCAGCAGATTCGACGACTCGAGGAGCAGGTGGGAGTCGAGTTGGTCGATCGCAGTTCGCATCCGGTGGTGCTCACCGCCGCGGGTGAGGTGTTCGTCGCGGATGCGCGGCCCGCTCTCGAGTTTGCCGTTCGCGCGATGAACGGTCTCGACGCACTCGAGCGTCGGCGGGCCAGGCGGTTGCGGATCGGATTCATCAACGGGGCTGCCGGGAGTTTGGGGCGTGCGGTGATCGATTCGTTGCATGCGGAGGTGGAGCTCGTCCAGTTGGATTGGTCCCAACAGGTTTCGGCGGTGGCGAGTGCGACCGTCGACGCGGCATTCGTGCGACCGCCACTGCCGGTGCTCGACGGTGTGGTGCTCGAACGGATAGGCGTCGAACCGCGGGTGGTGGCTCTGCCTCGAGGGCACCAACTGGCGGGTCGCGCGAGCATCGAGATTTCTGAAATAGATGGGACTGTGCAGGTTTCGAGTGACGGCGCACCACCCGAATGGGTGAAATGGTGGTCGGTGGACCCGCGCCCGAGTGGTGTACCCGTCCGGTACGGTCCCTCGGTCCGCACGATGGACGAAGCACTCGAGGTTGTCGCCAACGGTCGGGCGGTGGTGATAACGGCAGCAACCATTGCCGAGTACTACACCCGCTCGGATATCAGTTTCGTGCGCATTTCCGACATCGAGCAGTGTTCGATCGATCTGTGTACCCGCGAGGGCGACAGCAGTCCGACAGTGATCGAGCTACGCAAAGCTGTTGCGGCCCAGGGTGCCGGGAGGACCACAAGCTGACGGGAAGGCTGGGTGCCGGAAAGGCCGGGTGATCAGCGAAACCGTTCGCGGTACTGGACCGGGCTGCACTGCCACCGGGACCGGAACCTGCGCGCTGCGTGGCCGGGGTCATGCCATCCAACGGCGCGTGCGGCCCCAGCAACGCTGAGTTCCGTTGTGCGCAACAGGGATGCGAGACGCTCGACGCGCAAAGTTTGGAGATAGGACATCGGGCTGGAGCCGGTGTCGGCAACGAACACGCGGCTCAATTGTGAAGGCGAGAGCGCTACCTCGGCGGCCAGCGAACTCAGAGTCCACGGATGATCGAGGGAATTGTTCATCAACTCGACAGCCTGCTCGACCGTCGCACGGTAACCGCGTTGTTCACTGTGGCTTACCGTGGCGGAGACGAGAGGCTCGAGCACGGAGAACGCTGCGAATAGAAGGGCATATTGCTCGAAAACCCCAGTCCCGAGATCTCGGGATCGGCCCGTCCCTGCTGCGAGTTCGTCAAAAAGTTCGGCCAGTTGTGGGGTGCGGTCGTCGACATCGAGGGTCAGAACGGGCCGAGGGGCGCGCGGCTCCGGTGACACCGCGGCGCCCCAGCCCGGGACTCTCGTGATCCATGACAACTCGTCGGCGAACAGAGTCGGATCCAGAAACACATTGGTAGTCAGCAGGCGGTTCGATTCGAGGCTGTGGCGCGAGCCGGGAGCGAGGATCAGTAGGTGACCCGAACGTATGTCCGTCACGTCGTCGGCACTGCGCTGGACCGCTCGGCCATCTCGAACGAGAGCCAATTCCACGGCGTCGTGGCTGTGTACATCCACGTCGTGGTCGAGGCGAAGATGCGCGGCGTGTACTCGCGGACCGGCGCACTCCGCGGCGTTCGTCGATTTGACGCGCACCACTGCCTCCCCTCACGCTTCACGGCTTCGTCGGTAGGTACTCCACATCGTCGACTGTCAGTTCGTCGAGTTCCTGAGGCGTCAGGTTCCGTCCGTCGGCGACCGCCGCATGCATGCGGGCGAACACGTCGTCGGCCACCTCGTCGGCGTCGGCTTTGCGTTTCCAGTACCCAACGATATGCGAGTTCATCGGGGAGTAGCCAATGTCCCGGCGGAGCAGGTGCCGGACTCCACGGAGGGCACCAGCCTCTCCTGCCGCCCAGACGTAGTCGGGCTGATGTGCCGACAACGCTTGACGGAGTTCCTCGATCATCGAGTCCTCGTCAGAGCCGCGGATCCACCGGGCGCGCCCGTCTGCGGCGGACTCCAGTGGAATTTCATCGTCCGCGGTATCGGCAGTCAGAAGCGCGATCGCCTCTTGATCGGCGGTCAGAGATTCCAAGATCGTCATAATTGCGGGGAGAGCGGAAGCGTCGCCGAGCAACACCAGAGAATGCGCCAGCTCTGGGAGTGGTTGGTTCCCTCCGGCATTGGTCAGTCCGACGACGTCGCCGGGAACGGTGTTCGTGACCCACCTGCCGGCCGGCCCGTCGCTGTGGACGACGAAATCGATGTCGACCTCGCACAGCTCCGGGCGATGCGCGCGGATCGTGTACGTCCGCACTATCGGCTTGGGTGCGTCGTCGGCGTACTCGAAACCGCGAGCTCCGACGGTCGGAATCGTTAGTTCTCGGGCGGCTGCGGCCTCGTCGGCGTCATCGGGCAGAAAGATCTTCACCTTCGGAGCAATGCCTTGGCAGTCGTAGTCGCCGAGTTCGCCGAACGTCACTCGGACGAAATGAGGTCCTATCTCTCGTTTCCTTGTGACGACAGCGCGATAGGTGGTGAATCGGGTGCGGATTGCCGTTGCCGTGTCTTGCATGAAGTGCTCCTTGAAAGCAATTGAAGTTAGGTATACCTATCTTCAGGCGAACTGGATCTCGGTGGTGAGGACGTAACGCGCATGTACTCGGATGAAATACGCATTCTTGCCGTCTTCGTTTTAGTCAGTTAGACTAAAACCATGAAAACGATCAGCACGGCACTTGAAATCGTCGAGGCAGCACGAGTTTCGGCCGATGTGTTCGGGGGAGACTCCAGCGATCTCGACACCCGTCGCGCTGCGAAGCGTCGTTTTCATCGGCTCGCCTCCGCCATTCATCCGGACCGGGCGAAGCCCGAAGATCGGGTGCGATACTCGGCCGCAACATCTCGGTTGAACGAGCTATACCGCAGTTGGGCAGCGGAGTTCGAGCCGGCAGATTCTCGACCCGTTTATGTAGGCGAGCGGGGCGAGTACACGTTGGGTGGACTGGTAGCGCGCGGCTCGGTCGCTAACCTGTACCGGTCCGATGCCGGTGTCGTACTGAAGATTCCGCGAAACCCTCGGGCGAACTCGATGATCGAGGCCGAACGGAATGTGTTGACGGACATCGAGAATTCGTGCGAAGCCGGTTGGGCAGTCTCGTACTTCCCGCGATTGATCGATCGAATCACCCATGTGGGCAGCGGCACGAGACGTCAGATCGATGTGTTGGACGATCTGACCGAAGGTTTTGTGAGTCTCGCCGACGTCCGTGAGGCGTATCCAGGTGGCCTCGATCCACGGGACTGGGCGTGGATGCACCGACGGCTACTTCGGGCTCTGGCAGCAGCGCATGCGACTGGTTGGGTGCACACCGCGATTACCGCGGAGAACGTGCTGATCGAGCCTGATCGGCACGGGGTGGTGCTGGCCGGCTGGTCCTTTGCCACCCGTACGGGCAGCCGCCCGGTGGCGACGATCGGTTCCGATCGTGATTCGTACCCACCGGAACTCGGCGAAGGAGCGTCTCCGGCCTGGGACGTCTACATGGCTCATCATTTGATGCTCCGAATGCTGGGCGAGCAGACCCACGAACGGATGAAGGCGTTTGCCGACGGCTGCATGCAGGACAACCCGAGATTGCGTCCCGACGCGGTCGACCTACTTGGCGAGTTCGACGAACTCCTCGATCTTCTCTATGGCCAGCGGACATTTCGTCCGTTCGCCGTTCCATCCACGAAAGGACAGTGATTGTCATGGGCTACGGATACTGGGACGACAACACCTATCTGGCGGGCAAGACTTTTCGTGCCGCACGCGGTGTCGACGATTTCGGTTACACCGATTCGCTTCGGTCGCGTCCGCGAAGCAGTTGGAAAGCGGACCCGACCCTCGACCCCTTCGGCGTCGACAAGCGTGAATGCCGAGACTCGGACGGGCACCCCGATTCTCTCCCGATAGCAGTGCTTTTCGATGTCACCGGCTCGATGGGCGCCGTTCCTCGAATCATGCAGGACAAGCTCGGAAAGCTGCACGGGCTGCTGCAACGCAAGGGATATGCGGATGATCCGCAGATTCTGTTCGGTGGTATCGGCGACGCCGATTCCGATCAGGTGCCACTACAAGTCGGCCAGTTCGAGTCGGGTAACGCGATGGACGAGCAGCTTCGGACGATCTTCCTCGAGGGCAACGGTGGTGGTCAGAAGTCGGAAAGCTATGAATTGGCTGCATATTTCATGGCACGTCACACCAGTACGGATGCCTGGGAGAAGCGCGGAAGGAAAGGCTACCTCTTCATCATCGGCGACGAGCTGAACAAGCCGCGGCTCTCGGCTCGTCACATCCGTTCGGTGATCGGGGACAAGGTACGTCAGGACGTGTCGGTGCCGTCGATCTACCGTGAACTCGAAGAAAGATGGAACGTCTACTTCGTTCTGCCGGATCAGTCGTCGTACTTCAACGATCCGGAAATCGCGGATCACTGGAAGACGTTGCTCGGTGAACGCTTCGTCAAACTCGACGATCCCGCCGCGGTGTGCGAACTGATCGCGCTGACGGTCGGAATCGGCGAGGACCGCATCGACCTGCGTGACGGACTGGCGGATCTCCGCGACATCGGTTCAAGAGCTGAAGCCGAGACTGTCGGCAAGGCTCTCGCCCTGATTCCAGGGCGCAGCACCGCGACGGTGGCCGGGTTGCCCCGCGATCTCGGAACCGGCACGGACGATGTCGATTTCGCCTAGAAGGAGAACATGATGGAGCCGTTCGAAGACCGCGATATCGTCGTGGTAGACCTCGGGTTCGGAGATGCAGGGAAGGGAGCAACCGTCGATTGGCTTTGCTCCGATCGAGCCGATCTGGATGTGGCCGCAGTGGTCCGCTTCAACGGTGGGGCACAGGCAGCGCACAACGTGACGGTCGGCGAGCGCCACCACACGTTTTCGCAGTTCGGCTCGGGAACGCTGTCCGGCGTCCCGACGTTTCTCTCGAGATTCGTGTTGGTCGAACCCATCGCGCTCGCACGGGAAGCGCGTGCACTGGAAGCGCTCGGAGTTCGAAATCCGTTCGATCTGATACGGATCGACGCGCGCGCATTGTTGACGACACCGATCCACGTGGCCGCCAACAGGGCCCGCGAGGATGCTCGCGGCGATAACCGACACGGCTCGTGTGGCAACGGGATCGGTGAGACGGCGGCGTATGCGCTCGAAGTTGCGAGTGCGCCTACGGTGGGAGACTGCCGGCGACCTGATTCCTTGCGTCGTAAGTTGTCGGCGTTGGCCACATTCTACGGACCGTTGATCGCGGAGAGTCGCCACGGGTTTCCGCCGATCGACGACATGGTCGACATGTACGCCGAATTCGGTGCCGTCGTGGACATCTCCGACCCGGACGCGCTGGGCGCGTTGGGTGCCGGTGGTCGTCTGGTGTTCGAGGGGGCACAAGGTGTCCTTCTCGACGAGTGGCGGGGGTTTCACCCACACACCACGTGGTCGACGGTCGAGCCGTCCAACGCGCGAGCGATGATCGACGAGTTGGGCCGGGACAGTTACGTACTCGGCGTCACCCGCACCTACATGACACGACACGGAGCTGGGCCGTTCCCGACGGAGGATCCGGAGCTGGCGAATGTGTTGCCCGAGCTGCACAACGGGACGGGTGAGTATCAAGGCGGATTCCGGACGGGCCACTTCGACGAGTTGTTGTTGCACTACGCAATCGAGGTGAGCGGTGGCGTCGACGGCTTAGCGCTTACTCATCTCGACGCGATGGATCGCGCGCGGGCTGCAGGCATCCCGATCCACGGGGTGCACGCGTACGAAGGATTGCCGTTCGTTCCCGTCGGAGAGTGGAAGGATCTCGATCACCAGCAGGCGCTGACAGATTCCCTGAAAGCCGTAGGGGTCGTGCCGAAGGAACTTCCGGCCGACCCGGAGGATTTCGCCCGGTATCTGAGCGAGGAAATGGGTGCGCCGGTAGTGCTGACCGCGAACGGTGCCGACCGGGTCGATCGTCAGGTGCGATGCCCAGTGCCTGCATGATGGACGGTGTGGACCAGTCACTTGTCTCGATCGATGTCATCGCGCTCCGGTTCGGCAATCCGGAACCCGGGATGTTGCGATTTGCCGTCACTCCGCGGCGAGCGGAGCCGTACACCGGGCAGTTGGCGCTGCCCGGTGTACTGCTGGGCGCCGGTGAGCGGCTGCAGGAGGCCGCCAGGCGAGCCGTGACCACCAAGCTCGGAATTCCCGACGAGAAGATCCTCGTCAGCGGTCAATTGACCGTGTTCGACGAACCCAATCGCGACCCCCGCGGTCCGACGCTCTCGGTGACCATGTGGGCAGTGATCTCGTCGGACGAGGTGCCGGGTTCGGCCGAATGGGTGAGCTGGGACAACCCGGGGGACCTTGCGTTCGACCACAATCGGATAGTCGCCGATACCCGCCCGATCCTTGCTGACACCCTGTTGTGGCGAGATCAGGCTTTCACGCGGGCACTACTGGGTCCGTCGTTTCCGGCGTCGTACGCGCTGGCCGTGGCGGAGGAGCTTTCCGGTGTGCGTCCGGACCCGGGCAACTTGAACCGGACGCTCAAAGCGTTGCCAGGGCTGGAACGTACGGACGAACGAGTCCGGGTCAGTGCCACCGGGCGACCCGCGGTGGTCTGGGCGTGGACCGAAAACAGCTGACCTACCTCAGAAGTTGCCCCGCGCGGCCTGCTCACGCTCGATCGCTTCGAACAGGGCTTTGAAGTTTCCCAGTCCGAATCCCAGTGAGCCGTGGCGTTCGATGATCTCGAAGAACACGGTGGGACGATCTCCGATCGGCTTGGTGAAGATCTGAAGAAGATAGCCGTCCTCGTCGCGGTCGACGAGGATGCCTCGCTTCTGCAATTCCTCGATCGGAACTCGAACCTCTCCGATACGCGCGCGCAATTCGGGATCCTCGTAATACGAAGCCGGAGTAGAGAGAAACTCGATTCCTTCGTCGACCAGAGCATCGACTGCTCCGAGGATGTCGTTGGTCGCAAGCGCGAGATGCTGAGCGCCGGGACCTTGATAGAACTCGAGGTACTCGTCGATCTGTGACCGCTTCTTCGCGATGGCAGGTTCGTTGAGTGGGAACTTGACTCGGTGATTGCCGCTCGAGACGACCTTGCTCATCAGCGCGGAGTAGTCGGTGGCTATGTCGCCGCCCACGAACTCGGCCATGTTGGTGAATCCCATGACCCGGTTGTAGAAGTCGACCCACTGGTCCATCTTGCCGAGTTCGACGTTGCCGACGACGTGGTCGAGGGCCTGGAAGATGCGCTCGGGCGCGCCGTCACGCTTGCGGTACGACGACGTCCGTTCGACGTATCCGGGAAGGTAAGGGCCGGTGTAGCGGGAACGGTCGACGAGGGTGTGCCGAGTCTCGCCGTACGTCGCGATGCTGGCCAGGCGAACGGTGCCGTGCTCGTCGGTGACGTCGTGCGGTTCGCTCAACACCGTCGCACCTTGGGTGATGGCGTGCGCGATGCACTTGTCCACGTCAGGGACGCTGAGCGCGATGTCGCGGATGCCGTCGCCATGACGGCTGTGATGCGCGATCAACTCGCTTGTCGGATCCACAGCACCTTTGACGACAAAGCGCACGGCACCGCTCTTGAGTACAAACGCGTGGTGGTCGCGGTTTCCCGTCGACGGGCCTGAATAGGCCACCAATTCCATGCCGAATGCGGACTGGAAGAAATGTGAAGTCTGCGTGGCGTTTCCGACGATCCATTCGAGGCCGTCCCAACCACTCACCGGGAAGGGATCGTGATCGCTGTCGTACTCGACCAGTCCGACCAGCTGGCGTAATTGCTCCAGATCCAGGCCGGCCAACTGTTCGTCGTCGGTGAGAGTCTGTTCGACGGTCATGGTGAGTCCCCTCTGAGTGCGATGTACACAGCGCGGTGCTCGAGTTATGTTCGGCACTGACAGTACAAACAGATAAGTCCTTCAGAGGTTGGGTAGTCAACGGAGGTAGTTGAAAGTAGACACAGCGCCGGAATGCGAAGATGGTGGCACTGTTTTGTAGGCAATTTGCATAGTTGAACGACGAGTGGAGCAGACGTGAATCTCGACGCAGTGGATCTGGCTCTGTTGGACGCGATGAACAAGCACCCGAGAGCCGGCGCGTTGGAGCTTTCGCGTCAGGTCAAGGTTGCGCGGGCGACAGTGCAGGCGAGATTGAAAAGGATGGAAGATGCGGGCGTCATCGCCGGATACGCGCCGCACATCAATTTGGCTGCAGCGGGTTTCGGAGTACAAGCATTCGTGACTTTGCAGATCGCCCAGGGGGCGCTCGACACCGTCACCGCGGAACTCGAGGCAATCCCCGGTGTGCTCGAAGCCTTTGCCACCACAGGCTCCGGCGACGTGCTGTGCCGGATTGCCGCTGCGTCGCACGAGGATTTGCAAGCGACGCTGCTCGAACTGAATCGGTCGGGGATAGCCACCCGGTCGACCAGCGTCATGGTTCTCTCGGTTGTGGTGCCGCTCCGGTCGATGCCCCTCCTGCAGACTCTGCAATCGGAGCAGACGACCAAGGCCCCGGCATACCGACGAGGCGGTCAGTCTCGCTGACGACCCGGAGCCCAGAATCCCAGAACGATCGCGGATACCCACATGATCGCGGCGAGCGTGAGTGCTCCTTGATCCATGCCTTTGATGAAGGCTTCACGGGCGAATTCGGCCAACTGGGCACCCTGCGGTCCGGCTGCTTCGGCGACATGGAGAGCGGCGGCCAGAGAACCGGATACCGGTTCCTTGGCGGGTTCGGGCAGTAAGTCGACCGCGGGCTGGACGTGATTGCCATAGCCGGCGGCGAGGATACTTCCCGCCAGTGCAACGCCGATGGCAGAGCCGATCTCACGGGTTGCGTCGTTGACTGCTGAGGCAACACCCTGTTTGGAGTCTGGTGCGTTGGAGACGATCGCAGCAGTGGCGGGGGTTGTCGACAAGCCCAATCCGATAGCGGCTACTACCAAGGGGACACAGACCTCGGCGTAGGTCGAACTGGCGTCCAAGCGCGTCAAGAGTGCAATTCCGGTTCCGAGGAAGGCAACACCGGTGGCGGTGAGAGCGCGAAGGCCGATACGCGGAATCAGTAGGGGAGCAACCACGGACAGCGCCATCACCGGCACAGCGATCGGCATGAGGGCGAGCGCCGATTGCAGTGGGGAGTAGTCGAGCACCAGTTGGAGATACTGCACGATCAGGAAGAATAAGCCGAAAGTCGCCAGGAATTGCAGGGTCAGTGACGCTGCGCCGCTGCCGAATGCGCGATTGGCGAACAGTCTCACGTCCAGAAGTGGATGGCGAGTACGTAATTCGACCCAGCTGAATACCGCGGCCATGGCAATTCCGCCGACCAGCAACGCGAGAACTACCGGATCGAGCCAACCGCGGGCCGGCGCCTCGATCATCCCCAGGACGAACAGTCCGATCGAGCCGGCGATCAGCGCTGTACCAGGTAGATCGAGTGGAGTTGCCTCCGTGTCCTTCGACGTCACGATCGTGAACGACACCACGAGGATGAGGACCGAGACGACGGCCAGGCTGACGAAAATCGAATGCCAGGACCATTTTTCGAGGAGTAGCCCGGAGACGACGAGTCCGGCGATTGCACCGGACCCTGCGACGCCGGACCAGACTCCGACGGCACGGGCACGCTGCGCCGACGGGAAACCTGCAGTGAGTAGAGACAGCGTCGCCGGCATGACAAACGCGGCGCCGACGCCGGAGATCACGCGGGAGACGATGATCCACGACGGTTCGTCCGCGAAGACCGGAATCGACGAGCCGGCAGCAAAAACGAGTAGTCCGAACATGAGCAGTTCTCGTCGACCGTATCGATCGCCGAGTGCGCCCGCCGGCAACAAGAGACAAGCCAGCGTGAGCGTGTACCCGTCCACGATCCACGTGAGCTGGCTCTGTGTTGCACCGGTATCACGGGCCAAGTCGGGAAGGGCCGTGTTGAGAGCGGCCATCGCTGCGACGACCAGCGCGACGGCGCAGCACGCGACCGTCAGCATCCAGATCTGTCGGATGGTCCACGTGGACTGTTCGAGCGTCGTATCGCTACTCACGAAACCTCCCGATAGAAACAAGACCATCAGTATCGTTACAAGAACAGAAGTTCCACAACCCCCAAGTGGGTATAACTGAGGTTGTGACGGCGGGAATCGACAAGCAGGAAATCGACAAGCAGGTCAGCGACGAGGATCCGCGTAAACAGCGTTCCAGGTCCAGGTTGCTCGACGCGGCGACCAAGCTGCTGGCAGAAGGCGGCGTGGACGCGGTGACGATCGATGCCGTCACCAAATTGGCCAACGTCGCACGTGCGACGTTGTATCGGCATTTCGACAGCGGCACGGAGTTACTCGCCGCGGCATTTGCTCGCCTCTTACCGCCGGTGCCCGAGATGTCCGGGGAAGGTGACCTCCGCGCGCAATTGCTCGAGTTGTTGACCAGTCAGGCCAAGGCCATCGAAAGCGCACCGATCCAGGTGACGGCCATGTGCTGGCTCGGCTTGGGGCCGGAGCTGAAGGGCTACTCGAGCGTCGACGCGCTGTCGACGGACAAGCCCGAATTGCGATCGCTGCGCCAGACGGTCTTCGAGCAGTACCGTCACGCGTTCGATCGGATCCTGCGCTCACCGGATGCGATCGAAGCGTTGGGGGAGTACGACTACGACGTCGCACTTGCTCAGTTGGTCGGACCTTTGGTGCTCACCAAGCTGGCCACGCTGACGCCTCTCGGGGAGGCCGCGTGTGAGCAGATCGTGGACGATTTTCTGGCTGCACGCGGAGTGTCGAGCTGACAGCTCACGGCTCCAGATTGCGTCGTAGCACGTACTGCTCGAGGCGGTCGATGCCGCGCACTCGTCGCGGACGAAGGTGTCGCAGTTTGAAATTGGCGTCCGAGCCGAGCTGGGTGGCCAGCTCGGAGTCGATCAGCACGGTGCCGGGGCGAGCAGAGCTGGTCAGGCGCGCGGCCTTGTTGACCACCGAACCGTAGAGATCTCCGAAGCGAACCAACGTCGGACCCATGGCCAGACCTACCCGAAGCTGTGGATCGTCGTGATCGGCGAGGACCGCCTGCTGGATCTGCAAGGCGATCTCGGCGGCGTGATGAGGACTCTCGGCGGCAAACATGACCTCGTCACCGACGGTCTTGACCACCCAGCCGTAGTTGCGTCCGATGATTTCGGTGGACGCGGACTCGAACCGCTCGAGCAGATCGTTGAGTTCGGCGGAGTCGAGGCCGCGGGTCAGCGAGGTGTACCCGACGATGTCGGCGAAACCCACCACCAGAACACGACTCGCGACTTCTTCGCCCGGGTTTCCCACGTTGCGGCCCGTCGACGACGCGACGTGACGCTTCCATACGTACGTCTGCAGAGATTCGACAGCGGGAATGATCTCGGCGCCGAGGCTCAGAACGACATTTCTGATGGCGTCGGGTTCGTGATCCACCGAGTCCGCAAGCTGATCGATGATGTGTGTGCTGATCAGCGATACCTGCCACTCCGCCAACCTCGACATCGACTGTCCGAGAGAACGGGCAGCTGCCACCTCACTGTTCTGCGAGATGACGCCTCGATTGACCATGTCGGTGATGGTCTTGAGGGCGTCGGCGTCTTGCTGTGTGAACATGACGGCGTCGGGATCCTCGTCGACGGCAAAGCCCATCGCCACCCACAGACGATCGGCGCGCTCGCGTGTCACCCCGGCGAAATCCGCGATCTGCGACTGTGTGAAGCAGCGCGGTCCGCCGAGGAGGGACTCCTCGATGTCGGCTTGAATCCGGCTGAGCAGATGAGCATCGACGTCGATCGGCTCAGCAGCGTGAGATTCAGCAGCGTGAGATTCAGCAGGGGCGGGTTCGGTGACCTCGTCGATCCACTCTGACTCCGAACTGCTCACCGTGCTCCTTCTTGCCGCAACGAATTTCTGTCCACCATCTTCCACGCGGTGCCCCGAGAACAGTACTGAATTGGCCGAACCGCCTACGGATCCTCGGGCCCAGGCGGGCGGTGAGAGTCAACACGTCGGTGGCTTGTGCAAGAGTTGCCCCGAGAAAAGCACTGTCGATACTGAAATGCACGAGATACTTCTGAAAGGACCTGCGCATGCCACCCCGTAGACGTTCCGGCGCTGCCGCATCAACGCCGGATCACCTCACTGCGGACAATCTGGCAGCGCTCGCCACGGCTGTCGCCGAAGGCAAGCGCGCCACCGTCTATCTGCGCGAGGCGACTCCCAGCCTGGGGATCGAAGCCGGTACCTCGGCGAAAGTCGTGTCGGTGGACGGCAACACCGTGATGATCCGCCCCAAGGGCGTGAACGACGAATTACCTTTCGAGGCAGAGGAATTGCGCATCAACCGCGTCTCCGCGGCACCGGCCAAACCGGCGCCACGGCCCAAACCAGTTGTGGAGTCCGAGCCCCTGATGGAGCCACTCGTAGAGCCTGTTCGACCGAAGCCGCGTGCGCAGCCTGCACCCGCTCCGGTACCGACTACCACTGCTGCCCCTGCCGCGACACCTCGTCCGGCCGTCAAGCGTGCGAAGAAACTGCCGGCCGGAATCAGCGTCACCATCCATGCGGGCGCGGACAACGACTGGAGCGTGACGGTCACACAGGGCGCCAAGCGTCCGGGCAAAGCAGTTCCGGTCGCACCCGATGCAGTCGAGCGAGCTGTCCGCGAGTTGGGTGAGCCCACCGCCATCGAAGCTGTCGAGTCCATCATCGTCGCTGCACGGGACATGGCTGCAGCGCGAGTCGACGAGTTGAGTCGTCAACTCGAGGAGGCACGCAAGATGCTCGAAGCGCTCGGAGCTACCGACTAGAAACGCTGCGTAGGTCCGCACTTTCCGGGGTATGCGTTTTTTGCAGCGGGGAGATTACCGGCGGAGAGATTGTGATGTTGCAGCGAATTGTTTCGGCTCTGGCAGCGTTGGTCTTGGCACTCGGACTCGGGTTCATCGTCAGTAGCAACGCGGTTGCTGCACCCACGCCCATGGGTGGTGGTTCGGGCATCATCGTCGACAATCAGCTGGTCTGCACGTTGACCACTATCGGGCACGACAACGGCGGCAGACTCGTGGGTATCACCGCAGGTCACTGCGGTGGTCCTGGATCGTTCGTGATCCCGGAAAGCAACGAGGACGCAGGCGTGGTCGGCACGTTCGTCGAGTCGAACCCGGACCTGGACTACGGGGTCATCCAGTTCGATCCGGGCAAGGTCACGCCAGTTCGAACGGTGGGCGCGGCAACCATCACCTCGATCGGCGCTCCGGCCAGCTTCCCGGCTACAGCCTGTAAGGAAGGCCGTACGACGGGCACCACCTGCGGCGTCGTCTGGGGAGACCTGAGCGCCGACGCATCCACCTGGACTCAGATCTGCGTCGACCACGGTGATTCGGGAGCCCCGGTCACGGTCGGCACGACGCTGGTCGCGATGGTCAACGCCTACCTCTGGGTGCCGTGCCTGGGGCCGGAACTCGGCACCAACATGACCTCCATCGTGGACACGATCAATGCCCACGGAGGCGTCGGCGCCGGGTACCGGCCCATCTAGCTGCGAGCTGGGATCAGCCGCACACTGCTCCACCCGAGGCTGATCCCACGAGCTTGGAGTACTTGGCCAACACACCACGTGTGTAGCGAGGCGGCAACGGCTCCCAGCCCTTCTTGCGGGCTTCCAATTCGGAGTCGTCGACCAACAACTCGAGTTGTCCGGTACCCACGTCGAGCCGGATCTGGTCGCCGTCGCGAACGAACGCGATGGGACCGCCGTCGACGGCCTCGGGCGCAACGTGTCCGACACACAGGCCGGTGGTGCCGCCCGAGAATCGTCCGTCCGTCAGCAGCAGGACGTCCTTGCCGAGACCCGCACCCTTGATCGCGCCCGTGATGGCCAGCATCTCACGCATTCCGGGACCACCCTTCGGGCCCTCGTAGCGGATGACGACGACGTCGCCACCAGTGATGGTTCCGTCTTCGAGCGCGTCCATTGCGGCGCGTTCACGTTCGAAAACCCGTGCAGTGCCGACGAATACATCAGACTCGAATCCTGCCGACTTGACCACCGCGCCGCCGGGAGCTAGCGAGCCCTTCAGGATCGTGATGCCTCCGGTCGGGTGAATGGGCTTGTTCATCGCCCGCAGGACCTTGCCGTCCGGATCGGGCGGGGTGATGTGCGCCAGGTTCTCCGCAACAGTCTTGCCGGTGACGGTCAGGCAATCTCCGTGCATGAGTCCCGCGTCGAGCAATGCCTTCATGATGACGGGGACGCCGCCGATACGGTCGACGTCCGTCATGACGTGCTTTCCGAAGGGCTTGACGTCGGCGAGGTGCGGGACCTTCGCGCCGACGCGAGCGAAGTCGTCGAGCGTCAGCGGGACGTACGCTTCGTGCGCGATCGCGAGGAGATGGAGCACCGCATTGGTGGATCCGCCGAACGCCATGACTACTGCGATGGCGTTCTCGAACGCTTCCTTGGTGAGGATGTCCCTGGCGGTGATGCCCCGACGAAGGAGTTCGACAACGGCTTTGCCGCTCTCGCGGGCGAATCCGTCGCGGCGACGGTCCGGTGCGGGCGGTGAAGCGCTGCCGGGCAGCGACATTCCCATGGCCTCGGCGGCGCTGGCCATCGTGTTTGCGGTGTACATGCCGCCGCACGCGCCTTCGCCCGGGCAGATCGCCCGTTCGATGGTGTCGACGTCGGCGCGGCTCATCAGTCCGCGCGAGCAGGCGCCCACGGCCTCGAACGCGTCGATGACGGTGACTTCCCGCTCGCTGCCGTCGGACAGTTTGGCGACGCCGGGGAGGGTGGAACCGGCGTAGAGGAACACGCTGGCGAGGTCGAGGCGGGCCGCCGCCATCATCATGCCGGGCAACGACTTGTCGCAGCCGGCGAGAAGAACCGATCCGTCGAGGCGCTCGGCCTGCATGACGGTCTCGACGCTGTCCGCGATCACTTCACGGGAGACGAGGGAGAAGTGCATGCCCTCGTGACCCATCGAAATGCCGTCGGAAACGGAGATGGTGCCGAATTCGAGGGGGAATCCACCGGCCTCCCGGACACCTTCCTTGACGGCCTTGGCCAGGCGATCGAGGGACAGGTTGCACGGTGTGATCTCGTTCCAGGACGAGGCGACGCCGATCTGCGACTTGACCCAGTCGTCGTCACCCATTCCTACTGCACGCAACATGCCGCGCGCTGCGGTCTTTTCGAGTCCGTCGGTGACGTCACGACTTCTGGGCTTGATGTCGGGTTCGGTCATTTTCCAAGCATAGGCGTCAGCGGGATGTCTTTCCGGCAGACGAGCGACTCGAGTTGCCAACAGACGTCGTCCGTCGTGAATAGACTCGTCGCATCGCAGTCGGGGCTGAGTGTGCAGGTGATTGACGTACAGGGGGATTCAGGTGGAGTCGGAACTGATTTCAGCTTTCGGGTTTGCAGTTCTGGCGGCCGTCTTGACCGGTAGTGGTGTCTTCCTGGTTGTTCTGACGGTTCTGCACGAGATTGCCCGGTGGAAGGGCCGCTTCGTATCGGTGTGGGTGACTTTCTTTGCCGCACTGCTGATACTGCCTGTGCTGTTCGGTGCGTTGATCGCCGGCTATTCCGCGTTCTCCGAGATCGACGGGTCCGAGGCTCTGATTCCGCCGGCGTTCTGGATCCTGATCGCGGCCGGGGGTGCACTCGGCGGTTACATCGGAGTCAAGGTCGGTGTGGTTCGAGGCTCGGCCCTCGACTACCGGTTGTGATCGGGATCGACTCGGTCAAACTTTCAGAGAATCGCAGGCGAAGCCTGGGTGAACATCCCGAAGCTCTCTTGAACGGCCGTTCAGGTGCGGGTTCACTCCTAGCGTGCACACGAATGCCTTCGACCGAATATCCAGACGTGGCCTACTGCAGGGATCGGCGGCTCTCGCCGGCGCAGTAGGTCTCGGTGTCGCTTCGGCGAGCCACGCCGGTGCCGAGGTTCCGGGTGGCAGCCCGGGATTCGCGCACGGCGTGGCATCCGGTGACCCGTTGCCGGATGCCGTGATCATCTGGACCCGCATCACCCCAACGGCGGACGCAACGCCAGGTTCGGGCGTCGGGGCGGCGGTGACGCTCAACTGGCAGGTCGCGACCGATGAGGGGTTCGCGAGCGTTGTGGCGTCGGGAAGTGTTGCTGCTTCGGCAGAATCCGATCACACCGCGAAGGTCGACGTCACCGGACTCGATTCGTCGACGACGTACTGGTACCGATTCACTGCGGGTTCGGCTGTTTCTCCGGTGGGACGCACCCGCACGGCTCCGTCGAACTCGGCAGATCTCGATCGTCTCCGCTTCGGCGTCGTGTCCTGCTCCAACTGGGAAGCAGGATATTTCGGTGCTTATCGCCACCTCGCATTCCGCGAAGACCTCGACGCGATCATTCATCTCGGTGACTACATCTACGAGTACGGGCAGGGGGAGTACGGCGCGCGGAACGGATCCGTTCGCCTTCACGAGCCGGCCCACGAGATCATTTCGCTGGCCGACTACCGAATTCGGCACGCGCAGTACAAGACAGACCCGGATCTGGCAGCTCTGCACCTGAAACTCCCGTTCATCACTACGTGGGACGATCACGAATCGGCCGACAACGCGTACCGGGACGGCGCCGAAAATCACACTCCCGGTATCGAAGGCGATTGGGCAGATCGAAAGGCGAACTCGGCCAAGGCATATTTCGAGTGGATGCCTGTCCGCCCGTCGGGTAGTGGTTCGAGCGTTCAGCTGTATCGACGGTTCCGCTTCGGGAATCTGGCCGAGATCTCGATGCTCGACCTGCGTACCTACCGCGACGAGCAGCCGACGATGAAGCAGGTCGACGATCCGTCACGCACCATTACCGGACGCGCACAGATGGATTGGTTGACCAGCGGAATCGTCACCTCCCCGACGCAGTGGAAGATCGTCGGCAATCCGGTCATGATCACGCCCTGCGTGTTCCCGCCGCTGGAACCGGCGACCACCGCGGCGTTGACCGAACTGGTGGGAGTGCCGCAGGCCGGTGTCCCGTACAACACGGATCAGTGGGACGGGTACACCGCCGACCGCACCAGGCTTTTCGATGCGATCACCTCGAACGGTGTGGACAACACCGTCTTCATCACCGGTGACATCCACACGTCGTGGGCTTGCGACCTACCGACCAATGCCGCGAATTACCCAGGCGGGCCGACTGTCGGCGCTGAGTTCGTCGTCCCGTCGGTGACGTCGCCCAACATCGACGACATGCTGAAAGTGCCGCCGCGAACGGTAACCGTTGCGGCAGAAGAAGCATTCAAGGCAGTGAACCGACACGTGCGGTACGTCGAACTGGACTCGCACGGCTACGGCGTATTCGAAATCGCCCGCGAAGGTACTCAGATGGATTGGTACTACGTCGACGATCTCACCAATCCACAGAGCAATGCGCACTACGCCGTGAGCTACCGTCTTCCGGCAGGCGCGGGCAGTAGAGTCTCGCCCACTTCGGCCGCCCTCGATCAGGCCTCGTACCGACCAGGAGTCGACCAGTGAGTATCGAAGTTTCGCGTCGTAGCGTTCTGATCGGTGGAAGTGTTGTCGCCGGAACGGCATTGCTCGGAACGCCCGCTCGCGCGAGCGTTCCCACCAGCGCAGGCATCCCAGACCTGGACGTGCATGTCATCGTCGTCGACGGCATGCGTCCGGACGAGTTGCGATCGGAGCTCACCCCGACGCTGACCGGGCTTGCGGCCGGCGGTATTCACTACCCGGACGCCAGCGCCATCACGATCGCGGAGACGCTGCCGAATCACACGGCGATGATGACGGGAGTGCTGCCGGCGCGTTCGGGAGTGCCTGCAAACTCCGTCTACGATCCGACCATCGACAAGAAGCGTGACCTCGATCGGCCTTCCGACCTGCAGGCATCGACGGTTCTGGATCGGGTGCGCGCCGAACTCGGATTGACCACTGCGAGTGTGCTGTCGAAGCGCTACCTTCACGGGTTGTTCGGTGACCGCGCCTCACTGGTGTGGGATCCCCAGCCGCTCGTTCCCGGCACGGAGCACGCGCCGGACAACTTCACGATCGACGCCTTGATCCGTATCGTCGGCGGGAACTCGCCGCGGCTCTCGTTCACCAACCTCGGTGACGTCGATCGGGTTGGGCACCTGGATCTGTCCGGTCCGTCCATCCGGATCGCTCGCACGGCCGCACTTCAGAACACCGACAACCAGGTTCGCCGCTTCGTCGACTTCCTTCATGACACGGGTCGCTGGAATCGGAGCATTCTGATCGTGTTGGCCGACCACTCCATGGACTGGTCGGAGCCCGCGCGGCTCATCGGACTCGATCGACCGCTGAACGCGGACCCGTTGCTGGCAGGCAAGATTCGAATCGCCCAGAACGGTGGCGCAGACCTGATCTACTTCGTCGGACCCGATGGCGAACGGGCGGAAGCCGTCAGCCGGATTCAGCAGATCGTGGATGGTGTGGACGGCGTCGAATCCAGCCACCTCCCCGCCGAATTCGATCTCGGCACCAATGCCGGTGACGTCGTTGCGTTTTGCGCTCAGGGCTGGCGGTTCAGTGATCCGACTCCACTGTCCAACCCGATTCCCGGCAACCACGGCCATTTCGTGACACTGCCCATCCCGTTCTTCCTCAGCGGCGGGCATCCCGCTCTCGACGGTGGACGGAAGATCGACACGCAGGCTCGCACGATCGACGTCGCGCCGACGGTTGCGGCTCTGCTCGGCCTCGGTGCACCTGCCGGCGGCTGGGACGGCGTCGCCCGCACGACGGGCGTGACGCTGAACGTCTAACGAGGATCGCGGCCGGTCAGGGCAATCAGCTTGTCCTGCAACGACGCATCGTCAGGAAGATCGACGGGAGCGGAGAACAGGCCGCTCTCGGCGAGCATGTCGCGCTGCCCGTCGAGGTCGGACCAGACGGCCTCGACGAGGTCTGGATCGAGTCGCTCGTCTGCTCCGACCGCTCGCGCGAGATCCCAGGTGTGGATCGTGACGTCCGAGGTCTGCTGGCGCAGATAGGGTTCCACCTTCACTGTGCCGTACGAGAGGTGAACGTGGGCACTGAGGTCCGTCGATTTCCACGCTTTGATGGCGGCATCGGAGTACTTCTGCCATTCGGTCCACAGGTCGTCCCCGACGGGAACGATGTCCGGTGTCGCCTCGCCGACCGTCAGTCCGGCCAGGAGCGGCGGTACCCACTGCTGCTCCTCGATGACGTGGCGGACGAGGTGTTCGACGTGCCAGTCGGAGTCGGGCGTGGGTGCGTTCCAGTCCTCGACTGCGGCGAGTCGTGAACCGAATTCGCGATGGGCGGTGAGCACGAGTTCGAGCCAATCGAATGCCATCACTCGAGGGTAACCCGATCAGCGTGACGTTAATCGGTGCGTGAGGCTTCGATTCGGTGAAGACTGTCGAGGTTGTCGCTTAGTCGAATCGAGGAGTTTTCATGACCGTCCCCACCGTCACTCTGGCCGAAGGTCTCACTGTCAGCGCCCAGGGATACGGCGCGATGTCCGTCGCCCCTGTCTACGGCCCGGTGGATCCGGCCGAGGCGCTTGCCACATTGCACCATGCGGTGGACATCGGGATCACGTTCATCGACACCGCCAACGTGTACGGCGAGGGCTCGAGCGAGCGTGCGGTGGGAGAGCTTCTCAAAGACCGCCGGGACGAAGTGCAGTTGGCGACGAAGTTCGGTCTGGTCGGCAACATCGCCAACGGTCAGCGCGGGATCAACGGAGACCCGGCCTACGTACCGCAGGCACTCGACGAGTCTCTGGGACGACTCGGCGTCGATCATGTCGACCTCTACTACTTGCACCGGGTCGACCCGAACGTTCCGATCGAAGACACCGTCGGCGCGATCGCAGAGCAGGTGAAGGCGGGCAAGGTCCGCAACATCGGCCTGTCCGAGGCGACCGGCGATGAACTGCGTCGTGCGTACGGGGTGCATCCGATCGCGGCGATCCAGTCCGAATGGAGCATCTGGAGTCGGGACGTCGAGAACCATGTAGTACCCACCGCCGCGGAACTCGGAGTCGGATTCGTGCCCTTCTCACCTGTGGGCCGAGGCTTCCTGGCGGGATCGTTCGATGCGGAGACGCTCGGTGACAACGACCTACGCCGACGCTTCCCACGCTTCTCGGACTCCGCGCTCCCTGCTAATCAGAAGGTTCTCGACGTGGTCCGCGCCGTCGGTGAGGAGCTCGGCGCGACGCCTGCACAGGTTTCCCTGGCATGGCTCGATGCCAAGGGCCGTCAGTACGGGTTGCCTTCCGTTTCGATTCCCGGCACGCGGTTCGCTGCACGAGTCACGGAAAACGCCGGAGCGTTGGACATCGTTCTGAGCGAAGACCAGATCGCTCGCCTCGACTCCCTCGCCGCGATCACCGAAGGCTTCCGTTCGGCTGATTTGAATTGGGTCTCTCAGGGCCGCGAATAATCATGTCCTGAGCCTTGCGAAAGACAGGAGTAACATACAGACCCGATGAAAAAAGTGTGGTTGGTCTGGGGTGTCGGTGTTTTTGCCTACGTGATCGCCGTGCTTCACCGCACTTCGTTCGGTGTCTCGGGTCTGTCTGCTGCTGATCGGTTCTCGATCTCGCCCAGCGTTCTGTCGAGCTTCGTCGTGCTGCAGATCGTCGTGTACGCCGGTATGCAGATTCCGGCGGGAGTTCTCCTCGACCGCTACGGTTCGCGGATCATGATCGCAGTCGGTGCGTTCATCATGATGTCCGCGCAGTTGGCTCTCGCCTTCACCGAATCGCTGCCCGTCGCGATCGGTGCACGTATTGCCGTCGGTGCCGGGGATGCACTCACCTTCATCTCGGTGTTGCGGTTGGTACCGCAGTGGTTCCCGCCCCGGCAGGTGCCGTTGGTCTCGCAGTTCACGGGCATCCTCGGTCAGCTGGGCCAGGTGATGTCTGCGCTTCCGTTCATGTTGCTGTTGTCCGGACCGGGCTGGACTTTTGCCTACGGCAGCGCTGCCGCTGTCGGACTGTTGGCGTTTGCACTGGCGTTGAGTGTCATCCGCGACGCGCCGCCCGGTGCCGACGTGGTCGCCGTGCCGGCCGGCGCCAAGGAGATCGGGCGACAAATCAAGACGGTGTGGATGCGGCCCGGCACCCGCCTCGGGTTCTTCAGCCATATGGGGACTCAGTTCTCGATCACGACGTTCGCGCTGCTGTGGGGTGTGCCGTATCTGAAATCGGCTCAAGGCCTCGACTCCACGACGGTCGGCTCGCTGCTGACGCTGTCGGTCATCTCGGCAATCGTGGCCGGCCCGATCCTCGGCATTCTCACCGGTCGCTATCCCATGCGTCGATCGTGGTTGGTTCTCACCATCATGGTGGCCAGCGCGCTCATGTGGACGATCGTGCTTTCACGAAGCGAGCCGTCTCCGCTCTGGTTGTTGACGATCCTGGTGGTCGTCATCTCGGTGGGTGGACCGGGTTCGGTGATCGGCTTCGACTACGCGCGCACATCCAATCCGAGTTCGGCGATGGGCACCGCACAGGGCATGGTCAACATCGGTGGATTCCTCGCTTCCCTCATCGTGATTCAAGTGATGGGCGTAATCCTCGGACACATGGGCGGGTACACGTTCGACGGATTCCGCGTCGCCTGGATGGTGCAATATCCGGTCTGGATTCTCGGCATCGTCGGTGTGCTCGTCACCCGAGGCAAAGCCCGGCGAGCCCTCGCGGCAGAAGGCGTACACGTACGGCCGATTCGCGAAGTCATTCGTCGCAACAAATAACTCGATCGCATTGGGTAATTCATCCCCTGCGGGTGAGGTTCCCAAGCGTCCGAGCCACCAGGCTTGATGGATGAACGACGCAATGAACATCGGACCGGTCGAGCTCGTGGTGCTGGCATTCCCAGGTTCCACTGTGGATCCTGAAGCCGTCGCCGCGCTGCAAAACGTGGTGGAACGAGGTTTTGTCACCCTGCTCGACCTCGTGTACATCGCCAAGGACGCCGACGGACAGGTGTCACAGATCGACGTCGACGAAGATCTCGCAGAGATCGGACTGGCGATTCTGTCCATCGAAGCCAAGGCATTGATCAGTGACGAGGATCTGGACGTGGTCCGTGAGTCACTCGAACCAGGAACGTCCGCCGCAGTCATCGTCTACGAGCAGACGTGGGCGCGTGAGCTCGCGTCGACGGTTCGCGGTGGCGGCGGCGATGTAGTCCTTCACGTTCAGATACCGCGCGAGGTAGTCGTCGCAGCGGTCGAAGCAGCATTTCAGTAGCGACAATTACCCAAGGAGTTCGGCATGGTTTTTCGAGGTGGACGCAGAGGGCGGCCGGGGTTGCTCGGCACGGTGGCGCGCACTGCGGTAGTGGCTGGAACCGCAAAAGCGACGTCCAACGCAATGGATCGACGGAGTCAACGGAAGGCCAGCGAGCAGCAGCAGGAGTACCAGCAGCAACAGCCGCCGCCGCAGGTCGCCCCCGTGCAGTCCGTTCCCCCTTCTGGCGCGGACGATCTGGTCTCCAAGCTGCAGGAGCTGGGTCAGCTTCATCAGTCCGGCGTGTTGACCGACGCGGAGTTCGCCGCGGCAAAGTCGCAGTTGCTGAGCTAGTGCCTGCTGGCTCTTGAAGCCTTGAACGGGTTTACCACACTGGACAATTGAGCATGAGAGGCTGATCTATGATCGACCCACGCGCAGCATCGGCCGCAATCGAAGCGGCGAACTCCCGAGTCACCGAGACCCTGCCGTTCTCCGACAAGACCGATTTCACCGATGTCGAGCGCGGGTTCATCGGCGCGCTCGATCCCGGCGTGGTAACCGGACCGGGCGGAAAAGTGCTGTGGGACAACGACTCGTACTCATTCCTGGATGAAGAGTGCCCGCCGACCGTCAATCCGAGCTTGTGGCGTCAATCGAGGTTGGTGGCCAAGCAGGGACTATTTGCGGTGACGGATTCGATCTATCAGATACGCGGCCTCGATCTGTCGAATATGACCCTGATCGAGGGGGAGAGCGGGATCATCGTCATCGATCCACTGATTTCTCGGGAAACCGCGGCCGCTGGTCTCGCGTTGTATCGGGAGCATCGTGGTGATCGACCGGTTGTCGCCGTGATCTACACGCATTCGCATATTGACCATTTCGGTGGGGTCAAAGGGGTGACCACCGAAGACGACGTCGCTGCCGGGCGATGCGTGATCTATGCGCCAACCGGATTCGTGGAGCATGCCGTCGAGGAAAACGTCTATGCGGGAACGGCAATGGCTCGACGCGCGGCATACATGTACGGGGCGGCATTGCCTCGAGGGCCTCGAGGTGGTGTCGGTGCAGGATTGGGCCAGACCACCTCCACCGGTACACCGACGCTCATTTCACCGACGGTGTCGATCTCGAAGACTGGTCATACGGAGACGATCGACGGCGTTCGGATCGAGTTCCAGATGACCCCAGGCACCGAGGCGCCGTCCGAGATGAACTTCTACTTCCCGGACTTTCGCGCACTGTGCATGGCGGAGAACGCAACTCATAATCTGCACAATCTGCTCACACTTCGTGGAGCGTTGGTGCGAGATCCGCATGTGTGGTCGGCGTACCTGACCGAATCGATCAATCGCTACGCCTCACGATCCGATGTCGTGTTTGCATCCCACCATTGGCCGACGTGGGGGACCGAACGGCTCACCGAGTTCCTGTCATTGCAGCGCGACCTCTACGGGTACCTTCACGATCAGACACTTCGTCGAATCAATCAGGGGTGGACCGGTCTCGAGATCGCCGAATCCATCGAACTGCCAGCCGCCTTGGCGCAGGCGTGGCACACACACGGGTACTACGGTTCCGTCAGCCACAACGTCAAAGCCATCTATCAGCGCTACATGGGATGGTTCGACGGCAACCCAGCACACCTGTGGGAGCATCCACCCGTCGAATCGGCCAAGCGTCACGTGGAGTTCATGGGCGGATCGGCAGAGGTGCTCCGAAAAGCTCGGGAATCGTACGAGAGCGGAGACTTTCGGTGGGTCGCGCAGGTGGTGAACTACGTCATCTTTGCTGAACCGGACAACGCCGAGGCCAAGACCCTGCAGGCCGATACCTTCGAGCAACTCGGGTACGGCGCAGAGAACGGCACCTGGCGAAACTTCTACCTCACCGGTGCATACGAACTGCGCAACGGTTCGGTGGGTACGCCCACAGTTGCTGCAGCTCCTGACATCACCGCAGCGTTGTCGGTGAAGCAGGTGTTCGACGCTGTGTCGCTCCGCGTGGACGGAGTGAGTGCAGCGAATTCCCACATCGTCATCGATTGGAACATCACCGACGAAAACATCGTGCACCGAACGGAACTGAGCAACGGAGTGCTGATCCATTTCGACGTGGAAGGTGGGTCTGCAGATGCCGGGTCTGTGGATGCGACGTTCAGTTTGAGTCGTCTCGGCTTACTCGGTGTGCTGCTCGGTGGTGCGGACCTGGGCGCCGAGATTGCGAATGGCAGTATCACGGTGGCCGGCGACCCGGCGAAGCTCGCAGAACTTGCGGGGCACCTTGACGAGCCTGACCCGAACTTTGCGATAGTCACGCCGACGTAGCGGTTTGTGGCAGTCGAATAAGGCTGTATTTCAACGAGTCTCGACTTCTGGGCGCTCCTGAAGTTGTCCGTTTTGCCTCTGGTTATCGAAAGTATGTTCGATTAATCTTTCGGCATGGACAGTCGGGAAGCATGGCAACTGGATGGTGAGGACCTCAAGGGTGAGGTTCTCGATCTGGTGCGTGTCCGGCACGAGTTGCAATCGCGGATGGTGTTGCTGATCGTGGAGATGTTTGCCCGTGAGGTTCTCGGGGGGAAGGGTTTTCGGTCGATCGCGCAGTGGTTGCATGGTTCGACGAATTTGGAGATCGGTGAGTGCAGTCTGCTGGTCGGGTTGGCGCGGTTGTTGATGCTCGAACCCATGGTGGGCGACGCGTTTCATCGTGCCGATGTGGACAAGGCTCGCGGGATTCTGCTTGATCTGGCGTCGAAGAACATTGCGGATTGTGATGCGGTGCGGGCGGCGATCCGCCGAATCGAGAAGCAGTACGGAAAACGCGAGGACGGTGTTCCGGTCGGCGAGGATTCGGAGCGCAACGAGTTCTACGCCTCGAAAGGCTTGTACGGGCGGGTCACTGTGAAGGGTGATCTGGATGCTGTGAACGGGGCGCGTCTGATCACGTTGTTGTCGAGTTTGTCTGCTCCGACGCCGGAGAAGGATGGCGTGAAGGACACGCGTACTCCGGCGCTACGGCGGGCGGACGGGTTTTGCGAGTTGTTGCGTCGGTACGAGCGGGCGGGGTTGGGTCCGATCGAAGGCGGCGTGAAACCACACATCACGGTCACCGCGTCCGCGAAAGACATGACGGATCTGCAAGCTTTGAAAGACCTCTTGCCGTCCACCGAGGAGCTGGGATTCGCGTGGACCGATTGGGTGGGCCCGATCAGTATCGATACTGCTCGGATGTTGGCGTGCGACTGCACCGTGACGCGGATCTTGTTGGATGAAAATGGTGTTCCGCTCGACTGCGGTAAGGAAGCGAGAACAGCGACGGTTCCGCAGCGGCGGGCTCTTGCGGTTCGTGATGGTGGGTGCGCGTTTCCGGGGTGTGGGACGCCGTCGGGGTGGTGCGATGCCCATCATATTGTTCACTGGAACGATGGTGGCCCAACAGATCTCGACAATCTGATCTTGTTGTGCGGTCATCACCACCGGACGATGCACCACACGGAGTGGCGGGTGGAGATCGGTCCGGATCGGAAGTCGGTGTTCTATCCACCGATGTCGGTTGACCCGTATCAGCAGCCGATCGGCGGGAACAGCCCGCCCACCGCGGCGTGAATCGCGACAACTGAAGACGCGAGCACCGGGGCACAACAATGCCGCGGTGCTTGCTCGATCCAGGATTTAGTCAAGACAACGTGATGTCGGCAATCAGGCCGTGGTGATCGGATCCCTCGATCTCGATCCGTTCCAAGGATGTCGCCACGGCGCCTTTGGTGATGATGTGGTCGATACCGACCACCGCCGGATACCACTTGTCGGTCGGGTACGTCGGGATCAGGCCGGAACCCAATTGATCGGCGGCGCTGGTGTATCCGTTGCTGAGGAGATTCCGGAACTGTTTGTTCGAGTACGACGCATTGAAATCGCCGCTGACTATCACATTGTCCATCCCGGCGACTTCGTCCATGTAAGACCCAAGCTTCTGCTGCTCGGCCGCCCACGCCGAAGCCGGCGAGATGTATGCCGGTGCCGGATGCACGGCGAACAATGTGGCTGGCTGCGCCAAGCCGACATTCAGCTCTGCGGACAGCGTTTCGGGTGAGAACCCGTCGAAGCTACGTGGATTGGAGAGAGGAAAGCGACTGTAGATTCCGGCACCGCCACCGCCGTCGGCGTAGGGGATCAGGAACTGGTGGCTCAGAACCTCTTCAAGCCCGGCGGCTTCGAGCGCTTCGGCTTCCTGGTACGTCAACTCCTGGACCGTCACCACGTCGACGTTGCGTTCGCGGACCATCGCCACAAGCGACTCCGGATCCGCTGCACCGACCATCAAGTTGGCCTGCATCAACCGAATCGATGGACCGTTCGCAGACGTCGACTCCCCAGTTCCGCCGATGTACAGCGGGCTCACAGACCATCCGAACAGTGCAAGGACGACAAGGGATGCGGCACATACGATCCACTGACCCCCGATACCCGAGACGACGGCACCGATCAGCGGAGCAATCATCAACAAGGGTGCCACTGACGCCAGAACGATCACGATGTTGTGATCGACGTCCAGCTGAGTTGCGATCAAGGCAACCAAACCCGTCACGATTCCGGCCACACCAACTACGGCCGAAAGGCGGCGAAGAACCAGTCGACGAGGGGCCACGGTATCGGGTTGCATGACATCCATCGAAGCAGAAAGGCGCCGTAGCTCCGGGGAAGCGCAGGTGGAGTCGGTGCGCCCTATTGTTTGCGCCTTATTGTTGCGGATACGGCAGATGGCTGCTGCTGTTCTGACTGACGGAGATCGAGCGGCCGAGTTGGGGGAAGGCGCGTTGAGAGCACGCTGGTCTGTCACAGACTTTGCACCCCGCGCCGATCGGCACGATGGTCGCGGGGTCGTCCGTCTGGATTCCGTGGGAGTAGACCATGCGATCGGCGTAGCCGATGTCGCAACCGAGTCCGACGGCGAAGTTCCGCTCGGGGGCGAGGTACCCGAGCCCGCCGCTGTGGGTAGTGCGCGCCACCCAGAGGTATGTCCGGCCGTCGGGCATCTTCGCGACCTGGGTGAGGATGCGTCCAGGGCTCGCGAATGCCTCGTGGATGACCCACAGCGGGCAACTGCCGCCGACTCTGGAGAAGTGAAAAGCGGTAGCAGACTGACGCTTCGAGATGTTTCCGGCGCGATCGGTTCGGACGAAGAAGAAGGGGATGCCGCGTTGGCCATGACGCTGGAGAGTGGACAGCCGGTGACAAACTGTTTCGAAGCCGACCTCGAATTTGAGGCTGAGCAGATCGATGTCGTACCGCAGAGCCTCGGCCGATTCCAGGAATTGGGTGTACGGGAGTAGCAGTGCGCCGGCGAAGTAGTGCGCGAGTCCGATTCGAGCCAGTGCCGCGGACTCGGCACTCAACGATTCGTCCTCGGCGACAAGGGAATCGATCACGTCGGCCTGCGTGAAGAAGGCCAACTGCATCGCGATCTGGAACGCGCGTTGCCCTGCCGACAGACGACGGGCGAGGGTGAGTACCGACTTGTCCGGATCGTAGAAACGCTTGGGGCCGAGCTTGTCTGGTTCGTCGGTACGGATCGTCACGGTGACGCCGTGCTGATCGCGAAGTAGTCGTGCCAGTTGCAAATCCACTGCGCCAACGGACAATCCGTTGTCCACGAACATCTGCTCGGCAGCGTCGTCCAGAACGGCGATGTGATTCTTTCGGTCGTAGAAGAAGTCCCGAACCTCCTCGTAGGGCATGGGTACGAGCGACACATCAGATGCGGCCTCGCCGGACAATTGCGTCGAGAACTGGTCCAACTGCTCGGTTGCGGCGTGCAAACGACGGTGCAACATCACGAGGGTGCGTCCGACCGCGGGCATTCGGGCCACCAATTCGTCTACCTCTGCCAGCGATACGTCCCCGGATTCCGAGGTTTCGGCCAAGGCGTGATGAACGTCAGCCACGAGGCGTGCGTCGGAATCGGAGGCGAAGAATTGCACGTCGAGATCGAACTCGGCGTTGAGCTTGAGAAGGACGGGGACCGTCAGCGGTCGTTGATCGTTCTCTAGTTGATTGACATAGCTGGGGGAGAGTTCGAGTGCCTTCGCCAGTGCGGACTGTGACAGGTTTCGTTCTTCCCGCAGCCGTCGCAGCCGCGCTCCCGCGTACATCTTCTTCATCGAATCTCCTCGGTGCCGATCGCGTTCACCCTACCGAGGAGCCGTTCGCAACATTCGCAACATTGCAGGATCGTTATTGCACAAATAGGCAGTTGCGAGGGCCTATCCCGAGGTGAATGAGCTGCGTAGCGTGCAAATAGATACCGAAGCACGTGAGAAGAGGATCGATGAAGACGCATCTCGTACGCACCCACCGCTCTGCCGAAGAGTTCCCCAAGGAAGACCACCTCGCGTGGAAGATCGCGGAAGTTGCGACGGATTCCGTCGAGGTCACCGACGCCACGTCCGACATGATCGTCAACCGGATCATCGACAACGCGGCAGTTGCCGCAGCTTCCCTGGCCCGTCGACCCGTGGTGAATGCGCGTGCACAGGCGCAGTCACATCCGTACACGCCCGGGTCCACCGTCTTCGGTATCTCGGGTGCTTTCTCGCCCGAGTGGGCCGCCTGGGCGAACGGCGTCGCGGTTCGTGAACTCGACTTCCACGACACGTTCCTGGCCGCCGAGTACTCGCACCCCGGTGACAACATCCCGCCGATCCTTGCCGTCGCTCAGCACACCGGCCGTGACGGTAAGGACCTGATTCGTGGTCTCGCAACCGGCTACGAGATCCAGATCGACCTGGTTCGGGCTATCTGTCTGCACGAGCACAAGATCGACCACGTCGCACACCTCGGCCCCTCGGCTGCGGCTGGTATCGGAACTTTGCTGGGCCTGGGCACCGAGACGGTCTACCAGGCAATCGGCCAGGCGCTGCACCTCACGACGGCTACACGGCAGTCCCGCAAGGGCGAGATCTCCAGCTGGAAGGCCTACGCGCCTGCGCTGGCCGGCAAGGTTGCCGTCGAGGCAGTCGACCGTGCGATGCGCGGTGAAGGTGCACCTTCACCGATCTGGGAAGGCGAAGACGGCGTGATCGCCTGGCTGCTCGGTGGCCCGGACAAGGAGTACCACGTTCCGCTTCCGGGTTCTGGTGAGGCGAAGCGCGCCATCCTCGACTCGTACACGAAGGAACACTCCGCGGAGTACCAGAGCCAGGCGCCGATCGACCTCGCTCGCCGGATGCGTTCTCGCGTCGGCGATCTCGACCAGATCGCCTCGATCGTCTTGCATACCAGTCACCACACCCACGTCGTCATCGGCACCGGTTCCGGCGATCCGCAGAAGTTCGACCCCACCGCATCACGCGAAACTCTCGATCACTCGGTGATGTACATCTTTGCCGTTGCGCTGCAGGACGGTACGTGGCACCACGAGCATTCCTACGCGCCCGAGCGTGCACAGCGCCCCGACACGATCGAGCTGTGGAACAAGATCTCCACGCGCGAAGATCCCGAATGGACACGCCGTTACCACTCGACGGATCCGGACGAGAAGGCTTTCGGTGCTCGCGCCGAGATCACCTTGAAGAGCGGCGAGGTCATCGTCGACGAGCTTGCGGTGGCCGATGCGCACCCGCTCGGCGCACGTCCGTTCGCTCGCGATCAGTACGTCGCGAAGTTCCGCACCCTCGCCGAGGGCGTCATCGAGCCGAGCGAACAGGATCGCTTCCTCGACGCGGCTCAGCGCACCGCCGAATTGAAGGCAGGCGAACTGGATCAGCTGACCTTCACCGTTTCCGAAGACGTTCTCGCTCGGGCACCCAAGGTCGCCAAGGGACTTTTCTGATGTCGGGCCTCATCGCAGCATCGACGTCCGCGGCCGACAAACGCATCGCTTTCCGTGCCGGGCTGACGTCCGGAAAGATTCAACGACTCCCCGGTGCGATCAATCCGTTGACAGCCAAGCTCATTCAGGAAATCGGGTTCGAAGGCGTTTACGTTTCGGGTGGTGCGTATTCGGCCGGATTGGCGCTTCCCGACATCGGGCTGACCACGTTGACCGAGGTCGCCGCCCACAGCAAGCAGATCGCGCGGGTCACCGACCTCCCGACGCTCATCGACGCCGACACCGGTTTCGGTGAACCCATGAGCGCTGCCCGCACGGTCACGATCTTCGAGGACGACGGTATAGCCGGCCTGCACCTCGAGGATCAGATCAACCCCAAGCGCTGTGGGCACCTCGACGGCAAAGCGATCGTGCCCACCGAAGACATGGTTCGCCGAGTTCGTGCTGCAGTCTCGGCACGTCGCGACCCGAACTTCGTCATCTGCGCGCGCACCGATGCTGCCGGAATCGACGGTATCGACGCAGCGATCGAGCGAGCAAAGGCCTACGCAGATGCCGGTGCCGATCTGATCTTCACCGAAGCTCTTGCCACCGAAGGAGACTTCGAGAAGTTCCGCGCAGCAGTCGACACTCCGTTGCTCGCCAACATGACCGAGTTCGGGAAGTCGAATCTCATTTCGGCGAAGACGTTGGAAGAGATCGGTTTCAACGCCGTCATCTACCCCGTGACCACTCTTCGGTTGGCGATGTTCGCCATCGAAAAGGGCCTGCGCGAGATTTTTGCGGAGGGCACGCAAGAAGGGCTGCTCGGTGAGATGCAGCACCGCAGCAGGTTGTACGAGATTCTCGAGTACGAGCGTTACAACGAATTCGACAGTGGCATTTTCAATTTCAGCTTGGAGGGGAGTAGGACATGACCGAACAGATTCCGACGATCTACAAGGGCTTGGCCGGAGTTGTCGTCGACACGACGGCTATCTCCAAGGTAGTGCCCGAGACGAATTCGTTGACGTATCGCGGTTACGCAGTGCAGGACCTCGCCGCGAATTGTAGCTTCGAAGAAGTTGCGCACCTGCTGTGGTACGGCGAACTGCCGACACCCGAGCAGCTCGAATTGCTCTGTCTGCGTGAGCGTGCGGCTCGCCGTGCCGATCGCTCACTGCTCTCGCTCCTGACCAAGATGCCGGACAACTGCCACCCCATGGATGTGGTCCGTACGGCGATCAGCTACCTCGGCGCCGAGGATCCGGCGGAGGACGACAACTCGGAGAAGGCCAATCTGGCCAAGGCACTGCGGATGACGGCTGTGCTTCCGACCATCGTCGCAGCCGATTTCCGCCGCCGGCGCGGCCAGGATCCCATCGCGCCGCAGTCGGACCTGGGTTTCGCCGAAAACTTCTTGAACATGTGCTTCGGTGCTGTT
Source organism: Rhodococcus sp. 5A-K4 (assembly GCF_046097995.1). Classification (NCBI taxonomy): domain Bacteria; kingdom Bacillati; phylum Actinomycetota; class Actinomycetes; order Mycobacteriales; family Nocardiaceae; genus Rhodococcus; species Rhodococcus sp. 5A-K4. The sequence continues at coordinate 149,208 of NZ_JBJURM010000003.1, forward strand.
CCGGAGCCGGCGATCGTAAAGGCCTTCGAGGTCTCGCTGATCCTGTATGCGGAGCACTCCTTCAACGCCTCGACGTTTGCCGCTCGTGTTGTGACGTCCACACTTTCGGACATCTACAGCGCAGTGACGGCTGCGATCGGCACGCTCAAGGGCCCGTTGCACGGCGGCGCAAACGAAGCTGTCATGCACGACATGCTCGAGATCGACGACCCCGACCGCGCAGAAGCCTGGATGTCGGAGAAATTGGCTGCCAAAGAGAAGGTCATGGGCTTCGGGCACCGCGTCTACAAGAACGGTGATTCGCGTGTTCCGACCATGAAGCAGGCGCTCCTCGACGTAGCGGCAGCGACGGACGGCGAGAAGTGGGTGCAGATGTACGAGATCCTCGAGAAGACGATGGTCAGTGCCACCGGAATCAAGCCGAATCTCGATTTCCCCACGGGCCCTGCGTATTTCCTTATGGGCTTCGACGTCGAGATGTTCACGCCGATCTTCGTGATGAGCCGCATCACCGGATGGACGGCGCACATCATCGAGCAGGGGCAGTCGAATGCACTGATCAGGCCGCTGAGTCAGTACTCCGGTGTGCCGCAGCGGACCGTTGTGGCATAACGCTTTCAACAATCGTGGCATGACACCCCACTAATGCTGCGTCGGCGAGGTTCGGTTCTGGCATCACCGTCTCCTGGCCTCGTCGACGCTTCTCCGTTCGCACTATCTGCAACTTCGCACCGAATATTCGCAAAGATACTCGAGTGCAATGTGTTTCGTTTGTTCCTTGCCGGTAATAGCGTCAGTGTCATGACTGAAACGCACGAAGACATCTCGATCATTCGTCATGGCGACACGCTTGACGTCGTGTTCAACCGGCCGGAAAAACACAACGCATTGACTCCTCAGATGTACGACGCCATTGCCGGAGCCTGCCGAAGCGCCGACTTCGACCGCGAGATCCGGTTACTCACTCTCCGAGGTGCTGGGGGAGAGGCGTTCTCGGCGGGTTCCGACATACGCCATTTTCAGACCTTCTCGAGTTTTCATGACGGGCTCGACTACGAAAGTCGGTTCGTCGGCGTGCTGACCGAACTCGAGAAAGTGCGGGTTCCCACGCTGGCGGTCATCGACGGTGTGTGCGCGGGAGCCGGGCTGTTGTTAGCGGCAGCGTGCGATGTGCGGATCGCGACGCACGGGTCCCGCTTCTGCCTCCCGATCGCGCGCACGCTCGGAAACTCGTTGTCGGTCCATTCCGTGGCGTTGCTGGCGGACAGGATCGGCAGTTCGCGTCTGATGTCGTTGGTCGCTCGGGCGGGGGTCATGTCGAGCGACGAGGCTCTGCGGAACGGCTTCCTCAGCGACTGTGCAACAGAGACAGAGTTCGCGAGCCTGACTGCCCAGGTATCGCGGGAACTCCTTGCGGCTGCCCCGATGACCGTGTGGACGATTCGAGAGTCCCTGCGCCGCATCAGGACCCGATCGATCACCGACAACGATGATCTGATGCGCATGATCTACAGCAGTGACGACTTCAAAGCCGGTGTCGACGGTTTCCTTCGCGGCGAGCGACCGGTTTGGGCCGGCGCGTAGCTCGGCTGTAGAACCAAAGGCTTGCGTTGGAGCGCGCTCTAACCCCTAGCGTTGCCCACCATGACAACAAAAACCTGGATCATCACTGGAGTTTCTCAGGGTTTCGGCCGCGAACTTGCAGTGTCCGCACTTCGAACCGGGGACGCGGTAGTCGCGGCAGTTCGTAGGCCCGAGTCCGTTGCAGATATCGCGTCGGAGCATCCGGATCGGTTCTCGGCGGTGACGTTCGACGTCCGCGACACCGCGGCGGCACCCAGCGTCGTCGAACATGCGCTCGAGCATTTCGGTCTTGTCGACGTGCTGGTCAACAATGCCGGTCGCGGGATGGTCGGCGCGGCGGAGATGGTGGACGATTCGACCTTGCGGGATCTCATGGAACTGCACCTGATCGGACCCGCCGCGTTGGTGCGCGCCGTCCTCCCTTCGATGCGAGCGCAGGGCAGCGGAACGATCGTGCAGATGAGCAGTCAAGGCGGCCGCATGTCGTTTCCCGGCGTCGGGGCGTATTCGGCGTCCAAATTCGCGATTGAAGGTTGGTCGGAGGCCCTTGCCGGTGAGGTCGGGCAGTTCGGCATCCGGGTCATGATCGTCGAGCCCAGCCGATTCCGTACAGCATTCAACACACCTGGCGTTCTGAGCTTCGCCGAATCATCCTCGGACTACCGTGATTTGCTCGATCCTGTTCTGCGGGACATGGCGGCGGCAGACGGTGTTCAGGAGGGTGATCCGGAGAAGGCAGCAGAGATCATCACCTCGCTGGTGCACAGCGAGAATGTGCCACTGCGTCTGCCGCTGGGAAAGGAAGCCGTGGAGCGGATATCCGCGTCGTATCGGAAGAATCTCGCCGAGGTATCCGTCTGGGCCGACCTCGCTCGCAGCGCCGATTTCGCGGATGCTGCCGGACCTGTCCGCCCGTTCTAGGCTGGGAGTCATGGCTACCGAAGACTTGATGCGCAAGGCACTCGAGGCACTTGGGGAAGTGGACGGGCCTATGTCGATCGAGGTGATCCATCGACTCGTCGATACAGGGGATGTTCAGGACTCGATGTCGATCGCCGAAGTGTCAGACCTTCTGGATGTTTCGGCGCATACCCTGCGCTACTACGAGAAGATCGGCTTGGTTGCGGTGGATCGTGATTCGAGCGGACATCGTGTGTACGGGCCGGAATCTATTCGCAGGCTGGTGTTTCTGACCCGCATGCGTATCTCGGGCATGGCGATTCGCGACCTGCAGCACTACGTTGAACTGGTCGACGCCGGTGAAGGGACAGTTCCGGAGAGGCTCGACATGCTGCTCGAGCACCGGGACACCGTTCGTCGGCAGATCAAGGAGCTCACATTGTCTTTGGCTGCGACGGAGTACAAGATTGCGACGTACGGCGGGCGGACCGGAGAGCAGAAGTAGCGCGAGCTACTTGTCCTGCGTTCGATCCAGCCCGCCTTCCATGGATAGCGCCAACTGCTCGAGTGCCGCGAGAATTTTTCCGCGGCCCCGTCCGAGTTCGGTGAACAATTCACCGTGAGCGGCGAGTTCGCGAGGAAAGACATCATCGACGACAGCGTTTCCCTGGATCGTCATCGTGATCAGTGCAGATCGCCTGTCTTCGGGATTTCTCGTGCGGGAGACAAGGCCTCGCTTCTCCAATCGTGCGAGTGCCTTGCTGACTCCGGCCCGAGACATACCGAGGCGTTCGGCGAGACGAATCGCGGTGACCGGTTCCTCGGCGTATCGAAGCGGCACAAGCAGTTCGACTTCCGAAACGGTGAGGTCCGCGGATCGGTACACCGGTTCGACGGCGAGTTCGAGAAGCGCCGTGATCCGCTTGAGTTGCGCGACAACTTCCATGGGCGACGTGTCGAGGTCAGGATTGTTTTCGGCCCAAAGGTTGCACGTACGGGAGCGGAGTGTTGGTTCGTTCACGATTCCTCAGTTTTGTTAACTGGTAAACAAATTTGCTAGATTGCCAGAATAGCTCACCGTCTGGGTGGGACGAACTGCGGGACTGGGGGAGTGCATGAGGTTCGATGTGGTGATTGTCGGTGGCGGTGCGGCGGGGTTGAGTGCCGCGCTTGTTCTGGCTCGGGCTCGGCGGCGAGTGATGATCGTCGATGCTGGTAACCCGCGCAATGGTGTCTCCGAGCACCTGCACGGGTACCTGACGCGGGACGGGCAGAGTCCGACGCAATTACTTGCGGCCGGACGCAAGGAGGTTCTCGAGTACGGCGGCGAAATGACGACTGGCACCGCAATCGGAATCGAGCAAACGGAGGACGGTGGATTTCTTGTGCAAACCGACGCGACTGCGTCGCTGGAGGCACGGACTGTTCTGGTGGCGACGGGGTTACGTGACGAGCTGCCGAACATCGCTGGGCTGCAGGATCGCTGGGGAGTCGACGTTTTGCATTGTCCCTACTGCCACGGGTACGAGGTTCGTGATACGCCGATCGGTGTACTCGGGGGTGACAACAGGCCGTTCACCATTCATCAGGCGTCGTTGGTGCGCCAATGGTCGGACGATGTTGTCTTCTTTCCGAATCGCATCGAGCTGACCGGCACCGAGCGGGAGCGGCTGACTGTGAGGGGGATTCGCATCGTAGAAGGCGACGTGGCCGGGGTCTCGGTGGCAGACGGTCGATTGGACGGCGTCGAGTTGGCCTCCGGTCAGGTTGTTCCGCGGAGTGTGGTGTTTGTCGGTCCACGGTTTGTTCCACGCGACGCTTTGCTGACTGACCTGGGATGTGAAGCTGACGAAAATGGTTGGGTGGTAACTGATCCTGCGGGAAGTGCCAGCATGCCTGGTGTATGGGCCGCTGGGAACGTGTCGGACTCGCCTGCACAGTTGATCACCGCCGCCGCCGCTGGGTCGAAGGCTGCGATTGCCCTGAATCACTATCTGCTCGAGCAGGATATCGTGCGAGCGGTCGCGACCGCGACCGAACTTCAGCCGAGTGTGACCGGAAGCAGCCCTCGCGGGGTCTCCTGAGCGATCTGTTCCAGCGCAGACTCCAACGTCGGAAATTGATACTGGAAGCCGCTGTCCGCGAGCACCCCTGGTAAAACCCAGCGACTCTTCGTCACCAATTCAGCCTCGGTGCGGATGATTCGTGCGCCGAACTCGAGCATCCAGCCCGGCGTCGGAAACCCGTATTGTCGGCCAAGTTTCGCTCGTACCACCCGCATCATGTCGGTGTTGGTTACCGGATACGGGGATGCGATATTGACCGGGCCTGAGATCTCCGGATGCTCGTAGATGTGGATGACCGAGCGAACGACATCGGCGATATGTATCCAACTGAACATTTGTCGTCCGTCGCCCATTCTTCCGCCGAAACCGATTCGGGCCAGGTTCACGATGGGGTTGATTGCTCCGCCGCCGGCTCCGAGAGCGATCGACATTCGTAGCGCTACTTTTCGAACCGGGGTTGGGGCGGAGAACAATTCGTGCTCCCACGCTCGCGCGACAGCGACGGAGAATCCCTTACCCAGTTCTCCGTTCTTCTCGTCTATCGGTCGATCCCTCGCGTCTCGGTAGATCGTGCCGGTACTGGCATTCGCCCAGAGCGAGGGTGGCTGCGGCGTACGGGCCAGTGCGCGACCCAACAGTGCGGTCGTTTCCACGCGGGAGGAGAAGATTTCGTCGGCATTGCGCTTGTTGTATCGGCAGCTCACAGAGCGTCCGGCGAGGTTGACCAGCAGATCCGCGCCGCTGAGTACGTCGGCAACACCTTGCTCGTCGGACCAGGTGGCATCGCTCGTTCCTCCCCGGCCGATCGTTCGTACGTCCACCCCGTTGGGTTCGAGCGCTCGAACGAGAGATTGCCCTATGTAGCCCGACGCACCGGATACAACGACAGTCTTCATGATTTTGTGTTCCCCTCTGGAGAAACGACTTTGGTCATCAGGGCGGCGACGTCACCGACCAGGCCGCGGGCCACCGGTAGCGGGGCGAGGGCGAGTGTTTTCGCGATGATCGGGACCAGTCCGTCGACCAGGGAACGAGTGCGCGTTTGCCCCGGAGACGAGTCGGTGACCCAATGCAGCGTCACGCCCAGGTAGCTGAGCCACAAGAGTGTGGGGAGCTGGGTCTCCAAGGACGCCGGCGTCTTCTGCTTCGACGCCGCCAGTGCTTCGCGCATCAATTCGACGGCCATCGATCTCGCATCACTCGACTCGGCCGAGAACGGGCTGGACGGCGATTCGGTGGGCAGGGCGACGTGCAGAAACGCGCCACCGAACCCGTGATAGGGCCCCATGACATCGAGTCCGGTGTGCAGAACGATCGCGAGATTTTCCGCGAGTGAGCCACCTTTGCGTAGGAGTGGGAGCGCACGCTCTCGGTGATCACGTTGGATGACGAGATACAGCTCGTGAACCAGTTCGTCTTTGCTGGCGAAGTAGTAGTAGGCATTCCCGAGGGAGACACCTGCCTCAGTCGCGATCTTGCGCATGGTCGTCGCTGCGAAGCCTTCGTCGCGGAAGAGCCGCAAAGCTGTTTCCACCAGCTTTTCCCTGGTTTCGATCCCGCGACTGCCCATGGGCTCCCCTTCTTTGAACGTGTTCAAGTTCAGCGTACCTGAAGTTGAACACGTTCAAGAGTTGATCTGTTGCGAGGAAGATAATAAGCGCGCATGCTAAATTCATGATTGAACTTGCGATCGGTTCGCCAGGTGGTCGGCGATGAACGCCTGGTTAGGGGTTGTCTCGGCCGAACATGTGCGTCGCGCAGTGGATCTTGGGATCGCGCAGATCGGGCACGGGAAGAGGTCCGGATTGGCGCGGATGAAGGCGGGCGATGTGCTTGTCTACTATTCGCCGGTCGAGTCCATTGGTGATCGAGATCCGTTGCGCGAGTTCACAGCCCTCGGTGTGATCGAAGAGGGTGAGATCTGGCAGGCGGACGAGGGGTGCTTCAAGCCGTTTCGGCGTCGAGTGCGATACGAGCAGTTCGCGCCCGTTCCTCTCGACGACGTACGGAGTCGATTGGCATTGACCTCGACACCGAACTGGGGGTATCAGCTCCTCCGAGGCTTGATTCCGTTGGATGGCAACGACGTCGAGATTCTGCGCTCGGCAACGAGCTGACACACTGACGCTGTGGCGAAGAAACTGGAAACCGACTTCGAGGATGCTGGCGACAGTCCGGGTCTGATGTTGTGGCGTGTCACCAATGCTTGGCAGGCTTCGATTCGCGCGGCGCTGCGGCCTTTCGACCTGACTCACGTGCAGTTCGTTCTGCTCGCCGCACTGACCTGGCTGGACGCGGAAACGCCGATAACTCAACGCGATCTTGCCGAGTACGCGCGCACCGATCCGATGATGACGTCACAGGTGATACGGACCCTCGAATCCAAGAAATTGGTCGAACGACGTCCACACCCGACCGATGCTCGGGCTCGTTCAGTGGTAGTGGCCCAGGCGGGTGCGGCCCTGGCCGGCAAGGCAAATCGTGCGGTGGAAGCATCGGATCGGGAATTCTTTGCCGCTCTCGGGGATCGTCAGGCGGCCTTCGTTGCGATGCTCGGCATGCTTGACCGAAAGTAGCAACCCCCAGTTTTCAGGGGATTATTCTGAAGTGATCTGCAGCAGTGCATATTTGGCTTCCAGCCCGTCCAGCAGGGATTCCAGCGCGAGTTCGAAACTGGCACCGTCGATTTCCGTAGCACGCTCGCGCAACAGATGTGCTCGCGTGAGGTGCGGGTAACGCTCGGCGTAGATCGCCGGATCGTCTACGAATCCGCCGGAGAACGTCGCCGTCGCAGCACCCATGACCACGTACTTGACGGAAGCGCCGATCAGCGTTGCCGTGCGCTGCGGCCATCCGGCCCGCACCAGGCCGCCGTGGATGGCGTTGGCGCGGTCAAGGGCGATGGGCCTAACGCTCGGACCGTAGGCCAAGTAGGGAACGATATTGGGATGCTTGCCCAGGGCGGCGTGGTAGGACCGCGCCCACGTGCACAGCGCACCGCGCCAATCGTCAGAGTCGAAGCCGCTCACGTCGACGGACTCCATGATGACGTTCGCGACGTCGTCGAGTAGCTCGTCCTTGTTGGCGTAGTGGCTGTACAGCGATGGTGCCTGCACGCCGAGAACGGTGGCGAGTTTGCGCATCGAGAAGTCGGTCAAACCGTGCTCGTCGACCAATTTCAGGGCGGTGTCCCTGATGATCGGCTTGCTCAGTAGTGGAATCCGCGGTCGCGCCATCGCACACCCTTTCGTGTGAAAGTACTGGACAACCTTACACCGTGAGTTTATTATCCAATTAACCTAACAGTGTTCGGGAACGTGGAGGATCAGATGACGCGGGTGTTCGAGAACAAGGCCGATCTCCTGGGGGCGGTCGGTGAAACGCTGGGCTCGAGCGAGTGGGTCGAGGTCACCCGCGAGATGGTCCATCAATTTGCCGACGCGACCGGTGACCATCAGTGGATTCACGTCGACGACGAAAGGGCAAAGCGTGAATCACCTTTCGGCGGTCCGATTGCCCACGGGTATCTGACTCTCTCGCTCCTGCCGCTTCTGTCGAAGTCCGTGTACCGCATCGACGGGGCGAAGATGGTCATCAACTACGGGTCCGACAAGGTTCGATTCCCGAGTCCGGTGCCGGTCGGAGCCAAGGTTCGAAACACTGCAGTGCTCTCCGCGATTGAAGAGTTGCCGAACGGTTCGCTGCAGAGTCAGATCACCAACACCGTCGAGATCGAAGGCGTGGACAAGCCAGCCGTTGTTGCGCAGACCGTCGCACGAATCTTGTTCTGAAATCCTGCCAGAAGAAAGCAGACTCCATATGAATCTCGAATTGACCGGTGAGGAAGTTGCGTTCCGCGAGGAGATGCGAAAGTTCTTCACCACCGAATTCTCGCCCGAACTTCGTGCACGTGCAGCGGGATTCGGAAAGCTGACGCGTGAAGACATCGTTGCGGGCCAACAGATTCTGAACGCACACGGACTGGCGGTTCCGCACTGGCCGGTCGAATGGGGTGGCAAGGACTGGACTCCGGTTCAGCGCCACATCTATTCCGAGGAAATGCAGTTGGCGTCGGTACCCAACCCGTTGCCGTTCAACGTGAGCATGGTTGGGCCCGTTATCGCGGCCTTCGGCTCGCAGGAGCAGAAGGAGAAGTTTCTCCCGGCGACGGCTAACGCCGATATCTGGTGGTGCCAAGGTTTTTCGGAACCAGAAGCCGGTTCGGATCTCGCTTCACTCAAGACGGCTGCTGTCCGTGACGGCGCGGATTACATCGTCAACGGTCAGAAGACGTGGACTACTCTCGCGCAGCACGCCGAGTGGATCTTCTGTCTGGTTCGGACAGATGCCAGTGCCCAGAAGCGTCAGGCAGGAATTTCGTTCCTGCTCATCGATTTGGCGACTCCCGGCATCACGATTCGTCCCATCAAACTGATCGACGGCAGCGTCGAGGTCAACGAGGTGTTCTTCGACAACGTCCGTGTTCCTGCGGAAAATCTTGTCGGCGAGGAGAACAAGGGCTGGGACTACGCCAAGTTCCTGCTCGGTAACGAACGCACGGGGGTCACACGGGTCGGGTTCTCCAAAACCCTTGTCGCCACGGCAAAAGAGAAGGCGCGGGAGGTTCGCGTCGGAACCGGCACCCTCCTCGAGGATCCGTTGTTCGCGGCTCGGTTGGCCGAGTTGGAAAACGAATTGCTTGCACTGGATCTGACTCAACTGCGAGTTGTGGCGAGTTCGGCAGACGGAAAGCCGAATCCGGCATCCTCGCTGCTCAAGCTCCGTGGCTCCGAATTGCAGCAGGCGGCAACGGAATTGCTGATGGATGTCGCCGGACCGGACTCTCTGCCGGTAGATATCGCCGACATCGACTCGCCGGAGTGGGCGCAGCAGGCGGCGCCGCGCTACTTGAACTACCGGAAGGTTTCCATCTACAGCGGATCAAGTGAGGTGCAGCGCTCCATCATTGCCTCCTCGATCCTCGGATTGTGAGCATCTGACATGAATTTCGAACTCGACGACGAACAGACGATGCTTCGCGACACAACGCGCGAATTACTCAGCCGCAGCTACGACGCGGAGAAGCGCAACGCCACCTCGGCCACTGACGAGGGATGGAATGCCTCGGTGTGGAAGCAGTTCGCCGAGCTCGGGCTGCTCGGCCTGCCATTCGCGGAGGCCGATGGCGGGATGGGCGCTGGGCCGGTCGAGACCATGGTGGTGATGACCGAACTGGGCCGCGCGCTTGCACCCGAGCCGTATTTGGGTGGTGTTCTGATCCCCGGTGGGTTGATTGCTGCGATCGGTTCGGCAGATCAGCGGGCGCGACTCCTGCCGGCGCTCAGCGACGGGACCACTTTGTCGGCCTTTGCCCATACGGAACCTGGCACGCGCTGGCCGGTCGCCACTGTCACGACCACTGCATCGCAGGAGGGATCGGGGTGGACGATCACCGGCGTCAAGAACCCGGTTCTGCAGGGCGACAGCGCGCACGTCGTGATCGTCAGTGCCACACTTCCAGGCGGCGGCACCGGGCTCTTCCTGGTGGATGCGGAAGGCTCGGGTGTCACACGGAGCACGTACGCCACCCACGACGGCCGTCGCGGCGCGCAGTTCACGTTCACCGATGCCGCGGCCGAACAACTTGGTGAGGGCGGCGATGTCACGGCGGCGATCGTTGACGCAGAGGTCCGGGCGCAGGCAGCTCTGTGCGCCGAGGCGATCGGCATCATGACCGAGGCGCTGCGACTGACGACGGATTACCTGAAGCAGCGCAAGCAGTTCGGTGTTCCGCTCGCGAAGTTCCAGACGCTGACTCATCGTGCGGCCGACATGTACGTGGCGCTCGAACTGGCGAGCAGCATGAGTCTGTACGCGACCATGGCCATCGCCGACGGAGTGATCGATCCGACCATCGCGTCGCGAGCGAAGCTGGCTGTCGGTCGTGCCGCGCATCAGATCGGTCAGGAAGCAATTCAAATGCACGGTGGTATCGGTATGACAGCCGAGTATCCGGTCGGGCACTACGTCTCGCGGCTGGTGGCCATCGAACACACTTTGGGCGCATCGGACGATCACCTCAGGGTGCTGGCCGGCGGCGTCTCGAACTATTCGATGGTTGACGTCACCGAGTAGATCGGTGGGTGAAGATAACGGGAGGTCATGCGCAGGTCGCGTGGCCTCCCTTGTCTGTGCGGGGGCCGGCCCGCGGTATTCGAGGTCGAGTAAAATCCCTGTGATCAGTCCGAGAAGAGAAAGGGATCGAAGTGACCGCGCATACCGAGCAGCTCGAGTTCCAAGCAGAAACACGTCAGCTGCTGGATCTGATGGTTCATTCAATCTATACGAACAAGGACAGCTTCCTTCGTGAGTTGATCTCCAACGCTTCGGACGCGCTGGACAAACTCCGCCTCGAGTCGTACCAGGACAAAGACCTCAACGTCGACGTCTCCGATCTGCATATCGAGATCGACATCGACAAGGCGGCACGCACCCTGACCATCCGCGACAACGGCATCGGAATGTCGCGTGACGAGGTCGTCGACCTGATCGGCACGCTCGCCAAGTCCGGCACCGCCGAGGTGCGTCGTAAGCTCAAGGAAGCCAAGGATGCAGCGGCATCCGAAGAACTGATCGGTCAGTTCGGCATCGGCTTCTACTCCACGTTCATGGTGGCGGACAAGGTCACGTTGCTGACCCGCCGCGCCGGTGAAGACCACGCGACGCGCTGGGAGTCGACCGGCGAAGGCACGTACACGCTCGAGCATGTGAACGAGGCGCCGCAGGGCAGCTCCGTGACCCTGCACCTGATGCCCGAGGATTCCGAGAACGGCCTGCACGACTACACGTCGGAATGGAAGATCAAGGAACTGGTCAAGAAGTACTCCGACTTCATCGCGTGGCCCATCCGCATGGATGTCGCTCGGACGTCGACGCCAGCCGAGGGCGAAGAGCCCGAGGTCGCCATCGAGACCGAGACGATCAACTCGATGAAGGCACTGTGGACTCGCTCCAAGGACGAGGTGTCCGAGGACGAGTACAAGGAGTTCTACAAGCACGTCAGCCACGCCTGGGACGAGCCTCTCGAGGTCATCCCGATGAAGGCCGAAGGTACTTTCGAATACCAAGCGCTGCTGTTCATTCCGTCGACGGCGCCGTTCGATCTGTTCATGCGTGAGCGCAAGGCCGGCATCCACCTCTACGTCAAGCGCGTCTTCATCATGGACGACTGCGAAGAGTTGGTGCCCGATTACCTGCGCTTCGTCAAGGGCGTGGTCGACGCACAAGACCTCTCGCTCAACGTCTCTCGTGAAATTCTGCAGCAGGACCGGCAGATCGCTGCCATCCGTCGTCGTCTGACCAAGAAGGTCCTCTCGACCATCAAGGACATGAAGGCGAACGAGCCCGAGAAGTACTCGACCTTCTGGACCGAGTTCGGACGCGCGCTCAAGGAAGGCCTGATGGCCGATGCCGACAACCGCAAGACGCTGCTCGACATCTCTTCGTTTGCCTCGACCAACAGCGAAGAGGGCGTGACCACTCTCGCCGAGTACGTGGAGCGCATGAAGGACGGCCAGGAACAGATCTACTTCATGACGGGCGAATCCCGTCACCTCATCGAAAGCTCCCCGCACATGGAGGCTTTCAAGGCCAAGGGCCTCGAGGTTCTGGTTCTCACCGACCCGGTGGACGAGATGTGGGTCGACGCTGTCTCGGACTTCGACGGCAAGACCTTCCAGTCGATCGCCAAGGGCGAGGTCGACCTCGACACCGAGGACGAGAAGAAGGCGGCCGAGGCCGAGCGCGAAGAGAAAGAGAAGGAATTCGGCGAGCTGCTGACGTGGCTGACCGAAACCCTGTCCGACGACATCAAGGAAACGCGTCTCTCGACGCGCCTGACCACGTCGGCTGCCTGCATCGTCGGCGACGCGTTCAGCATGTCTCCGACGCTCGAGAAGATGTACAAGGCTTCGGGTCAGCCTGTTCCGCACAGCAAGCGCATCCTCGAGCTCAACCCGGAGCACCCGCTTGTCTCGGGTCTTCGGGAGGCGCAGGCCGCCAACGACAATGCGGAGAACCTGACTGAGACGGCTCAGTTGCTCTACGGCATGGCGTTGCTTGCCGAGGGCGGCGAGCTGAGCGACCCGGCGCACTTCACGCGCCTGCTGGCCGATCGTTTGGCCCGCACAGTCTGATCTCGTTCTAGCTCGCTCGAACTCCCGGCACTCACCCTCATTGGTGAGTGCCGGGAGTTTTCTTCTTTGATCGTTTTCTAATGAGGACCGTTTCTGTCCGCAATGACTTCTAACGTAGTTCTCACAGGGCACGAACCCACGAGCGAAGGAAAAACATCATGAACGCACCGACCACCACCGTCACCGGCGAGCGCGCGGATCTCCTCCAGAGCCTGCGTCAACATCGTGAATTCCTGCTCTTCACCGTCAAGAACCTCACCGACGACCAGGCTGCTTCGAGGCCGACCGTGAGCGAACTGTGCCTCGGCGGATTGATCAAGCACGTGGGTCAGGCGGAGAAGGGTTGGGTCGACTTCATTCTGGAAGGGCCGGCCGGACTTGGCGGGGACTTCGACCCGACCCAGGGGTCGGAAGAGATGCAACAGGAACGGGCGAACGAATTTGCCATGGTCGAGGGTGAAACCTTGGCAAGCATCGTTTCCGAGTACGAAGGGATCGCGGCCAGGACCGACCAGTTGGTGGCCTCGCTGGACAGCCTCGACATCTCTCATCCACTTCCGAGCGCTCCGTGGTTCGAAGCCGGCGCTCGCTGGTCAGCGCGGCGCGCATTGCTGCACATCATCGCCGAGACGGCCCAGCATGCGGGCCACGCAGACATGCTTCGTGAAGCCATCGACGGCTCGAAGACGATGGGTTGATCGACAGCTCGATCAACCGGGATGTTTACACATCACACAAATATGTAACACTAGTGTCTATGAGCACCGAAAAGTCTGCCTTGCAACCGCCGATGCAGTGGGACGCCTGGGGCGATCCGGCCAAGAAGCGTGAACTGTCGGACGCAGTCACATCATTGTTGACCGGATTTCTCGGTGTGTCCGCACCGACTCGCTCGCGCCTCGCCATCGAAGACGTTCAGGTGACTCCGTCCGCCCTGGCTCAGTCGCACGTCGAGGCGCTGGATGGGCTGGTCGGGGCCGAGTACGTCAGCACCGAGGATTCGGATCGAATCCTTCGGGCCGGTGGCAAGAGCACCCCGGATCTGCTTCGTCGTCGTAGCGCCGAGCCGCAGGACGCACCGGACGCAGTCGTCACTCCAGGGACAGGCGCAGAGGTCGAGCAGGTTCTCCGATACTGCTCTGCCAACCGGATCGCAGTGGTCCCGTTCGGTGGTGGCACCAGCGTCGTCGGCGGGCTCGATCCCATTCGTGACGGGTTCGACGCAGTTCTATCTCTCGATCTGCACAGGTTCGATCAGCTCGTCGGGTTGGACGAGGAATCGGGCATCGCGACGTTCGGCGGCGGAACCACCGGCCCACGGGCCGAGGAGCTTCTGCGTGAGCACGGTTTCTCGGTCGGGCACTTCCCGCAGAGCTTCCTGTTCGCCACTCTGGGCGGGTTTGCCGCCACCCGGTCTTCGGGGCAGGCGTCGGCTGGATACGGACGTTTCGAGGACATGGTCCAGGGCCTCACCGTTGTCACCCCGAGCGGTGTGGTCGAGACCGGGCGTGCGCCGGCCTCTGCCGCAGGCCCCGATCTGGGTGAGCTTTTTGTCGGCTCCGAGGGGACATTCGGCGTCATCACGCACGTGCGTGTCCGGGTTCACCGCCTGCCCGAGACCACCGTGCGCGAAGGGTGGAGCTTCCCCGACTTCGCCACCGGCGCAGCAGCATTGCGTGAGCTGGTCCAGGAAGGATCGGCTCCGACCGTACTGCGATTGTCCGACGAGGCCGAGAGCGGCGTGAATCTGGCGACCACCGACAAGATCGGCGAGAACGCCTTCACCGGTGGTTGCCTCGGCATCACCACCTACGAGGGCACCGCTTCGCACACCGCTGAACGGGTGGCGGAGGCCCGAGCAATTCTCACCGCTCACGGTGGGACTTCGCTCGGTGAGGAGCCCGGAAACAGTTGGGAACACGGGCGATTCGATGCGCCGTATCTGCGTGACGCTCTTCTCGACGTCGGCGCACTGTGTGAAACCCTCGAGACAGCAACCACCTGGGGTAACCTCGCGAACCTGCGCTCCTCGGTCACCGAAGCGCTGACCAAGGCTCTCGTCGAGCAGGGGACTCAGCCGCTCGTGATGTGCCACATTTCGCACACCTACAAGACCGGTGCTTCGCTGTACTTCACAGTAGTCAGCGCGCAGACCGAGGATCCGATCGCTCAGTGGCACAAGGCGAAAACTGCCGCTGGCGATGCGATCATCGCCGCCGGTGGCACGATCACCCATCATCACGCAGTCGGAGCTGACCATCGCCCGTGGATGAAGGACGAGATCGGCGAATTGGGCGCGAATATCCTTCGCGCAGTGAAGAATGCAGTGGACCCTGCCGGCATCCTCAATCCTGGAAAGCTGATTCCGTGACCGAAACCCGCAGTCAGATCGAGAAGGTTACCGTCCTGATCAATCCGATGGCGGGACATGGTCACGCGCCTGCAGCCGGACGCAAAGGTGTTGCGCGACTGCGTGCTCGGGGAGTTGCCGTCACCGAGATCATCGGAACCGATGCCGACGACGCCAAGAAGTTGGCGCGTCGTGCGATCGAGGAGGGTACCGACGCGCTGGTGGTGGTCGGCGGTGACGGTGCCATCAGCATCGGATTGCAGGCTGCCGCGTTGACCGATACTCCTATCGGGCTCATCCCGGCGGGCACCGGTAACGATCACGCCCGTGAGTTCGGCATTCCCACAGGCGATCCCGAGGCAGCCGCCGATGTGATCGCCGACGGCGTCGTGCAGCAGTCCGACCTGGCGAAGATCACGCTTGCCGACGGTTCCGTCGTCTGGTCGGGAACGATCATCGCGAGCGGATTCGATTCGCTGGTCAGTGAACGGGCTAATCGGATGTCGTGGCCCAAGGGACCGATGCGCTACAACTTGGCGATGCTCGCCGAGTTGGCGAAGATGAAGCCGCTGCCGTACCGGATCGAACTCGACGACGAGGTCATCACGGTGGACGCGACGCTCGTGGCTGTCGGCAACGGGCGCTCGTACGGTGGCGGCATGCTCATCACGCCAGGAGCGTCGAAGTCGGACGGGTTGCTGGATCTGACCGTCGTCGGGCACGGTTCGAGGTTGCGTCTGGTGCGCCTGTTTCCGCGGGTGTACAAGGGAACTCACGTCTCCTTGGATGCGGTACAGACGTATCGGTCGAAGAAGGTCCGGTTGGTCTCCGAGGGCATCATCGCCTACGCGGACGGCGATCGGGTGGGGCCGTTGCCCATCACGATCGAGGCAGTTCCCATGGCGCTCAACATCTTGACGCACACTCGGATCTGAGTTGGTTCTGCCGGTCACGCGGTAGCAGTGGTGTAAGACTTCTCGGATGAACGAATCAAGGAGGTCGGTGCACCACCGCACTGCGTGGACGTCGAAGCGGTGGCAGCTCACCACCGACATCCCCTTGACCGCTGCGGCCTGCCTGTTCTTGGTGGCGTACGCGTACCAAGTCCTGGCGCAACCGACTGGCTTCCCGCATCGCCTGACCGAATGGATCATGTGGGCCGCGTGGTTCGTATTTGCCGTCGACTACGCAGTTCGCCTGTGGTTGGCTCCTGCACGCGGTCGCTGGTTCGTCAGGCATCTCTTGGATTTGGCGATGGTGGTGCTACCCATGCTGCGTCCCTTGCGCCTCCTTCGATTGGTCACCCTGCTTGCAATAGTCCACCGCTCGAGCGGGCAAAGCTTGCGTGGACGAGTGGTTGTTTACGCCACCGGGGCTACGGCCTTGCTGATCGGTGTCGCGGCACTGGCCATGCTCGACGCCGAGCGGCACGCTGAGGGCGCCGCCATCACGTCGTACGGGACGGCGTTGTGGTGGGCGATGGAGACGGTTACGACCGTCGGTTACGGAGACATGGCTCCTGTCACTACAACCGGGCGCCTGATCGCCGGAGCGTTGATGATCGGCGGAATTGCATTGCTGGGCATCGTGACTGCCACACTCGCTTCCTGGTTGGTCGAGCGAGTGGCGGAACAGGACGAGGCAGGGCAGGCCGCGACGCGTAAGCAGGTGGCAGATCTGTCCGTGGAGGTCCGAGCTTTGGCCACCCGCACGCACCGAGTCGATCTCGCGTCCGTCGATACCGATTCGCTGCGTCGCGAACTGGCGTCGAGGGGAGTCGTGGCGCAGCATGCACCTTCGGACAATTGACCCGCAGTACAGCAAACAATAGAACGATGGTCTGATAATCTTGCGTGATGGTGGCGACCCATGGATTCCAGCGCGCGCGCAGGCCCGAGCAGATCGAAGCACGTCGGTGCGCGATTCTCGACGCAGCTCGCGCGATGCTCGGGTCCAAGCCAGTCGCCGACATCAGTCTGCGTGAGCTCAGTGAGAGCGTCGGCCTCGCGAAGTCGAACGTGCTCCGGTACTTCGACAGTCGCGAGGCCATCTTTCTCGAAGTGCTCGACGAGAACTGGGTAGCGTGGCTGGACGGGTTGTCCGAGTCGTTGACTTCGACCGGTGGCGACTCACCGTTTGCCGCTGAAATTCATGTGGCATCCGCGGTTGCGGAATCGCTTGTCGGACAGCGATTGCTGTGCGAGTTGATGAGTGTCATGGCCGGTGTCCTCGAAAGAAACATCTCCGTCGACTTCGCCCGTGACTTCAAGAGGCGGGCGACGGTCAACTCGGGAAGGTTTGCGTCGCTGGTTCATTCGCAACTGCCCCATCTCTCGGAGGGCGACGCCGCTCAATTCGCCAAGGTAACCCTGGTGATCGTTGCCGGCTTGTGGCCGACTGCCGAGCCGACTGAATCCATGGTCGTCGTACTGAACGAGATGCAGGCGCCCCCGGCCTCCGACATGTTCGCAGTCGGCCTGCGTGAAGGTCTGATCAACCAGCTCGTCGGGTTGTCGGCGCGAGCGGCAACCCGAACGAGCTGAGAACGATCAGGCGCTGTGCAGCGTCAGAACGGTTATCTCGCTCGGTGCGAACACCCTGAAGGGCGGACCCCAGAATCCGGTTCCCCGGCTGGTGTACAGCTGCGTACGTTCTCCGTGCCTGGTAAGCCCGTGTACCGACGGTTGATCGAGTTTCACCAGAAAGTTGAAGGGCCAGATCTGTCCGCCGTGGGTATGACCGGCGAGCTGCAGATCCACTCCCGCAGAAGCGGACTGAGTAACCTGCTTCGGTTGGTGGGCGAGCATCAGGATCGGCAATTCGGGGTCGGAGCCGGCCAGGGCCATGTCGAAGTTCGCGCCGTGCCCGTCGAGCTTCGATCCCAACGCTGTCGCATCGTCGACTCCGGCGATGACCAGTCTGTCTCCGCCCTTGGTGACGACGAGGTGGCGGTTGTGCAGCGCGTCCCAGCCGATCGAGGTCATGTAGTCGAGCCACTCCTGAGCCTCGTGGAAGTACTCGTGATTGCCGGTCACGTAGACGCGAGCGAGCCCGGCTTCGACCGATGCGAGGGGGGTCGCTTGGCCGAGGCGCTGCTCTACCGTTCCGTCGGCGATGTCACCGACGTGGGCCACGATGTCGGCGTCGAGATCGTTGACTGCCGCGATCACGCGCTCGGACCACTTCTCGCGATTGATCGGCCCGAAGTGAGTGTCGGTGATCGCGACTACCCGAAGTTTGTCCATCCCCGCACCAAGGCGGGGGATGGTGACGTCGACCTGCTTGATCCGTGGCAGTCTCATGGCTTCCCGGTAGCCCCAGATCAGCAGAAGGGCCGAGATGATCAGTGCGGCAACGGCGACGATTCTCGATCGAAGCGGGTCATCCACGCCGCCGACGAGCAGTCCGAGCCTCAGAACTTCGCCGAGCAGGGTCCACACGAACACGACCCAGATGATTCCGAGGAGTGCGTCGCCGATCAGGCGAACTGGATCGCGGTCGGTGTGTCCGTGGCTGAGCACCATGCTCGCAGGCAGGGCGATCAAGAGGGCGGCAAACAGAACGGTGCCGAAAACTGCCACCGCCGTCGGCCAGTCCGGCCGGATGAACAAGCTCCACCATGGGTACACGAACAACAGAGCCAAGATCGACGCGAC
Organism: Rhodococcus sp. 5A-K4; assembly: GCF_046097995.1. NCBI lineage: Bacteria > Bacillati > Actinomycetota > Actinomycetes > Mycobacteriales > Nocardiaceae > Rhodococcus > Rhodococcus sp. 5A-K4. The sequence goes on from NZ_JBJURM010000003.1 coordinate 167,959, forward strand.
AATCGCGGATATGGCAACGATCCGCAACGGTCTGCGGCGCGGAACTCGAGCGACGTCGGTCGCCTGGGGTGTAGTCACCCCGTCCAGAGTAAAGGTCCACTGGTCTATTAACAAGGGGACAGTGGTCCGCTATCGGGATGTCGGTGTTCTCGGATAGGTTTCCGAACGTTGAAACTCGGCCAGTGATCAAGTGGGTGGCGCATGGAGAAGTACGACGTCAAGAAGGCATACAAGGATCTCTACTCGCCTGGGCGCCGCGATTTTGCCCTCGTGACCGTTCCCCGCTTCGGCTACTTCGCCGTCGACGGTCACGGCGACCCCAACACTGCCACCGAGTACTCCGAGGCGCTCGAAGCGCTGTATTCGGTGTCCTACTCGGCAAAATTCGCTAGCAAGAAGGAATTGGATCGCGACTTCGTCGTTGGCCCGCTGGAAGGGTTGTGGCGGGCAGATGATCCCGAGGTGTTCGTGACACGGGACAAGGCGTCGTGGGATTGGACGATGATGATCTCGCAACCGGAGTGGATCACGGAGACCGAACTGTCTGCGTCGATTGACGCAGTCCGGGCCAAGGCAGGGCGGGCCAAGAAGGAGATTGCCGCTCTGGACAAGGTCAGGTTTCTCGAGTTGGAGGAAGGTCTGTCCGTCCAGATTCTTCACGTCGGCTCGTACGACGACGAAGCTCCCACCCTGGACCGGCTGCACAACACGTTCATCCCGTCGAACGGCCTGAGCTTCAACGGCGATCATCACGAGATCTACCTCAGTGATGCGCGCCGGACGCCGCCCGAGAAACTGAAGACGGTTCTGCGTCAGCCTGTTTCGAGGTCGTGACGCGTTCGAGGCGGTGGTTACGGCTCGAGGCCGCGCAACTTCTCGAGGTCACGTCGCTCGCGCTTGGTCGGTCTGCCGGCGCCGCGATCACGTCGCGGAATGGACGCAATCAGTTCGGGCGGTGGTGGGGGTGGCGAATTGTCCTGCAGGCAATCGGCGGCCAGCACCGCGCTGACTCGCTTCGTGATCGGCTTGACCACGACGACAATGCGTTCGATGCCGGATACACGCACCCGCACCTCGTCGCCGGCTTTCACCTGCTGAGCCGCCTTTGCCGACGTTCCATTGACCCGAACGTGTCCCGATCGGCAGGCGGTCGCCGCCTGCGAGCGTGTCTTGAACAGCCGAACCGCCCACGTCCAGCTGTCCACGCGGACACTGATCGCGTCGGAGGGGAGTTGGGCTGGCACGCACTCCAGCCTACCGACGAGTGCTCACAGACCCTGCGCGCGGATGCCCGAGTAGGCGCGCGGTGCATACCGCAGTCGTAGCGGCAGCAGATGCCAGAACCGATCTGTCAATGTCAGGAAGCGGGCGAACCAGAAGTACATCCGTTCGTCGCGCGGAGTCCATTCCCATTCAAGGGTCTTGCGTGCCTTCTCCGGCATCAGTGCCTTGCCGATCCAGTTCGCCACGGCCATCGTGGGGCGAGAGCTAAGACGCCACAGCCATGTCGGAACCTTCGGAGCCGGTGCGATGTCGTGCTCGGCGATGTGTGTCGACCACTTCGTGGTGTGGGTGTTGATCAACTGGTTGTCGAGCATGTCTTCCCAGTACATGCGGAAGCTGGCGTAGTCGTCGAAAGCCGGCCGATCGGTGAGTCCGTAACAGCGCCACCAGGTTACGGCCTCACGGACAAGTTGGTCCTTCTGCTCCTGCGTGAACTTCTTGTACGCGAATCGCTCGTTGAAATCGAGAATCACCTCGAAGAACGTGACGTGTGTCCACCAGAAAGTGTCAGGAGTGAGGGCGTGGTAGCGCCCGCCGGTTTCGTCGATTCCTTTGAGATCGGTGTGGAAGTTGCGAACGAGCGTGCCTGTGCCCTCTTCGGTCCGGTCGTACACGACGCCGTAGATGGGCGGCAGTGAGCGGAACAGGCGGTCGAGCGGGTTGTCGAAGAAATTCGAATGATCTTGCAGTGCTCCGCTTACCGCGGGGTGCATGTTCTGCAGGGTGCCTGCGCGTCCGAGGTACAGCAGGCCGCGAACGTCGCCGAAGTGTGTCCATGTCAGGGAGCCGGGGCCGATCGGATCGGCTCGTAGTTCTCGAGGCTTGGGTCGACGAGTGCCGGTGTCCGCATCGCTGCTCATCTGGGTGCCCCTCCGCCTGCCATCATGTGACAACGGTTGTTGTCACATGATGACTTTTGCCGCGCTACACGAATTTGTCAATCGATTCGACAAGATCTGTCCGAAAAACAACTCCGGCCCCTCACCTGCAACAGGTGAGGGGCCGGAAGAGTGAAGCGGTCGGACTCAGGCGTATTCGTAGAACCCGCGACCGGTCTTCTTGCCGAGACGACCGGCGTCGACCATGCGGCGAAGCAGCGCCGGCGGAGCGTAGTGCGGTTCTGCGAATTCCGCGTACAGGGACTCTGCCGCTGCGAGGGCAATGTCGAGACCGACGGTGTCGAGCAGCGTCAGCGGACCCATCGGGTAGCCGCAGCCGCCCTTCATGGCCTCGTCGATGTCTTCTGCTGTGGCGTAGCCGGATTCGAGCATCCGGACTGCCTGGCACAGGTAAGGGATGAGCAGAGCGTTGACGATGAAGCCCGAGCGGTCGCCCGCGCGAACCGTCTTCTTGCGCAAGGTGTTCTTGGCGTAGTCGGTGACGGCGAGGACGGTCTCTTCGGACGTCGTGAGGCTGACCACGATCTCCACGAGCGGCATGACCGGCACGGGGTTGAAGAAGTGAACGCCGACAACCTGGCCGGGGCGCGAGGTGGCCTTGGCGATCTTGATGACGGGGATCGACGAGGTGTTGGTCGCCAGAATGCCTGCAGGCTTGACGATCTTGTCGAGCTTGCCGAAGATCTCGTACTTGAGAGCTTCGATCTCGGGAGCCGCCTCGATCACCAGGTCGCGATCGGCGAACTCTTCCATGTCCAGGGTGACGCGAACGCGTGCGATGGCGGCGTCGGCGTCTTCCTGCGTGATCTTGCCCTTGGCTACGCCGCGGTTGATCGACTTGGCGATCCGTTCGCGAGCAGCGGCGGCAAATTCTTCCTTGGTTTCGAGCACCAGTACCGAGCTACCGGCTTTTGCACAAACTTCGGCAATGCCGGCACCCATGGTGCCGCCGCCGATTACGCCTACGAGTTCCACGATTCTCCTCAAGATTCTTCAGACAGGGGTCAAGCCCCCGTGCGCGGTTAAGGAGTCTATGGACTGCCTGACCGCGCACAGGGCCGGAGGCCCTACTTCAGTAGCGCACGCGACATCACGACGCGCTGAATCTGGTTGGTGCCTTCGTAGATCTGCGTGATCTTGGCGTCGCGCATCATGCGCTCGACCGGGAAGTCGGTGGTGTAGCCGGCGCCACCGAACAGCTGCACGGCGTCGGTGGTGACCTCCATGGCAACGTCCGAAGCGAAGCACTTCGCCGCAGCGGAGATGAAACCGAGGTTCTTCTCGCCGCGCTCGGCGCGAGCAGCGGAGGTGTAGACCATCAGACGTGCGGCTTCGACCTTCATTGCCATGTCCGCGAGCATGAACTGAACAGCCTGGAAGTCGCTGATGGACTTGCCGAACTGCTTGCGATCCTTGGTGTATGCCAGAGCCGCGTCGAGTGCGCCCTGGGCCAGGCCGACAGCCTGAGCGCCGATGGTGGGACGCGTGTGGTCGAGGGTCTCGAGTGCCGTCTTGAAGCCGGTGCCCGGTTCGCCGATGATGCGGTCACCGGGGATGCGGCAGTTCTCGAAGTACAGCTCAGCGGTGGGGGAGCCCTTGATGCCGAGCTTCTTTTCCTTCGGTCCGACGACAAAGCCCTCGTCGTCCTTGTGGACCATGAAGGAGGAGATGCCGTTTGCGCCCTTGTCGGGATCGGTGACAGCCATGACGGTGTACCAGGTCGACTTGCCGCCGTTGGTGATCCAGCACTTGGAGCCGTTGAGGATCCAGTCGTCGCCGTCAGCCTTCGCGCGGGTACGCATCGAAGCGGCGTCGGATCCGGCTTCACGCTCGGACAGTGCGTACGACGCCATTCCGCCGTTCACGAGGTCCGGGAGCACCTTGGACTTGAGCTCTTCGGAACCCTTGAGGATCAGGCCCATGGTGCCGAGCTTGTTCACGGCGGGGATCAGCGAGGAGGAGCCACAGACGCGGGCGACTTCCTCGATGACGATGCAGGTGGCGACGGAGTCGGCGCCCTGGCCGTCGTAAGCCTCGGGAACGTGGATTGCGTTGAAGCCAGACGCGTTGAGGGCGGTGAGCGCTTCCTCGGGGAAACGTGCGTTCTCGTCGACGTCCTTGGCGTACGGCGCGATTTCCTTCTCGGAGAGTCCGCGGATAGCAGCCCGCAGTTCGTCGTGCTCTTCGTTCAGTGCGAAGAGATTGAAATCCGGGTTTCCTGCCATGGGAACGCTCCTTGGTGAAGGTTGCTTGAAGGCGGTCGGTGCGGCTCCGGCGTTACCAACGAGAGTCGCGGACAGGCCGGTGCCAATGACCCCAGTCAAACACGGCACTGAGTGCCAGGTCAAGGGATGGGAGTGTGAAGTTCCGGTGCACGAGCGGTGTCAGCCGAGTTGTTCGTGGATTTTTCTGCTGATCTCCTCGGCGGACGTGCCCGGGGGAAATGCTACTACCAGCACAGACTTCGATTCTGGCGTGCTGGTCTTGGACCCGGGTGCCACGCCGTACGTCCGCCGAACGTCGAGCAATGCCTGGCTCAGCGCTTCGGCTGTGGCGTCTTCGTCGCCTTTGATCATGCTTCGCAAGAGGTAGTTGTGGCACGCGGTGACAGCTGCGGCAAAACCGACAACCTCGAGGACCGGTTCGCGGGGAACAGCGCTGCGCAGGTAGTCGACGAAGAGGCGCTCATAGCGGAATCCGGTGACGAGTTCGCGGTCGCGAAGAGCCGGAACATGCTGTACGACGCGGTATCGCCGCATCGACAGGTCACGGTTCCGGCGGAAGAAATCGAAGACCAGTCCCGCTGCCTCGCACACGGACGCCCAGGGGTCGGCGGAATCGGACGCGAGGAACTCGGCCACGTGTTCGAGGAGGGACTCGTGATCGGCGAAGATCACGTCTTCCTTGGAGCGGAACTGCCGGAAGAACGTCCGGCGCGACACACCGGCGGCAGCGGCGATCTGCTCGACGGTGGTGGCTTCGTACCCGTTCTCCGAGAACAACCGGATCGCTTGAGACGCGACGTGTACCCGAAACTGTGCGGGGTCAGTTCCGGGCAGGTCTGCGCGTTCACTCATGGGGACAAGTATTGCGCCTGTTCGCGCCATCCCGGTGTGGCGGGCAGCAACCGCATGCCGATCGGTTCCATCTCAACGGTGTGCGGTGGACGTGAATTGGTAGGTTGCCGCCTCGACGATCTCGTCAGGGGTAATAGCGATCTCCTCGTTCAGCCACGCGGTGACCAATTCGGCAAGGCCCCCGACGAAGAGCAGTCCGTTGATCTGACCTTGATGAGATGGCCAAGCTCGGTCGCCGTACATTCGCGAGGCTTCGTCCGCGACCATTTGCGCGAAGCCGTGCAGTACCGCGCGCCGGTGTGCGCGAAGGGGCTCGTATGCAGCGGATTCGATCATTGCCACACGCCCCTTGCGGGGATCGTCGGTGAGGAGGGTGACGAACGACGTGATGGCATCTCGTACGCGCTGCTCGAGCGTTCCGTCGCTCGCTCGTAGTGCGGTCAGGCCGGCGTCGCGAACCTCGTCGGCAATTCCGTCCAGGATTGTTTTCAGCAGTTCGTCTCTGCTGGAAAAACTTTCGTAAAAGTAGCGTTCCGTCAACTTGGCTCGCGCACAGATCGCGGTCATCGTGGCGCCTCGACTGCCTGCGACAGCGAATAGTTCCAGCCCTGCCTCTAGCAAGCTCTCGCGCCGCAATGCTGAGCGCTGGTCGCCGCTGAGGCCGGCATACCGCCGCGGCGTCGGAGAAGTCATAGGTCGATATTGACAGACGCAACCACTGTGACGCAGACTACAGTCCATCTGACAGGATGCACTGTCAGATTGAGCGAGAGTAGAGGTCGCAGTGTCCAAGATCCTGGCTCGTCCCCCCGTGAACTCGCAGTTGCACCCGATTTCGGGCCGTTCCGGGCTGCCTCTCGTCGGGCACGCTCTTGCATACATCCGCGATCCACTCGCATTGATGCAAGAGAACTGGGATCGATACGGCGAGGTCTCTTGGTTCTCGATGGTCGGTCGGCAGTGGATCGCTGTTCTCGGACCCGACGCGTGCCAGGAAGTGCTGCAGAACAAAGATCGGGCATTTGTGAACAGCGACGGCTGGTCGGTGCTTATCGGCCCCTTTTTTCACGGTGGGCTGATGCTTCTCGATTCGGAAGAACATCTACGGCATCGTCGAATCATGCAGCAGGCGTTCACTCGGACCCGGATCGAGAAGTCTGTCGACGTTCTCAATCCGGCAATCGACTCGGCGCTCGACACATGGACCCCCACTGACGGATTTCGTGCATACACAGCGCTGAAGACACTCACCCTCGATCTCGCCACCGACATCTTCATGGGCGGTGCGGAAGGAAGCACCGAAAGCGAAATATCTTCGGTGAAAAAGGCTTTCGTGGATTGTGTGCAGGCGGCTACTTCTCTGGTCCGCTACCGCGTGCCGGGGACCAGATGGAAGCGAGGACTCGACGGCCGCCGGGTCCTGGAAGACTTCTTTCGTCGCTACCTGCCGGCGCGTCGAGCTCGCGCAACCGATGATCTGTTCTCCGTGCTCTGTCACATCGAATCCGAAGCAGGACAACGCTTCAGTGACGACGAAGTGATCGACCATATGATCTTCCTCCTGATGGCCGCACACGACACTTCGACGATCACCCTTTCCACGATGATGCAATATCTAGGTCAACATCCGAAGTGGCAGGACAGGTGCCGTGCCGAGTCGCTCGCTCTGGGGACCTCGACGCCCAGCTATGCAGATCTCGACGGCCTGAGCAGCCTTGACCTGGTGATGAAGGAATGCCTCCGACTCGTCTCTCCCGTACCGGTCATGGCGCGGCGAGCGGTCCGCGACACTCAAGTACGGGGTCACTTCGTGCCTGCGGGAACGTATGTTTCTGTCGCCCCTCACTTCACGCACCACATGGCGCAGTACTGGCCTGATCCAGAGCGTTTCGATCCCGAGCGTTTCGCTGAGAATCGACGCGAAGACAAGGTTCATCGGTACGCGTGGGAACCGTTCGGCGGTGGAGTGCACAAATGTCTGGGAATGCACTTTGCCGGCGCCGAGATCAAGGCAATCATGCACCACCTCCTCATGCGCTTCGACTGGAACGTCGACGCAGATTACGTCGCTCCGCTCGACTTCACGTCCTTGCCGTTCCCTTCGGACGGGCAACCTGTCGATCTGCGCCGGCGTCACACTTCGGTGCGCTGAGACCCTACGGCCGAATTACTTCGACGCACGCAATTGGAACTTGAGAACCTTGCCGGTCGGGGTGCGAGGAAGGTCGAGTGGAAAGACGATGTCGCGGGGAACCTTGTACCCGGCCAGCAATGCACGGGTGTGCTCGACGATGTCTTCGGCGGAAGCCTGTAATCCCTTGCCCAGCACCACGAATGCCTTCGGGCGCTCGCCCCACTTCTCGTCGGGAACGCCGACGACTGCCACGTCGATCACGGCAGGGTGACTCATGATCGCCTGCTCCACCTCGACGGTGGAGATGTTCTCACCGCCCGAGATGATGATGTCTTTCGCGCGGTCCTTGAGCTGGATGTAACCGTCGGGATGCATGACGCCGAGGTCGCCGGAATGGAACCAACCACCGGCAAATGCTTCGGCGGTCGCGGCCTCGTCACGGTAGTAACCGAGCATCACGTTGTTGCCGCGGAGCACGATCTCACCCATGGTCTGGCCGTCGGCGGGAACGTCGTTCATCTCGGCATCGACAACGCGAGCATTTTCGGCCTGCACCATGCCGACTCCCTGACGGGAGAGAAGTGCGGCGCGCTCGGACTGCGGCTTGTCGTCCCAGGCTTCCTGGTACTCGCAGATCGTGTAAGGGCCGTATACCTCGGTGAGGCCGTAGACGTGGACGACGGTGACACCGATGTCTTCGAGTTTTCCGATGATCGTCGGTGACGGGGGAGCGCCGGCGGTGGTGATGTGCAGGGCTTCGACCTTGTGGGCCTGGTCCGCGTCGGCGATGGTGGAGCAGACGGTAGGAGCGCCGCACAGATGCGTCACGCCCAGATTGTCGATGGCGTCCCAGATCGCGTCGGCGCGGACCGCGCGCAGGCAGATGTGTGTGCCTGCGGCCTGAGTGACGGCCCACGGCGTGCACCACCCGTTGCAGTGGAACATCGGCAGTGTCCACAGATACTTCGTCGCTCCGTCGAAGCCGTTGTGGAATGTCTCGCCGAGCGAGTTCAGGTATGCCCCGCGGTGGGAGTACATGACGCCCTTGGGTTTTCCGGTGGTGCCAGAGGTGTAGTTGATGGCGATGCACTGCTGCTCGTCGTCGACGCCCCAGTGCAGTGGCTGATCGGTGAGAGCCTGACCTTCGGCAATCAGATCGGCGTACTGCCCGGTGACGATTCCGGTGGGAACCTCCGGGGACGGGACGGTGGAGTCCGGGATCTCGATGATCTCGCGCAGGCTCGTCACGTTCGCCTTGGACGAGGTGACCGAGCCGACGAATTCGGAGTCGACGAACAGGATCGTGGTTCCCGAGTGATCGAGGATGTACTCGAGTTCGGGACCGGCGAGGCGTGAGTTCAGGGCGATCAGGACTCCGCCGGCGAGTGGGACGGCAAAATGCGCGAACAGCATCTCGGGAACGTTCGGCGCCAGGTACGCAACGCGGTCACCGGGCTGAATGCGTTGACGCAGGACGCGGGCCAGCGCTGCGACCTCGTCACCGAACTCTCGGTACGTGTAGGTCCGGTCGCCGTGAATGACGGCGGTGCGATCGGGGAACACCGCAGCGCTGCGCTCGAGAAAGCGCAGCGGACTGAGCGGGGTGTTGTTGGCTGCGAAAGCTGTCGAGACAGACACGGTTCCTCCGAAGGCGACGTGACACGGTTGGTGTCACGGTAGTTGTGATCGGCACTACAAATGGCCTGGATGCACGCTATTGCCCAGTCAAAGGTGCCGCTACCCTCTGAATTGGGTATGTGGAGGTGAGAGTGAGCAGGGTACTGAGACCGAGCGACGACGACGCGTTGCGCGCCGAACTGCGTCGACTGCACCCCCGAACCGAGTTGCCGGTTCTGTTCGGCGGTTGTGTCGACGACCGGTCGCTGACCATCACCGGCTACGTCGGGACTCGTAGCAACATCCTGCGAAATTTGAAGATCGACGCCGAATGCGGACTCGGTGGTCGTGCGATCGCAGAACAACGACCGGGCGCGGTGCAGGACTACGCGAACTCGTCGCACATCACCCATGACTACGACTACGAAGTGGGCACCGAAGCCATCGAATCCTTGATGGCAGTCCCGATCGTCGTACGCGGGGTTACTCGCGGAGCGATCTACGCAGGACTGCGCGCCAACCTGCCGATCGGCGACGTGATCGCCGAGACGATGATGCGATCGTCGTACGCGTTGGCCCGCGAATTCGAGATTCGCGACGAGGTGGATCGTCGGGTGGCGATGCTCGATACCGCTGCGGTGGAACATGGTTCGAATCGCGATGCCCAGATATCCGAAGGGTTGACCGAGAGCGTCCTGGCGCTCGGCGAGATCGCGGCGAACCTCGAGGACATGGCTCTCAGCGCGCAGGTCCTCGCCGTCGAGGCAAAGTTGCGGGCGTTGGCGTCGCCGAAACCTTCCGCGAACACTCCAGTCGCGAACACCGTTGTCCTGTCGCCCCGCGAGCGGGAGGTGATGGGCTACGTAGCTCTGGGACTGCGCAATGCCGAGATAGCCGAGAGGTTGTCCCTGAGCGTCGAAACGATCAAGACGTACATGCGGAATCTGATGGGAAAACTCGACGTCCGCAGTCGGCACGAAGCAGTTGTGGAAGCGCGGCGGCAGGGCTTGATTCTGTAAGGCTGAATCGGTGGGCCGGTCCCGCCAAGCGGAATTTCAAAGCTACGCCTTCGCCATGGTTGATATGACGGACCTCACTATCGGCAGAGTTCGACACGAGTGATGAGGGCATCGATGCAGGATTTGTTCGACAACAACGACATGACCGGCCTGGCCGAGGCGATCAAGAGCGGCGACGTCTCCGCCAAGGAAGTTCTCGAGTTCAGCCTGGACCGGCTCGACGAGCGCAACCCGGCAGTCAACGCGGTGATCAGTGAGCGTCGCGAGGAGGCACGCAACGAGGTATCAGGCGGCTTGCCGGAAGGTCCACTGCACGGCGTCCCGTTCGTGGTCAAAGACCTGGGCATGGACGTCGCAGGATTGCCGAGCACCAACGGATCTCGATTGTTCGCCGATGCTGTGGCAGAAAAAGATTCGACGCTCGTGGAGCGGTACCGTGAGGCCGGTCTGGTTGTCATCGGCAAGACGAACACCCCGGAGTTCGGTAAGAATGCGAGTACCGAACCTGCGCTGTTCGGGCCTACCCGCAACCCTTATGCCCTTGATCGTTCACCCGGCGGATCTTCGGGTGGCACGGCTGTAGCTGTTGCCGTCGGGATCGTGCCCGGCGGCCATGCCAGTGACGGCGGTGGATCGATCCGTATTCCCGCATCGGCCTGTGGCTTGGTAGGCCTCAAGCCCAGCCGTGGACGTACTCCGACGGCACCGGCGCGCACGCTGTTCTCGTCGCCGATGAGTGTTCATCACGCACTCACCCGAAGTGTCCGCGACACTGCACTGCTTCTCGATCTCTCCGCCGGGCCGACTGTCGGTGATCCTTACGTGATCCTGGCGCCGAAGCGGCCGTACATCGAGGACGTGGGTGCGGATCCCGGACGGTTGCGGATCGGTCTGAGTAACACTCTTCCTGATGGCACCCCGGTGGACCCGGAGTGCTCGGCCGTCACAACCAGTGTTGCCGGCCTGCTCGAAGAACTCGGTCACGATGTGACCGAGGGTGCCCCAAACTTTCCGCTCGATGCGCTCACCGCCGGGCTTTCCGTGTTGATGGGCATTCCGATGACGATCGAGGTCGACGAACGACTCGAGGCCCTGAACCGCGCAATCCGCGACGACGACCTCGAGCCGATGGCTCGGATGATCTACGACCGCGCGAAGTCCGAAAGTGCGACGAACGTCGTCAAGGCATTGCAGGAACTCGAGCGGGCGGCCCAGGTGATCGGTGCGTTCTTTGTCGATCACGACCTGTTGCTGACGCCGACGATGGCTCGACCGGCAGCTCCGCTCGGTCTGCTCGATACGGCAAATCCCATGTCGATCTGGGAGCATTCGGCCGGGTACAGCGGTTTGACCAGTCCGTTCAACAGTTCGGGTCAGCCTGCGATTTCCTTGCCGATGGGTCATGACTCGGCCGGCGTCCCTATCGGCGTGCAGTTGGTCGGTGCGTTCGGGCGTGAAGATTTGCTGATCCGGGTTGCGTCGCAGCTCGAGGTGGCGCGCCCGTGGAGCATTGCCCCGGTGTGGCCACCCGTCCCGGCGTAGCCCCGGCACCGTCGAAGAGACGAGAGCACCGTACTTTTCACCCGTCGAGGGTGAATGTGGGCCGTCCCGAAACGCATACAGTTCGGAAGGACAGCCCTACCCGATATCGGTGAAGGAGTCTCTCGATGAGCCAGTTCCAACCAGACAGTCCGGCGACTCCCGCCGTCAATGCACAACGACTGTGGGCGGGCGGGGCCGCAACTGCGCTCGTCGCGGCCCTGGCCGCAGTCGTCGGACTACTGATCGTGCGGGGAATCCTCGACACTCCGGTCATCACACCGGAGCGGATGCCGGGGAATTCACAAGCCGGCTCGCTTGCTCTCAGCGCCGCGATCGCAGCGCTGGTCGCTACCGCACTTCTGCATGCGTTGATGGTGTCGACACCACGTGCGTCGAACTTCTTCGCGTGGATCGGAATCCTCGCAACGATCGCCACCGCGCTGTGGCCGTTCACGATCGCAGCGACCACCGCATCGCGAGTCGCCAGCGCCGCAATCTACTTCGTCGTCGGAATCGCGATCGTCTCGTTGCTCACCGGGGTCGCAGGGTCCGCGCAGACCACTCGCCGTATCGGCGTGTGACGGAGTATCGACCGTGAACGGAGTGGTTCCGCAAGCACAACGGCGCACATTGGCGGAGCTCGACGAAAAGCTCAATTTTTCGGTGGGGGACCGAGATTCGAAGCGATCCGCCTTCTGGGTGATGCTGACGCTGTCTGCCGTGATCGCCGTGGCCGGTGTCGTGGGCGATTCCACGGCAACCGTCATCGGGGCGATGATCGTCGCTCCCTTGTCGACGCCGATTCTCGGGGTCGGGCTGGGTATCACAACTGGCCAAGGCGCTTTGGTCGGGCGGAGCCTGGTCTATGTCGTCGGTGGTATCTGCCTCGTCGTCGTATTGGGTGTCGCGTTCGCTCAGGTATTACCGAATCCCTCCAACGTGCTGACCAATTCCCAAGTGCTTGGGCGTACTTCGCCGACGTTGATGGACTTGACGGCAGCACTTGCGACCGGTTTGGTCGGGGCCATCGCGATCGCGCGCAAGGATGTCGGCGACGTACTTCCCGGTGTCGCCATTGCAATTTCGCTTGTCCCACCGTTGGCGGTGGTAGGTGTCTGTCTCGGCTCGGGGTCGCCGAGTTTGGCGGTGGGCGCGTTTGTACTGTTTGCATCGAACGTTGTTGCCATGATCATCACTGCGACAGGCGTGTTCGTCGCAGCTGGGTACGCGCGCGACGCCGGGATCTTGAAGACGTCGCGGCGGCGGGCATACCTCGTGCTTGCCGCTCTGTTGATCGTCGTCGCGATTCCGATGGTCGGCAACTCCCTGTCGTCGTTGTGGGCGAGGCAGATCGGGAGCGCGGCGCAACAGTGGCTCGCAGACACTCCGGGAGCCGAGGTCACCGATGTCACCTGGCAGGGCAGCACCGCCACCATCGACGTGCTCGGCCCGGAAACCCTTCCCCCACTGGATGAACTGGAGGCATCGATCGACGCACTGATTCCGTGGAACCCGGACGTGCAGATCGTCCATACCGTCGGGACGAGGATCGCGGCGGGGTAACCGTTTTCAATCGGTGGCCATCACGCGTCGAATGTCGGTCGGCAATTCATCGGTGACTTCAGTCGAGGCGCTCGATCACGTGACGTCGAAGGACGGTGTCAGGTATTCGCCGTCCTGAACGGCCTTGCTCGGGCCGTACATTCGCATGATGAGGTAGGCGTCTTTCTCCGGAATGGGGAGGAAGTTCGGATTCTCTGCGTTGGCGTCGACGTCCGCGCTCAGCACGATCGTAAAGTAACCGTCGTCGTCCATGATCAGCGTGCGATCGCCGCGACTGTGACGATTGATCGCATTGTGCGCCATCAAGCGATCGTCGGAACCATAGACGGTGAACGACCAGAATTCGCTCACCTCCGGAGGGAGAAGGCGCGCACGGTACGTCTTGCCATGCGCGCCGTTGATCGGTTGCCCGTCGGAGCCTGTCTCGACCTTGACGTACACCGACTCGACCGGTGGCAGCCCCCACTGGCCGAGGTACGTTCCCTCGGCGAAGAAATCGCGCGGCCCGTCCTGAAGGTCGGCCCGCGTGCCCAGGAGCTTTCCCGCGTTCGTCATCTCAGGCGCGAGATCACGGATATGTGCCATCCCAAGCTGCTCTCCGCGCTCGGCGGCATCCAGTTGCTCAGGTGTGAATTCAGTTTTCCCCGGTTCCAGACCGATGTCGTGGTACTTCGTCAGCCATTCCGCATCGGCTCGGGCCATTGAACCGGCAGCCAGGACGAAGTTGGTGCGCGCGAGCCAGTTCGTCGATTTCGGATCGGGATAGTCGCGGATTGGTTGCCCCGGGCCGCACGCCCCCAGGAACACCGACAGCGTTTCCAACTTCCACTGGTCCTGGAGGTTTCGGGCCGCCTCTAGGTCGTCGCCGCCGGTAGTCATGATGCGGGCCATGACCTTGATCAGATCGGACTCGGAGCGCACAACCTCGTCGACCCCGTCCGGAATGTCACCGTCCCACACACCACTGGCGAACAGGAAGCGTCCTCCTCGCGCACCCCGTGTTCGAGATCCGATCATGGCGTTGGTGTAATGACCGAGGTCCATCGTGTGCAGGATCCAGTACCGCCCCTCGTCGAAGTCCGGGACGGTCACAACCACAGGTTCGGCACCGACATCGAACCATCCCTGCAGGTGCAGCGTGTCGTTGTTGATCGAGGGGTGGGCTGTATAGGTGTCATCTGCCAGGTCTCGCAACAGTTGGAACTCGTTTACAGCGCGCCCAGGCTCGATGGTCGTCTCGAACAGGAACTTGTACGCCTCGTCGATCGAATAGGCGTACAGATACGCATCCCTGGCCAGGTTCTCGGAAATCGTCACTCCAACCACATCCTCAGCTTCGTCATCGAACTCCACACGATCCTCGAACCATGTCTCGGTATAGAGTTGCGGCACAACAACAGTCGTCAAATAAGGCCGTTCCTGAACTTGCCTCGTGTTGTGCTTGGGAATACGAGATGACCATACCCTCGAGATCCGTGCCTACTGCCGCATGGACGCTCCTGCACTTGATGTTCACCCGTAGTAGGTGAAGTGCATGCGATCTTGGCACTACAGACTGACGATGTGGTCATGGCATCGAATTCGGCATCGGGATCCGGGCTACAGGTGAAGCATGCGAGAACCGCCTGCATGAGTGACACCTGTCCTCCACGGAAGTAAGGGAGAACCATGCGCATACTGATACTCGGTGGTGACGGATTCTGCGGTTGGCCGAGCGCTCTGCATCTTTCGGCGCACGAGCATCAGGTGACCATCGTCGACAGTTTTGTTCGTCGTCGAATCGACGATGAACTGCGGGTGCAGTCGCTTACCCCGATTTCGACTCTCTCCGAGCGTGTGCGGGCCTGGTCGGAAGTGACCGGCCGAAGAATCGACGTCGTCGAATTCGATCTGGCCCACGAGTACGACGTCTTACTCGATGTCCTCAGCAAGGTTCGTCCGGAGGTGATCGTGCACTTCGCGGAACAGCGCGCTGCTCCGTACTCGATGAAATCGCCGGAACTCAAGCGCTACACCGTCGACAACAATCTCAACGCAACTCACAACCTGCTTGCCGCGGTGGTTCAGACCGGCCTCGACGCCCATGTAGTTCATCTCGGGACGATGGGCGTCTACGGATACGAGTCGGTGCCGGTAGATCTGCCCGAAGGCTATCTGACCGTGAGTTACCCGGACCGAGACGGACATCTTCATTCACGCGAAATTCTGTACCCGACGGCGCCCGGTAGCGTTTACCACCTCACCAAGTCCTTGGACCAGTTGCTGTTCCAGTTCTACGCGCGCAACGACGGCGTGCGGATCACCGACCTCCACCAGGGCATCGTCTGGGGCACACAGACGGACGAGACTGCGCTCGATTCCCGTTTGGTCAACCGCTTCGACTACGACGGTGATTTCGGAACGGTGCTGAACCGCTTTCTGGTTCAAGCGGCGCTCGGTCATCCCTTGACCGTGCACGGGACCGGAGGGCAGACTCGGGCCTTCATCAACATTCGTGACACCGTGCGGTGCATACGATTAGCCGCAGAATCCGGGGACGCCGTCGACGGACGGGTACGCGTGATGAATCAGGTGACCGAGACTCACCGCGTCTCCGATCTGGCACGCCTGGTCGCCGAGTCGATCGGCGCGCGCATCAGTGAGGTCCCGAACCCCCGTGCCGAGGCTGATGAAAATCTGCTCAGTGCACGCAATGATCACTTGCTCGGCCTCGGTCTGGAGCCGACTCGGCTGGACGCCGGACTGCTGCAGGAGTCGGTGGAAATCGCACAGAAGTATGCAGATCGGGTCGACGTGAGCCGAATCCCGTCCACCTCGTACTGGAACAGCGCAAGGAGATCATCTGCCGCAGGAGCCGATGCATGAACGACGACACAGATGGCCCGGCCGTAGATCCGCCTGATGGCACTCCGGGCTCGGGAGCGAAAGATTCCGAGCCCGAATACTTTCCGGGGGAACGTGGGCGTTCGGTTCCACGATCTGCATGGTGGGTACTTGCGGCTGCCGTCGTACTCTTGCTGGTTTTCGTGTTCGTGCGGCCGTTGTGGTTCACGCGCGATGTCGACGACAACAGCCTCGATGTTCCGGCGGATCGTCACTACACGAAGTCGCTGTCGGGAGCGGGATTCGACGACGGCGTCTGGCTCACCGACGATTCGCCGTCGACGAGTTTCGACGTCACCTTCCCGGTCGATTCGGCGCGGGAACAGACCCGACTGCGATTGACCGGGACGTCGCAGGTGGCCCGGGACAGTGTCGTGTTCCTGATCGTGAGGATGGACGGTCAGCAGGTCTACAAGAGTGAGTTGAACACGGGGGAAACCGGATTGGACGTCATGGTCGATGTTCCGGGGCAGTTGTCGAGCGACGGACAGGTGCGCGTACAGGTGCAGGTACAAGGGACCCTCGACAATCGGACCTGCACACCCGACCATGCGGCCGGAATGCAGGTGCACCTGGATCCCACCAGCGTCGTAGAAGCGGCCTTGTCGGAACCTGTACACACAGTTCGCGACGCCGTCGTCTCCTGGGATCGTCGTCTCACCGTGGTCCTGGTCGATCAGAGTGACCAGTGGCGAACAGCCGCAGCACAAATGGGAATCGCGTTGACCCGAGCAGGGTACGAGGTGACGTACTCGGACCGGTTGCCAGGCGAAGGCGATGAAAACGTAGTGATGGTGGGCCCGACGGACGCACTCGTCGATCAGGGCTGGTCTGCCACGGAAGGGCAAGCTGGGTCCATCACGCTCGGAAAGGCCCAGGGCACAGCGGTGGTGGCGATGACCCAACCGAACGGTGACTTGATTTCGAGATTCCTCACGACTCCGATTGTGTCCACGGCTGATTCGGAACGGAGCGATCCGCAAGCGCTCGTGACAAAACCGTTGAGCGGCAACGACGTGGCTCTCGATGCACTCGGCGGTGACACGTCCGTCGTGCAGGTCACCGAAAACCATCGGTGGCGCATCGGGTACTCACTCGCCGATCTACCCGGCGGGCGTCTACCGCAATCAGTTCGGGTCGGGATGCAACTCCCGGCGTCGCCCGACGACCTCACCTGGATTCTCAACGTTCAACTCAACGATCAGTTGGTCGACAGTCGCCGCCTCGATCGCGCGACCTCGGTGGAGACTGTCATCGCTTTGCCGACGTCGTCGCAGCTACTGGAAAACACTCTGACCCTCAGCATCCAGCGTGACCGTGATCTGGGTGGCTGCGATGTGCGAGTGACCACGTACCCGATGCAACTCGAGACATCTTCTGCTCTCGTGCTCGGTGATGACCCCGGGATCGGATTCACGGCCGTACCCCGGACGCTTGCGCCAGGATTCGCCGTTTATCGACCCGACGCTTCGAGCGTGAGCGCAGTGGACGAACTCAACGCAGTCGTCCCGGTGCTGACGAAGTTCATTCCGAATGGGTACGACCCGGAGTTTCTCTGGAATTCCCAACCGGCACCGGGTCAGCCATTCGTGCTGATCGGGCAAAGCCCGGAAGTGAATCCACCGGTGCGCATCGACAATGGACGAATTCTGGCAGGCGCTGAGCAATCCACCCTCGACATTTCCTCGTTCGACGACGGAATGGTGGTCGAAACTGCCACCAGTACAACAGGTGCCGGGGGACTCGCCATTCAATTTGTCGGGGAACCCGGTAAAATTCCGGTACCGCCGTTCGGGACGGAATCCGCTCGACTGATGACGGCTCAGGGCAGCGTCATCGTGAACGCCGACGGCACAACGGGTCCCGGCGCTCCGGCACGTGCGAACGGACCCCGGTGAGTGGGGGAATGCGATGACTGACGCATTGCGTGCTCCTGACGAGGACCGTGCGCTGGTCGATCATTTCCGGTCTGTCGACAGCGCGCCGGCCGACTACGCCGTCGATCGGCCGTCGAGCGGGACCAACGGATTTCTGATCACCTTTGCCGGGCTGTCGATCATCGCCATGTGCATCCGAACATTCCTCGTGCATTCAGGATTGACCGACATGCCGCGAGACCTGGTCATCTTTTCAGAGGGACGAGGGAAGGTCGTCTTCCCTCTGCGGCTGTTTCTGATCATGTTCTTCTTCACCTACGCACTCTGCGCCTACTCGAACATCTGGCGCAGAGTATTCCTCGCCTTCTCCTTGCTGGGTAAGTACGCGTTGTTCTGCGTCGCGGTCGACACTGCGGCGTGGTTGCTCCACGACGCCGGGATCATCTCCATCTCCGTCTTCGGTGCTCAGATGATCTCCGGGCTGATCGCCCTCGCGATTTTCCCGCACACCATCCTCCGTCAAGCACAACTTCCCCCGCAGGGGCCGCTGCCACTCGACCCGCGAATACCGCTGAGCGCGTTCCTGAAACTGTCAGGATGCCTGGTACTGGCGATCGCTGGAGCCGCGATCGCATTGCACGTCCTGTACGACCTCGTCGATCTCCTCAAGAGTTGGGCGATTCTAGGAGGTATCGGTGCCGGAGTTTTCCTCATGCAGCAACTCCTGGCGATCTCGACGGCACTGCTCGGAGTACGTGCGCTTGGGAAGTCGCGCGGTCACGAGTTCTCGCCGCCTACGGCAATTCTTGTTCCGGCTCACAACGAGGCGCACGATATCGGCGCTACCATCGCTGCCGTCGACACCGCAGCGCGAACATACCCGGGACGGATCCACCTCTACGTCGTAGACAATGCCTCCACCGACGACACACACGAAGTCGCAGAACAGATCATTGCCGAATGCAGCTTCATCACCGGTACCGTCCTCGACTGCCCGACACCGGGCAAGGCAATCGCACTCAATATGGGAATCGACCACATCACCGAAGAGTTCGTAGCCAGGATCGACGCTGACACTGTCATCGGCCCGGGTTGCCTCGAGACAGCGATGCGACATTTCGCGAACCCGCGCGTCGGCTGCGTCGGTGGGATCCCCATGCCGCGCGAGGAAAAGACCTGGATCGACAAGTGTCGCCTGATCGAGGTGTACATGCGCCACGGCTTCTTCCAGGTCTCGCTCGACGGGTATCAGGGCGTCATGGGCATTCCCGGGATGTTCGCGGTCTATCGGCGGAGCCAGTTGATCAAGGTAGGCGGCATGGTGCAGGGGATGAACGGCGAAGACACCGACATTTGCATGCGGCTGACCGCCGCCGGCTACCACAGTGTGGCGGATCCGAAAGCTGTGTACTACAGCGAGACTCCGGCGTCCTACGCGCACCTACTCGAGCAGCGAACCCGGTGGTTTCGCAGTATCTACCACCTCGCTGCGCGCAACCGGGCGCTGCTCCTGGACCGGCAGACGATGATCGGAACGTTCGTGTTGCCGTTCAACCTGGTCAACGCCGCACGCCGAGCGATGCTGGCGCCACTGCTCATTTTCGCCTGTATCGCCGGAATCGCATTCCAATCGACATTCACGACTCTGCAATGGCAACCCATCGTCGCGACATTGTTGGGTATGTCGATGATCATGACGGTCGTCGTGTGCCTGGTCTGGCGGCCGAGTTCGGTCAAGTACGTTCCCGCGTATCTTGTCTTCCGTCTGCTTCGCAGCTACTTCACGCTCGGATCGACACTGAGCTTGATCTATCCGCCGATACACCCGCGATTGCAACACCCCCGCCTGCGTCGATCACGAGGCCGTCGCAGATCGAAGGAAGCGCGTTTCTCCGCTCGCAGGTCAGACACATTGGTCACGAACATCATTCACCCGTAGAAGGTGAGGTGAGGACGATCTCAGCACGCCAGAATGTCGGTATGGCTACGACATCGAACGCGGCATCCGAGACCATCATTCGTCAGCAGAAGGCGCTTCTCGAAAGTCTGCCTTTTGCCGACACCCAGGATTTTGACGACGCCACTCGCGGGCTTGTTGCTCGCCGTCAACCGAACGCGGTGGCCGCCGAAGACGGAACAGTTCTCTGGGACAACGACACCTACTCGTTCCTGGAAGGAGATGCACCTGAGACTGTGAATCCCAGTCTGTGGCGGCAGTCGAAACTCGCCGCGATCGACGGATTGTTCGAAGTAGTCCCGGGCATCTATCAGGTCCGCGGAATGGACTTGTCGAACACGTCTTTCATCGAAGGCGACGAGGGGGTAGTTGTCATCGACACCCTCCTGTCTGCCGAAACGGGTAAGGCGGCGCTCGAACTCTATCGACAACATCGGGGAGATCGGCCGATCAAGGCGATCGTCTACACCCACTCACACGTCGATCACTTCGGTGGTGTGAAGGGATTCGTCACGCAGGAGGAAGTCGACGGCGGGAGCGTGAAAATCTTTGCACCGGAGGGGTTCGTCGAGCACGCGGTCTCCGAAAACGTGTATGCGGGTACCGCGATGGGACGACGTGCGGGTTACATGTACGGTGCCGCGCTGGCCAGGGGTCCGCAGGGACAAGTCGGTGGAGGTCTGGGACAGACGGTGTCGGTCGGAACCGTCACTCTCATCGCGCCGACCGATACCGTCACCACCACCCGACACGAAGAGACCGTCGACGGTGTCCGCATGATCTTCCAGATGGCACCCGATACCGAAGCGCCGTCGGAAATGTTGATTTACCTCCCCGGCTTCAAAGCTCTGTGTGCCGCCGAAGACGCCACCCACAACTTCCACAATCTCTTGACCTTACGCGGCGCTGTTGTGCGTGATCCTCACGGTTGGGCGCAGTACCTCACCGAAACCATCGACATGTTCGGTGACGACGTCGAAGTTGTCTTCGCCTCGCACCACTGGCCGACTTGGGACAACGACCGCGTCGTCGAATTCCTTGCCACGCAGCGTGATCTGTACGCCTACGTCCACGATCAGACTCTGCGCATGATCAACAAAGGTCTCACCGGACCTGAAATCGCCGAAGAGATCCAGTTGCCACCGTCGCTCGAGAATGCCTGGAGCGCAAAAGGTTACTACGGTTCGATCAGCCACAATGTGAAGGCGATCTATCAACGCTATCTCGGTTGGTTCGACGGCAACCCGGCCAGTCTGTGGGAACACACTCCGGTTGAGCAATCCATTAGGTACGTCGAATTCATGGGTGGCGCCGACGCAGTGGTCACCAAAGCGCGTGATTCGTTCGACGCCGGCGACTACCGTTGGGTCGCACAGGTACTCAATCACGTCGTGTTCTCGGAGCCTGGTCACGCAGGAGCCAAAGCGCTGTTGGCCGACACCTACGAACAGCTCGGTTACGGTGCGGAGAACGGCACCTGGCGCAACTGGTATCTCTCCGGTACCACAGAACTGCGTGATGGCCAGTTCGGCACCCCCACCGAAACCACCGCCCCGGATGTCATCGCGCAGCTGACACCTGCAATGTTGTTCGACGCCATCGCGATTCAAGTTGACGGTCCGAGTGCCTGGAATGAACGACTGTCCATCGACGTCGTGCTGACCGATGTCGACGAACGCTACCGATTGCGGCTCGCCAACGGAGTCCTGACCTACAGTGCGCACAGTCAAAAGGATCCTGCGGACGCGATCCTGTCCACGACCAAACGATCGCTGCCTGCCTTGGCTCTCGGCGGATTGTCCGCCGAAGGGCTTGCCGATGCCGGCATCGCGCTCACCGGGGACGAGTCGGTTCTGGCGCGACTTGCCGCGGTGTTGGATCCCGGCGACAAGAACTTCGCGATCGTGACTCCCGACTGACGGCGTACTCGATTGCCCGGATCAGGCGATAACGCGAATCGGCCACTGACCGTTGACGTCTCCCACATCCCGGCCCTGGCTGAGTAGGTACTCGGCGAAATCACGCTGGCGCTCGGCGTGCCAATCGGCTTGATCGACCATGAGATCGAGCCCCAGGAGGTCGGGGAACCGCACGGC
Organism: Rhodococcus sp. 5A-K4; assembly: GCF_046097995.1. Lineage (NCBI taxonomy): Bacteria > Bacillati > Actinomycetota > Actinomycetes > Mycobacteriales > Nocardiaceae > Rhodococcus > Rhodococcus sp. 5A-K4. Next base: position 189,907 of record NZ_JBJURM010000003.1, read on the forward strand.
CAACTCGCGGGCCAACGCCGCCGCCGCTTTGGCATCGGCCTCGGCTTCGTGCGCCGACTCCAATGAAATTCCGTAGTGCTCGCACACAGCCGCAAGCGTTCGCTTGCCCTTGCGGAACGTATCCATCGCCCGATCGATCACGTACGGATCAATCACCAACCCGGGAACGAATGCGGGCTTGCCGATGCGCAGACCCTCGGCATGCATGACCGTCAGATCATAGGAGGCATTGAACGCCACGACGGCGTGATCGCGCGCCCAGGAATTGTGCAGAGCATCGCGAATCTCTTCGTAGCCCTCGGCGTAGTTCTGGCCGTGCCGCGCCGCGTACTCGGTGCTGATTCCGTGAATAGCCGAAGCGTCGGCGGGGATATCGACGCCGGGATCGAGTAACCACGTGCGTGTTTCGACATTCGAACCGTCGATGACCGCGACGCAGGCACTGACGATGCGAGCGGTCGACGGATCCCGCCCCGTGGTCTCGAGGTCGAACGCGCAGATCGGGCGATCGGACCAGCTACTCATCGGGGGCCTTTCGGTGCAGAACGTCATGTCCGAATCACTATGCACCTCCCTACCGACAGAAACGACGAACAGCCACCTCCGCCGGGTGAAGTGGAGGTGGCTGCTGCGTGACTGTGTGGACCTACAGAGTCTCGGTTCCGACCGTGAAGCGATCCATGACGTCTTCACGTGGAGTCACACCGAAGCCCGGTCCCTGCGGCACGGCGATGTGGCCGTCCTCGATGACAAACGGTTCGGTGATGTCTTCCTTGTAGAAGCGATCGGACGCCGAGATGTCGCCGGGCAGCGTGAACCCGTCCAGCGCCGCGAGGGCCGCGTTGGCGGCGCGGCCGATTCCGGTCTCGAGCATTCCGCCGCACCACACCGCGATACCGTGTGCCGAGGCGAGATCGTGGATGCGCTTGGCTTCCAGATATCCACCGACACGGCTCGGCTTGATGTTGATGACCGAAGCGGCACCGAGCGTGATGGCATCCGCCGCATCCTTGGCCGACTCGACCGACTCGTCGAGGCAGATCGGAGTCGAGAGGGACTGGGCGAGCTTGGCGTGCTGCACCAAATCGTCCTCGGCCAGCGGCTGTTCGATGAGAAGCAGTGCGAATTCGTCCAGGCGACGGAGCAACTGCGCGTCGACGAGGGTGTACGCGGCATTCGCGTCGACCTGTAGAGGAACGTCGTAGCCGAACTCCTTGCGCACCGCAGCCACGGGAGCGATGTCCCAGCCCGGCTTGATCTTCAGCTTGATTCGCACGTACCCCTGCGACAGATAGTTGCCGACGGTCTCGAGCAGCTGAGGGATGCTGTCCTGGATGCCGACGGACACTCCCGAGGGAACTCGCGTGCGAGTGGCACCGAGGTACCGAGCGAAAGACTGTCCGCGAGCGCGCAATTCAGCATCGAGAATTGCCATTTCGATAGCCGACTTGGACATCTGGTGACCCACGATGTGGTGAAGTACGCTGCCGACAGTCTCGGCGGTGAGCGGTTGATCCGACTGCGACTTACGTAGCGTCGGAACGAGATACTCGCGAAGCATCGCCCGCGCACCAGCTGTGTATTCGGAGTTGTAGTACGGATCGCTGAGCGAGCCGCACTCGCCCCAGCCGACCGTCTCCACCGGGCCGTTAGGGCCGTCGGTGGTACCGCTCACCTTCAGGACGAGGGTGTTGCGCTCGAGCTGGGTGCTGAATGACGTGGTGAAGGGGGAGACGAGAGGGATGCGCAGTTCGCGCAATTCGACGGACTCAATGTGCATGGACTTGCTCTTCTCCGGTTGTCTCGCAGATTTTCGTGAACGTGTAATAGCCGCTGGGGTCGAAGCCGGTCGATTGCCATTCCTTCGAGGCGATCAGTGGTTCGAGGTACTCGCGAAGCGCGTGTCGCCAGGCAAAGGCAGAGGCGCGGTCGACTGTTCTCAGATGCTCGATGTCTCGGGGTATTCCGACTGCGATATCGATGCAGTCGGGTGGGATCGGGAGCATTCGAGGCGTACCGTCCTCGGTGGGTTGAAGCACCTTGAATGTATCATTCACGGCCACAGCAGAACTCGGAGATCCATCGACGTCGAGATCCCAACTGACGAGCATACGATCGCTGGCGTCGCCTGCGTTGATGCCGTCTGCCATCGAACCGTAGAAATCCGGGTTGTATTCGGTCGGTGCGGCACCGAGACGCTGAATGTTGAAATAAGCATTTCGTGCGACCAGTGGATCGAAGGTCCACCGGATCGTCCTGACACCGCGCTCGATGCACCAGTCTCGCTGATGATGCTTGAGGGCGCGGCCGATTCCCTTGCCTGCGTGTCCCGGTAGTACTCCGGCGATGTGTGAGTGCAGAACCTCGCCGAGAGGCTCGACGAAGAATCCGACACAACCACCGATCATTTCGCCTTCGGAAAAGGCTCCCACCACGTAGTGACCACCGTGATGAAGCGCAACCAACATCGCCGTGCCGAAATGAGCCGGTCCGGGACTGGTAGCCCAGATCTCATCGAAAACCGCGGATAGATCGGCTATTTCGCGATTGTCGACCAGCTCTCGAAACTCAACCGCTTTGCTTTTCGACACGAGGGCCCCCTTCAAACGTGATCGAACGAATAAGGCCCGCAACCAACGCCGTCCTCGGGGCGATAGCGGACACGAGCGCATGCTCGGTCTCGGCGTGTGCACCGCCGCCGACGCCACCGAGGCCGTCGAGGGTGGGGATACCGATACCGGCAGTGAAGTTTCCGTCCGAGGCTCCGCCTACGGCGAGCCCGACGGGAGGAGTCAGATCATGCTCGAGCGCAACACGTTCCGCCAACGCCAGCAACGGTGCGGACATCGTCGCTTCGAGAGGTGGACGGTTGACGCCACCCGAGACCGTGACTACGGCTTCGGGGTGGATTGCCTGCAGGGCTCGGATATTCGCATCGACCCGTTCCTGCTCGGCAGCGCTGGTTGCGCGCACGTCCACATCGACAAAGGCTTCTGCCGGAACGGTGTTGGTGGTGGTTCCGGCCGAAATGACGGTCGGGGTGACGGTGGTTGCCTGCGCAGGCGAGGACAAGTCGTTGATCGCGATCACGAGACGAGCCAGTTCTACTGCAGCGTTGATGCCCTTTTCCGGCTCCAGCCCGGCGTGCGCGGCGCGACCGGCAACATGGATCCGATACAGCGACACTCCCTTGCGGACAGTCTTCAGTTCGCCGCCGTCACCGCCGGCCTCGAGAACCAGTACCGCGCCCGCCGCGAGTTTCTCGATCAGTGACCGCGACGTGGGCGAACCGATTTCTTCGTCACCGGTGACCAGGAGTGTGATTCCGTCGAGTGCATCGTCGCCGTGCAACTCTCGGACGATGGCGAGGGCGTGGATTGCCTGAACGACACCAAGTTTCATGTCGAGGCCACCCGGACCTCGAAGTACGCCCTCGGTGACCGCTGCGGCTAGGCGCGTCAGGGTTCCGATCGGCCACACGGTGTCGTGGTGACCGAGCAGCATCAGCCGCGTCGGTGAGCTGCCGAAACGGGTCACCAGATGGGTTCGGCCTTCCGTCACTATCGACTCCGGTGTCACTCCGAGTCGTTCGTGGACAAGGTCTGACGTCCACTTCGCGCTGCGGGCAACAGCTTCGAGATCGTGCGACGGCGACTCGACTTCGATGAGCGCGATGGCGTCCTCGAGGATCTGAGGAAGTTGGCGCTCGGCCAGATCGCGGAGAATGGTCATCGGTTGTTCACTCGCGGATACGCGCGGCTTCCGACGTGTAGCAATTGTGTACTCCCGGTGTCGGAGAAAGTGATCCGGATCCAACCCGCTGATTGAGGTAGTTGGGTCGCGAATACTCCAGGGTGAACTTCGATCAGGCTGAGAGAGACGGACTCTGCGCTTTCGGCGTTGACCGAAGGGTCGATGTGATCGGTGCGGCGGGCGGTCAGGGAACTCTCGGTTCTTTCCAGGACGAAATCGGCAGCAGCATCGCGGTACAGACCGCACAGCGCATCGAGTTCCTCAGGTGAGGACGTGGTGCGGGTGGCGGGGTCTCCAGGGGAAAATGCCGGTGTCACGGCGACGCCGCCGATGGAACCGATCACTTCGGTGAGAAGGTCGCCCGAGAGAGCGTCCATCGCACCGCCGTTGGCCATCAGGACTACCGCAATGCCGCAGGACGGGACCACCCGCAAGAAGGACTGCTGTCCGAGGGTTCCACCGTTGTGACCATGCGCCAGCACCCCGTCCCAATTGTGCAGCAGCCACGTGGTTCCCATGATGTCTGCAGACGACACGTCTCCGATCTGGCGGCGCTCCTCGAGCATCGCCAGATGGGTGGACCGCTGAAGCAGAATCGGATCCTCGCGCATCGAATCCTGCGCGAACAGGAGAAGGTCCTCGGCGGTGCTGTTGATGAGACCGGCGGGGCCCATCGAGCGAGGGATGAGGAATTGTGGTGTCTGCGCGAGATTGTCGGCACCGCCGACATGCCCGACCGCAGCGCGGTGCAGTGCCGTCTCCTCGGGCAAGGTCGTGGTCTTGGTCAGGCCGAGCGGCTCGATGATCCGCTCACGCAGAACCGCGTCCCAACTCTTGCCTCGGAGAACCTCGATGATTCGTCCGGCGATGACGAAGCCGGTGTTGCAGTACGACCAATCGGTACCTGGTGCGAAGAGCTGCACCGTCGATGTCAGGGCTGCGACGTATCGCTCGACGCAGTCGTCGCCGCGTCCGCCGTCGATGAAGACGTCACCGTCGATGCCACTGGTGTGAGTCAACAGGTGGCGAGTGGTGACCGTTTCAGTGGCTACCGCGTCGGCAACTGCGAAGTCGGGCAGAATGTTCCGGACAGGCGAGTCGAGGTCCAGTAATCCTTCTTCGACGAGTTGCATGATCAGGGTGGCCGTCCAGACCTTGCTGATCGAACCCATCTGGAACAACGTGTCGGGAGTGGCCGCGACACCGGTGCGGGTACTGACGACACCGGACGTCACCACGGTGCGGTCGAAACCGCTGCGGGTAGTGGTCAGAATTCCGAGCGAGGCACCGGGTACCCCGTACTTCGCGCTCAGGGTGTCGAGTCGGTACTGCCAGTAGTCGGGATCGACCGTGGTCAGTGCCGGCGTAGGCGAGAGATGACGTTCGATCCAGTCGACGAGACGGGTGCTGTAATCCAGACGGTGGGAGGGCCGACCCGTCAGCACAAAGGCATGCGACGCGTCCGGGAAGACCACCAGTTCGGTCGGGGTGCCGGCCAAACGCAGTCCACCGAACCACTGTTCTGCCTGGTTGACCGGGCAGCGGACGTCGCTACCGCCGTGAAGTATCAGTGTCGGTGTCGTCACCTGGGAGACTCGCCCCAGCGGCGAAAGTTCCTGTACCCGAGATGACTGCGGGTCGAATTCGACCGTCTGCAGCAAGATGCCTTCGTCCGAGGGGCCCGCCGTGTTCGCGATGTCGCAGACAAGGCCGCCAGCGACTGCGACGGCAAACCGATCGGTGACGGACGTCAGGGCGCACGTCATGAATCCGCCGTAGCTGTAGCCCGTGAGCACCAGTTGCTTCGGATCGGCCATCCCTTCGGCGACAAGGGTTTCGACCGGCTCGAGCAGGTCGGCGCGATCCGCCTCACCCCAACCGTCACGCACACCGTCGAAGAACTTGTTGCCGTAGCCGTCGCTTCCCCGCGGATTGATCATCAAGACCGTGTATCCGAGCGCGACCAGTTCCGCGTGGTACGCGTGCATCGGGGTGGGTGTACCGGTCCAGGCATTGTGTGGTCCGCCGTGGACGTCCAGAACCAGCGGACCGGCGCCCGTGACGTTCGGGTCGCGCAGGATCCAACCCTGAACACGGGTGCCGTCGCTGATGTCGAACCAACGCTCGGAGGCGACTGGAAACGCGACGGAAGTTGTCAGTTCCGTGTTCAATTCGGTGACGGTTTCGACTGCACGAGTCTCGAGGTCGATGACGGCGACCTCACCGAAGGACGTCGCCGTTGCCAGCGCGACGACGGCCTTCCCAGAGGTCAGGGCAAGACCGGAGACCACTGTCTGTTCTCCGGTGAGAAGTGGTGAGACGGAGCCTGATCCGAAATCGACCTTGTGCAGTTCGGTGGAGCCGTGGTTGCGGATGCAGAAGACGATGTCGCCGTCGGCGGTGAAACGCGGTGCGCCACCGGGATAACCGGTCCCGCCAGGCATGACGTTTCGGTCGAGTGCGGATGTCAGACTGCGGTCTTCCACTCGCTGGTCGCGGTGCAGGACAAGAAGTTCGTTGTTGTGAATGATCGGCGTGTGCCAACCGACTGCTACGACGGCGTCGCCGACAGGTGTCCACGTCAGTGGTCCGGCGATGCCGCGTGCGTGCCCCAGCATCCGCGGAGCCGAGGCGAGATCAGTCAGCGATACGGTCCACGCGGAGCTCGCCCGTGTCAGATCGGCATGGCCGTCCATCGCCGCGGTGAAAGCAAGTTCGGTGCCGTCGGGACTGTACGCGAGATGCGAAGCGTCCCAATCGCCGTCCGTCAGTTGCCGAAGCGAGCCGGCGGCCAGATCGAACTCGAACAAGTGCGCCCGAACGCTGCCCCGGACACCGGATCCGTCGACCTTGTAGTTGAGGCGTTTCGCCACCAAGAGGTGTGACGATCCGGCGGCAGTGCGGTCGACCGGGGCGCTGAAGGCGATTCGAGCACCGTCGGGAGAGAACACTGGTGCCCCAGCGCCGAGCGGGAGCTGCGCCGTGGTGGTCATCTGAACGGCGGGCCCGCCGGTGGCGTCGACCTTCCACAGTTGCGGTGTGCCCGAGGAATCCGGCCGAACGAAGACCAACAGCGTGGAAACGGGATGCCATGCCGGCGAGGTGTCGGCAGGTCCCGCGGTGAGCTGTAGTTGCGGGGAAGCCAACCAGATCGAGTGCTCGTTGGTATCCGCGGCCGGATTCGCTTCGGTACGTACGTATGCAATGCGTCCCGACGCCGAGACGGCGATGCTGGTCGGTGTAACCACGGACGCGTAATCCTGGATTCTCGCCGAACGACGTTCTTCGGCACGGGCTACGGCAGCGGGGGAGTCGAGAGTGGTCGGCGTTGTCATTGGAACATCGGCTCCCCGAAGGTCGGGATCGCGGACAACAGCTTTGCCGTGTACGGCTCCTTGGGCGAATCGATCACGTCGAGAACCGGCCCGTGTTCGACGATCTCGCCGCCGAGCATGACTGCGACGTGGTCACAGACATAGCGGATCACCGCCAGGTTGTGACTGACGAACAGAACCGTCAGACCTAGCTGCTTCTGCAGATCCACCAACAGATTCAGAACCGCGCCCTGCACGGACACGTCCAGAGCGGAGGTGATTTCGTCTGCAAGCAGAACTGCCGGTGCGGCTGCCAAAGCCCGCGCGAGGGCAACGCGTTGGCGCTGACCACCAGACAACGACGACGGGTATTCGTGCGCCTTCTCCACCGGCAGTTGGACGGTGGTGAGGAGTCGAGCCACCTCGGCAGCGCGGTCGCCGCGGCTGCGGCGAGCTTTGTCACGACGCTCGGTGGACCGCAGCGCCTCGGCGAGTGACTGGCCGATGGTCATTCGCGGGTCGAGGCACGAGTACGGATCTTGGAAGACCATCTGGATCCGGTGGCGCAGACGAGCCGTCGCGCCGCGGGCGTGAGCGACGTCCACACCGTCGAGAAGGATCTGGCCGGAACTGGGCTCGGCCAACCCGACAGTTGCTCGCGCCAGTGTCGACTTTCCGGAACCCGATTCACCGACGAGACCGACCACCGATCCGGAGGGGATGTCGAGATTGATGTTCTTGACGGCGTGGAATTCTTTCGAACCGCTACCGAGGTGGACGTTGACGTCACGGAATTCGAGCCTGCTCATCGGATCTCCTCTGCAACAGCCAACAGTTCTTCCAACTCGATGTCGGCGGTGCTCTCCTCGGCGTCGAGGCTCTCCACCTGCCAGGCTTCGTCGACGGTGGCAAGCGGCTTGTCGCGATCGGTGCTCATGGTGGGGACCGCGGCGATCAGCGCGCGGGTGTACGGATGCTTTGCACGACCGGCGATCAGATCGTCGACTGCGATGTCTTCGACGATTTCGCCGGCAAACATGACCAGGACACGGGTGCACATGCCGGTGATGACGGCCATATCGTGCGAGATGAGAAGGATTGCGGCGCCGGTTTCTTCGCGAACCTCGTGGAGCAGCCCGAGAACCTCACGCTGAACGGTCACATCGAGCGCAGTGGTGGGTTCGTCCGCGATGATCAGAGCGGGCTTGCCCATCAGACCCATGGCGATCATCGCGCGCTGACGCATACCGCCGGAGAACTCGTGGGGGTACTGCTTCGCACGCCTGGGCGCGTCGGGGATCTTGACGGCGTTCAGTCGCTCGACTGCCGCCTTCTTCGCGTCGACCTTGCTCATACCTTCGTGGAGCCAACCGATCTCGGCGACCTGGTATCCGACCTTGAGAGACGGATTCATGGACGACATCGGATCCTGGAACACCATCGCCATACGTGTGCCGAGTTGGCGGGCAACCTTGCGCGAAGCCGCGTTGTCCGGCCGCTTCCCGTCCTTCATCAGCACGGTGCCGTCGAACTCGATGAGCCCGGCGTCGACCACGGTGGGGTGGTCGGTCAGCTGCGCGATTGCCATGCAACTCAGTGACTTTCCGGAGCCGGATTCACCGACGATGCCCACGGTTTCGCCGCGATGAACTGTAAAACTGATGTTGTCGACGGGGCGACGCCAGTCGTCACCCGCGGGGACTGCGACGGACATGTTGCGGACGGTGAGAACTGCGTCCTCGTCACTGGGCGCCGAATCGGCCTGGGCAGTTTTCCGGTTGATCGGCTTCCACTTCGGCAGGCGACTGCTGATCGGGCTGCGAACTCCCGCGCCGCGAGCAATGGCCTCGCCGAGCAGCGTGAAGGTCAAGCCGGCGAGCACGACGGCGATGCCGGGGGCAAGTGCGGTGGCCGGGTTGACGAAGATCTTCGACAGACCTTCGTTGAGCATCCGGCCCCAGTCGAATGCAGGCGGCTGAATGCCCAAGCCGAGGAACGAGAGTCCGGCGAAGACCACCAGGCCGCTGCCGACAGCGATGCTGGCATTGACGATGAGTGGTTCACGGATATTGGGGAGAATGTGGCGGAACAGCAGCCCCGGCTTGGTGACCCCGAGGATGCGTGCTGCGTCGATGAAGTCGCGTCCGTTGACCGACGAAGCCAGTGCGTACGTCAACCTCGCGAACGGCGAGGCCAGGGCGAGACCGATGGCGATCACCGCGCTGCCCGCACCCTGTCCGAGAACGACCAACAGGAAGATCGCGAGGAGCAGTCCGGGGAATGCGATGGCGAAGTTGAGGAATGCCACGACCATTCGTCCGACCCAGCGGGGAGCGAGCGTCGGGAGCGTACCGAGTATCAGGCCAATTGTGACACCGAGTGCGACGGCTCCGAGAGCCATGAGCACCGACAGTCTCGCGGCGGTCATCGTGCGGGCGAAGACGTCACGCCCGCCGGCGTCGGTGCCGAAGATGTGCTCGGAACTCGGTCCCTGAGAGAGTGCCTTCGGGTTGGCTGCGACAGCGGCGTCACCCCAGATCATCGGTCCGAAGATGACGAGGGCGATCAGAGCGGTCAGGAAGGTGAGGGCCAGGATTCCCAATGGGGTGCGGAACGTTCCGACGATCCAGTGTCGTCGCGGGGGCGTCTTGGGGGCCGCAGTGGGGGCCGTAGGTGAGGTGCTCAACTCAGTTCTCCCGAATTGTGGATCGTGGGTCGATGAGAGCGAGCACCACGTCGACGATGAAATTGATGAGAAGGACGATGGCGCCGTAGATCACGACCAGTGTCTGGGCGAGCGGGTAGTCCTTCTCGGTGATGGATTTGACCAGCGCCATGCCCATACCGGGCCAGGCGAAGATGCTCTCGATGAGCACGGTGCCGGCAATCAGACCACCCAGGAGGAGTCCGGCGAGCGTCAGCGTCGACGTCATGAGGTTGGGCATTGCATGACGGAAGTAGATTCGTGCCACGGGCATTCGCTTGGCGCGCGCCGTACGGATGTAGTCCATGTCCAACACTCCGAGTGCCTCTGCACGGACGATGCGCGACATCGAGGCGATGGCACCGATCGACATGGCCGCGACCGGGAGGATGTAGCTTTCCGGTCCACCTCGGCCGGCGACGGGCAGAACAGGGAACGTGACGGCAAAGAGGTAGACCAGCGCCGTACCGAACATGAACTCGGGGATCACGGCGATGGTGCCCGACGTTGCGGTGTAACCGATCTCGACTCCGCGTCGTCGACCGTTGCGGGTCAGTGCAGCGAAGATGAGGCCGATCGGAATGCCCAGTAGCAGCACCGTGACCACTGTGAGTACAGCCAGTTCGAGTGTTGCCGGTAGGCGGGACGCGATCACCTCGAAGACCGGAGTCCTCAAGGTGATCGAGTCACCGGGATTCCCGCTCAGCAACCCGCCGACGAATCGGAAGTACTGCTGCCACAAGGGAAGGTCGTAACCGAGCTGAGACCTCGTTGTCTCGACCAGTTCGACCGGTGCGTTCATTCCCAGAGCCAACCGAACCGGGTCGCCCGGAATCAGTTGGAGCATCAGGAACGCCGCAGTCACCAGCGCCCAGAGTGAAATCACGAAGGTGCCGAAACGACGCAGAAGATATGCGGGCCAGCTGTCGGACTCGAGCCACTTTGCTCGAGCCTGAGGCGCCGCTTCTGGTTTCGCGGCTTCAATAGTTTGACTCATGGGCTGTCTTTCCGGAGGGCGGGAACAGATGCAGGGCGGGAAGAGATGCTGAGCGGGAAAACGACTTACTGGTAGAGACGCAACGCAGAACCGGTGAGCGTCTTACCGAATGAGAGTCCGGCCTTGTTGAAGTACACGTTCATGACGGAATCTGCGAAGGGCACGGCCGCGATCGTCTTGGTGAGCTCCGACTCGGCGTCGGCCCAAGCGTCACAAGCGTCGCTACCGGTCAGACCGGAAGCCTTGGTGGCTGCTGCTTCGTAGGCGGGGTTGCTGACCGATCCGAAATTCTTGCCTGCTGCGGGAACCGGCCCGGCAAAGTATGCGGTGAACGTGCTGGGCAGCGAGGAGTTGATCTGGACCCAGGCGATGTCCCAGGCAGAGTTGTCCTTGCCGCTCAGAATGACGTCGATGATCTTGTTCGAGTCACCCCCGGTCACCTCGACGTTTGCGCCGAGTTCGGACCACGCCGACTGAGCAAGTTCTGCCGCCGCGTTGCGGGGATCGTCGGTGCCGTCGTACACGAGGCGGAGATTGAGCGGCTTGCCATCCTTGCTTCGCTTGCCGTCAGCGCCGGCAGTCCAACCAGCGCCGTCCAGTGTTGCCTTTGCAGCTGTGAGGTCGAAGTCCGGAATGTTGCCTGCGACAGAGTCGTAGACACAGGCGCGCGGTTCGACGGCGACGAGACTGGTTGCCCGGACCCCGTTTCCGGCGGTGATGACCTGAGTGAGGTCGTCGAGATTGACCGCTTGGATCAGCGCCTTGCGCACTGCCGGATCACTGGTGGGGTTGCTGGCGATCTGGTTGAAGTACATCTGGCCTGCGGGTACCGGCCGGCCAACCGAGTCCAGATTGGCTGCCGCGACGCGGTCCTTGTCCGGCCCGGCGATCGGAGCTGCATTGAGTTCACCCGAGAGAAGCTGATTTGCGGCGGTGCTCACGTTCGGTGCCATGGCGGCGATGACCGTCTTGGGGACGCCGGGGGTATCGGAAGCGGTGCCGTCGGGGCCCCAGTTGTAGCCATCACGTCGCTGGAACGTGTAGTGGTCGTTGGCGGCGACTTCGGTGACTTCGAACATGCCGGTGCCGAGCGACTTCTTGTTCGATGCTGTCGGATCTTTCAGCCCAGCCTCGCACAGGATCGGCAGTCGACCGACGTTGAGAAGCAGGAACGGGCTCGGCGCCGCAGTGGTCACCGTGACGGTGCGCGCTGCCGGATCGGCGGTTGCTGTGGCACCGGTCGGAACGGAGGACCCGCGCAACTGTGAACCGTTGTCCGGATTGGCCACGAAGTTGATGTTGTCCGCGACGGTCTGGGAAGTCAGCGTCGATCCGTCGGTACAGGTCACCCCGTCACGGATGGTGAAGGACGCCGAGGTCGGGGTCTCTTCCCACTTCTCCGCCAACCACGGTCCGACTTCGCTGGTATCGGGATCCTGGTAGATCAGGTAGTCGTAGGCCAAACGAGACAACTCGGCGGTTGCCTGAGAGGCCGACATGATCGGGTTGAGTGCGCCCGGATCGGCCTGCAGGGCGAAACGGAAGGTCCCGTCCGTGGCCGGTTCACCGCCACTGGCGCCCGAGGACGTGCCTCCCGAGCCACAAGCAGACAACACAAGCGTGAGCCCTGCGGCTGCCGCAAGTGTTGGATAGGAGCGGTGTTTCATGGTGCCTCCGGGATGGAGCTGGGGCCCGAGCGAAAAACGTGAGGGCGCGATTGAGTGTTGACTGCTAAATCTTGGCGCATGACGTGACGCGCATCTCTGTCGATCCTCACGAAAATCGGGTCGATTTTCGTCCGCTCCCACGAAAACCGCCTGGATCGGTGAATACCTGTCCGTATACCGACAGCGACCGGCGAAACACGACGATTTCCCCGGTCGCTACCGGCGGTCTACTGGTACAGGCGCAGGGCCGAACCGATGAAATTGCGGCCGAATGCAAGACCCGCATTGTTGAAGTAGAGAGTCGTGATCTTGTCGGCAAAAGGTACCGCCGAGTTTGCTTTGATGATCTCGGACTCAGCGTCTGCCCAAGCGGCACAAGCGTCCTCGCCCGTCAGCCCGGAAGCCTTGGTGACGGCTGCGTCGTAGGCCGGGTTGGAGATCGACGCAAAATTCATTCCCGCAGCGGGCACAGGACCGGAGAGGAAGGGGACCAGCATGCTGGGCAGCGCGACGTTGATCGGCTCCCAGACAACATCCCACGCCGTGTTGTCCTTGCCGCTGAGTGCTACATCGAGAATCTTGTTCGAGTCGCCGCTGGTGAGTTCAACGGTGGCGCCCAGGTCGTTCCACGCGTTGACCGCGACGTCGGCGGCAGCATCGGTCGCGTCACCGAACGTCTCGTACACCATCCGAATTCGGAGCGGTGTGCCGTCCTTGCTGCGCTTACCGTCCGCGCCGACCTTCCAGCCCGCAGACTCGAGAGTTGCTGCGGCTGCACTGGTATCGAAGTCCGGCAGGTTTCCGGCGACAGAGTCGTAGATGCAGGCCCGCGGTTCGATGGACACCATCGTGGTCGATCTGGTTCCGCGACCGGCCGTGAAGATCTCGGCGAGGTCGTCGAGATTGAGAGCCTGGATCAGAGCCTTGCGGACGGCAGGATCGCTCGTCGGATTGCCGGGACTGTGGTTGAAGAACATCTCGCCCGCCGGAGCGGGCTGCTTGACGGTATCCAGGTTCGCGGCGTTCATGCGATCCTGGTCGGGGCCCGAAACTGCTGCGGCATTCAGATCACCGGACAACACCTGGTTGGCCGCTGTGCTGTTGTTCGTGATGATGGACGCGACGACATTCTTGGGTACTCCAGCCGTATCCGAGGTGGTGCCGTCCGGTCCCCAGTTGTAGCCGTCGCGCCGGACGTAGGAGTAATGATCGTTCGCGACTGCCTCTGTCATCTGGAACATGCCCGACCCGAAGGTCGTCTTGTTTGCCGCCGTCGGGTCCTTCAACCCGGCCTCGCACATGATCGGTATTCGCGCCAGGTTGAGAAGCAGGAACGGAGAGGGCTCCGGAGTCGTGACCGTCACTGTCCGCGTCGCCGGGTCGGCGGTGGCGCTCGCAGTTGCCGGTGCGTACACCCCGCGGAGAGCAGATTTGTTTGCTGCGTTGGTGATGAAATTGACGTTGTCGGCGACAGTCTGGGCAGTCAGAGCGGATCCGTCGGTACAGGTGACGCCGTCGCGAATGGTGAAGGACGCGGAAGTGGTTGTCTCTTCCCATTTCTCGGCGAGCCAGGGCTTGGTGACACCGGTATCGGGATCCGGGTGGAGCAGATAGTCGTAGCTCAGACGCGCCAGCTGGTGCGCCGGCGATGCGGCCGTCATCAGCGGATTCAGAGCGCCGGGGTCGGCCACGAGAGCCAATTTGAAGGTGCCGTCCGTGACGGGTTCACCCGAACCCGAACCCGAACCCGACGAGCCACCCGATGAGCACGCGGTCAGGGCAAGAACGGTGCCAGTTGCCGCAGCCAGCAGTGCGTAGGACCGTTGTTTCATGGTGCCTCCGGAAGGTGTAGTCCCGCCCGAGTGACGCGAGGTCTGTCGGGTCAGGAGCAATAAACGATTGCTTGAATCCTCACCCAACAAAAGGAGGAGAACATCGTCCGGATTTACGAATGTTTCGTGAGACTTGGTAGATCGCTACAACGCTGTCGGATAGAAGAGACGAAGCTGGAGCATCAGGCTGAATCGAGTTTCCGGATCATCGAGATCGATTCCGGCAATCCCGGCAAGCTTCTTGAGGCGGTATCGAAACGTGTTGACGTGGATGTGAACCAACGACGCGGCCGCCGGAATGTCGCCGAACGTGTCGAGCCAGGCTCGAAGGGTGTCCACGAGGTTGATGTCGTGAGTGCGGTCGTACTCACGCAGTACCGCGAGCGGACCCGACGCGGTCTCGTTCTCGTCCGCCAGGGCGTCGGAGAGGCGCAGAAGTAGGGAATTGATCTGCACGTCGTCGGCGCGCGCGACGGTCCGGCCCGAGGAATTCCACGTCGACCTCAGAACGCGAAGCGCTCGGTCGGCTTCGTCGCGTGACTTCTCCAGCGTCATCACGTCGGCCACTGTCGCACCGATTCCGATGACCACCGACTTTTCCGAACGGGAACGGTCTGCAAACTCCGACGCGATCCGACGCACGTAGTCGTCGTCGGTCTGGTGCCGGGTGTGTGGGATGACGGCGTAGACGGTGCCACCGATCGCTGCCGCCACCGACAACGGAAATACTTGGTCGAGATAGGTATTGAGTGTCAGGGCCAGTTGATCGACGTCGGCTTCGGCCTCCAACGATGCGCCGGCGCCGCTACGGAAGCCGGCCGCAAGTACGTTTGCTTTCGAGCGGCCGTAGCCCAGTCGCTCGGCCGCTTCCTTGGCCGAAGTGCCGCCACTCAGTAGCGTGATCACCTCGCCCAACCTCAGCCGTCGTGCGGAATCGGCGGCCAGCTTGGCGCGAAGCAAACTCATCGCGGCTACCCCCGCCGCCTCGACGAGCGTTTTCACCTGCAATTCGTTCGGCTCCTCGTCCAAGATCACCCAGATCGAACCGAGGATCTGGGATGCCGCATGTATTCGCATGCCGACCCGGGGCCTGATGCCCGGCCCGATACCCGGTAGAAATACCGGCAGGGTAGAGCCGTAGATCTTGTTGAAGTACCCCATTGACCTGAGCCGGTCGGAATAGTGCTGCGGCACTTGATGTCCGAGGACGCTCTGCTTACGTGCCTCGTCGCCGAAGGCTTGATCCGCCGAAAACGCGAGGATCCGGCTCGACTGATTCTCGATGGTGACCGGGCCGTTCAATACCTGAGCGATCGAGTTGGCAAGATCGAACAGGTCGGCGTCGGCGGCGGACGTGCGGTCCCCGTTGTTGCCGGATTCGAGGATCTCGTTGATCAGCGACGCACTTTGCAGCCAGCTTGCATCCTTGACCATTCCAAGTAGTGCGATATCGGCTTCGGCGACCGCCCGTGCGACGCTTTCGTCGACGGCCAATGGCTCCCTGACGATCAGCGCGACGGCTCCGGCCGAACCGTATTCTTTTACTGCAGTGGCAATGTCGGCCGACTCGGCCAGTCCTGCGCCGAGCACGACGGCGCCCGCACTGCCTTGCGTGACTCCGGACCCTTCGTGCAGGGTCACTCGGCTGACAGTGCGGGCGTCGTCGACGGTGTCGCCTCCGCTGAGGAACGTCATTCCCAGTCTGTCGACGATGTCGACGATCGAAACTCCCGTTGGTGTGGTCACCACCACACCTTAGGGGGAGCAGGATCGATCAGTCGGCTGGTTGCCCAGCTCAGTTGGCCGGCTGCTCGGCTACAGCTTTCTCGACGAACCGGCGGGTCTGATCGAACGCCGCGGGCACCTGGACGGAATTGGTCATGTCACTGATCTCGGACCACCGTTCGGCGACGACCTCAGGGGAGAGTGCGCCTTCGGGGATGTACACGCCCTGCGACTCTTCCATGCGAGCGATCGCGAAGACACCGGCACCAGCGCTGAGGATGGTCTTGGTCGGTGCGTCATCGGAGACCATGAACAGTGCGCCGGGTGAAATCGATTCGGGTGCAAGCAGAGCGAGAGTCTTCTCGTCGAGGAGGTCTTCGGTCATGCGGGTCGCGGCGGTCGGGGCCAGCGAGTTGACGCGGATGCCCTTGCGTTCGCCCTCGATAGCGAGAACGTTCATCAGGCCGACGACGCCGGACTTCGCGGCGCCGTAGTTTGCCTGGCCGAAGTTGCCGTAAATTCCCGACGCCGACGTGGTCATGAGGATGCGTCCGTAGTTCTGTTCGACCATGTGCGGCCAGACTGCCTTGGAACAGATGACGGAACCCATCAGATGCACGTCGATGACTTTGCGGAAGTCGTCGAGCTCGGCCTTGATGAACGACTTGTCGCGCAGGATTCCGGCGTTGTTGATCAGGATGTCCACGCGGCCCCACTTGTCCACGGCCGTCGCGACCATGGCGGCAACGGCGTCGACGTCGGTGATGTCGCAGTGGTCCGCGATCGCCTCGCCACCCAACTCGACGATTTCCGCCACTACCTTGGCTGCTGCGGTATCAGCGCCGCCACTGCCGTTGACCGAGCCACCCATGTCGTTGACGACGACGCGTGCGCCGCGTGCGGCGAGGGCCAATGCATGCGAACGGCCGAGTCCGCCGCCTGCGCCTGTGATGATCGCTACCTTGCCGGAAAAATCCAACGACATTGGAAAACCTCTCTGATCTGGGATACTACTCAGTATTACTATGCGATAGCGTGGAAACAGTCAAGGGCCGGCAGGCAGTGCGAATGGGAGTGGAAGTCGAATGAGTAGTGATCTTCCGGACGTGCGATCCGCGATCATCACCAGCGCCGCCGACGCCTTTGCCGAAGACGGTTACGCGGCCACGACCATGGATTTGCTGGCCGATCGAATCGGGGCCACCAAAGGTCTTGTCTACTACCACTTTCGTTCGAAGTTCGACATCTACCTGGCAATCTACGAGCGCGGGATGAGCCTGCTCCGCGCGGAGGTCGAGTCTCGGATCGACGGGGCAGACAGCGGCCTCGCGCGTCTCGAAGCGATGTCGCACGCCCACCTGGTCAATCTCATGACACATCTCGGGTACCACCACACGATCCACCAAGGTGTCCGGGGCCAGATGAACTCCGCGCTCAAGCCGAGGCAACAGCAAGTCCTCGTGGAACTGAATTCGCTGCGACTCGACTACGAGAATCTGTTCGTCGACGTGATGACCGAAGGTGTCGCGGATGGTTCCATTCGTGCGAGCTCGCCGCGAATGGCGGCAAAAGTACTCCTCAGCAGTCTCAACGGCATCGACCTCTGGTACCGAAGGCGTGAAGGGCAGACTTTGGCGGAGACGGAGTCGTTGGCGGACCAGATCGTCGAACTCTTGATCGGCGGATTGCGCGCTGCGAACTGACTGAAAGCTGCATTCGTCGAGCGGGTTTCCTCCGACCGGTTCGTGCTGTCCTGCGGCTTGTCGTTCGGTTTGTCCCGCTCTGACAGTCGGGGTAGCATGTTGGCGTCGTGCGCGGACTTGCGTAGGAATTCAGGGAAGAGGAGGTGTGGCTGTAATGCGTGGCCAACCTCCGAGTACCAACTGAAGCTGTAGCCGCCCGGGTTGTTCCGGTATTTTGCTGCAGCTTCATCGTGTGTTCATCGGCTTCGGCTTTGCTGTGAAGCAAGCGTCGTCGTTCACTCTTCCCTCGAAAGCTGTTCAGCATGCGCGAATTTCGTCGTTCACGTTCGGTACTGCCACGTCGTTCCGCGGGTCTCGGTGACTCACATCCCGGGCACTCGCGTGCCGCACGCACCGTCGTCAAGGCTGCCCCGCCCGAGGCGGTGGCGCCCGTCGAATCGACCGTCGTCAACAGTGGCGTGTACCGCGACGGCGAGCGGATAGCGTCGCCGTCCACGCTGGCGGAAGCACTGTCATGCCTTCCGGATTCG
Source organism: Rhodococcus sp. 5A-K4 (assembly GCF_046097995.1). Classification (NCBI taxonomy): domain Bacteria; kingdom Bacillati; phylum Actinomycetota; class Actinomycetes; order Mycobacteriales; family Nocardiaceae; genus Rhodococcus; species Rhodococcus sp. 5A-K4. The sequence goes on from NZ_JBJURM010000003.1 coordinate 208,132, forward strand.
CAGTCGATGGCGTGGATCGGCATGTACCGGCCCGACGACGCCCAGTTGTATGCCGCTGCACAACATTTCGACCTCCACGAACTGGCGGTCGAGGATGCGATTGTCGCGCACCAGCGCCCCAAGCTCGAGCGCTACGGCAAGACACTGTTCGTGGTCCTGCGTGCTGCGCGGTACCGCGACGAGACCGAGCGGGTCGAATTCGGCGAGTTGCATATCTTCTGTGGTCCGAACTTCATTCTGACCGTCCGTCACAGTGAATCGCCGGATCTCTCGGCGGTGCGGACTCGCATGGAGAACGATCCTGACCTGTTGCGGTTGGGTACCGAGGCCGTTCTCTACGCCATTCTCGACGCAGTCGTCGACGGGTACGCCCCGGTGGTGGCCGGCCTGCAGAACGACATCGACGAGATCGAAACCGAAGTGTTCAGTGGCGATCCCGGAGTTTCGCGTCGCATCTACGAACTGACCCGTGAGGTGATCGAATTCCAGCGGGCGACCCGTCCGCTGCTGGGAATGCTGCGTGGGTTGTCGGCGGGGTTCGACAAGTACCACACGGACGAGGAACTCCAGCGTTACCTCCGCGACGTCACCGACCATGCGACGACTGTGGTGGAGCGGGCCGACGGCTTTCGTCAGTTGCTCGGAAACATCCTCACGGTGAACGCAACTCTGGTGTCGCAGAACCAGAACGAGGAGATGCGCAATCTGACGCAGGCGAGCTACGCGCAGAACGAGGAGATCAAGAAGGTCTCGGCGTGGGCGGCAATTCTCTTCGCGCCGACGCTTATCGGAACCGTGTACGGAATGAACTTCGACGACATGCCGGAACTGCACTGGCACTTGGGCTATCCGTTTGCGCTCTCGATGATGTTCTTGACGTGTGGAAGTCTCTACACGATCTTCAAACGTCGGGGCTGGTTGTAGAAAGCGCCGGCTGTAGAAAGCGCTGTGCGCCTTGCCAACCGAGATCGGTTGACAAGGCGCACAGGTGTTTTTCGGGAGGGCGCTCGAATCAGAGCGTTGCGACGCAGACCGTGAACTTACGTTCCGGGTGCTCGAATCCCGAGTCTGCCCCCGAACCGCATTCGTCGATCGACGTGGAGTTCTGCAGGATTTCGACGACCTCGACTACATTGGTGCCGCTGGTATCCGAGCATTCGATGCGGGCGGGCTCATCCATTCCGCTGCCGAGGTCCATGCATCCGCCGACTACCCAGTCGACGTCGAGACAGACAGCGCCCTGCTCGTCACCCGCGAGGGTCTCGTAGTAGTACGAGTCGACATCGGAGGCACACTGATCAGAGGTGGGAACCTTGGCGACCACCTTGTAGTTGGAATCCTTGCTACCGCAGTCCGCGTTGTCGATTTCCGCGGCCGTCGTGGTACCGCCGAGCTTGACGCAATCACCGATCGACACGTCGATGTCGACGTCGCCGCCGTCGTCCGAACCCTCCTGGCCGGTGATCTTCGAGGTGGTCGGGGCTGCGGAGGTAGTGGTCGAATCGGCAACCGAGGAAGATGATTCCGCAATGGCTTTCGGCTCGATGTCGGAACCGCAACCGACGGTGAAGGCGGCGATTGCAGAAGTTGCGATCACCGCAGTGCAAAGTCGCCGGACGATTCCGGACATAAGGACCCCTTTGTTGATTCTTGGATAATTCTGTTGGTTCGTAGATTGTTCGGGACCTATTCCAATACATCGGTAGTCGAATTGCCAACCGGACTGTCAGTATGGGTAGGTGGAGCTACCCCTGATGCCGCCGCTTGCCCCGATGCTCGCGAAGGCTGCGGCCACTGTGCCGCCTCAACCCGAGTCCGGTGACCCGACGTGGTCGTACGAGCCGAAATGGGACGGATTTCGAGCAATCATCTTTCGTGACGGTGACGAAGTGGTGCTCGGATCGCGAGGAGGAAAGGACTTGGCGCGGTACTTTCCCGAGGCGGTGGAAGCCGTCAAGTCTGAATTGCCCGAAAAATGTGTGGTGGACGGAGAACTGGTGGTTCCCCGTGAGATCGACGGTGTGACGCGCCTGAGTTGGGAAGCGCTCTCCGAGCGGATTCACCCCGCCGCGAGCCGCGTCGCATTGTTGTCGGAACAGACGCCCGCGCAATTTGTCGGGTTCGATTTGCTGGCGCTCGGGGATCGCGACGTCTCGATCGAGGACTTCGGTGTGCGACGTGCGTTGCTCCTCGATTGTGTCGGTGGCGGGCCGAGTTGCCACGTCACGGCAGCGACGGCCGACAGCGCCGAAGCAATGGCCTGGTTCGAAACCTTCGAAGGCGCGGGTCTCGACGGGGTTGTCGCCAAGAAGCTGGCGGGACCGTACCTGCCGAACAAGCGCGAGATGATCAAGGTGAAACACGCCAGGACCGCGGATGTCGTACTGCTGGGCTACCGTCCGCACAAGAGCCAGCCGGGTATCGGGTCGATGCTTCTGGGTCTGTTCGACGGTTCCGAATTGAAGATGATCGGTGGCGCTTCGGCTTTCACCGCGGCGCGGCGGATCGAGTTGTTGGCCGAACTCGAACCTTTGCGCCTCGGGGACGACGTTGTGGCCGAGGGAGAGGCCAGCCGGTGGAGATCGGCCGCAGACCGCTCCTGGATTCCGCTTCGTCCTGAGCGGGTGCTGGAAGTGGCGTACGACCAGATGGAAGGGGAACGCTTTCGGCACGCCGCGCGGTTCCTGCGCTGGCGTCCGGACAGGGTGCCCGACGAATGCACTTTCGATCAGTTGGAGGTTCCGGTGCGATACGACTTCGCGGATGTTCTTGCAGGTGGTAAGTGATGGCGAGTCCCGCAGAGGAACTGGACGTCGACGGGATCGCGGTCCGGTTGTCGAGCCCGGACAAGATCTACTATCCGCAGTTGGGTGAGGACGGCGGAACCAAACGGCATCTTGTCGAGTACTACCGAACGGTGGCGCTGCAGGGTGCAGCGTTGCGGGCGCTCCAAGATCGGCCAACGCATCTTCAGCGATTCCCCGACGGCATCGAGGGCGAAGAGGTTTACCAGAAGCGGCTGCCGGCAAAGCGGCCCGAGCACGTCGAATCCTGCGAGGTCACGTTCCCGTCGGGTCGCAAGGCTGACGTCCTTCGAGTGCGAAGTGCTGCGAACATCGTGTGGGCCGCCAATCTCGGGACTGTCACGTTTCATCCCTGGGCCGTGCGGTGCCCGGACACCGACCACCCGGACGAACTCCGCATCGATCTCGATCCGCAACCGGGGACCGGGTTCGACGAGGCCGTTGCCATCGCGGACGAGGTCCTTCGCCCTCTGCTCGCCGAGTTGGGATTGGAAGGATTTCCCAAGACGTCCGGTGGCCGAGGCCTTCACGTCTACATCCCGCTCGAGGCGCGCTGGGATTTTGTCGAGGTCCGCCACGCGGGTATCGCCCTCGCCCGTGAAGTCGAACGTCGTAGTGCCGATCGCGCCACAACCGCGTGGTGGAAGGAAGAGCGGGGTGAACGGATCTTCATCGACTTCAATCAGAATGCCCGTGACCGGACGATCGCGGCGGCGTATTCCGCTCGTAAGACGCCGATCGCAACTGTGTCCACGCCGGTGACCTGGGACGAACTGCGCGACGTGCATCCAGACGACTGCACCATCGCCACGGTTCCCGGCTTGCTCGCCGATCGTGGTGATCCGATGGAAGCGATGCACGACAAGGCCTTTGCCCTCGACGTTCTGTTGGAGATGTGGGAGAAGGATCTGGCGGCGGGACTTGGCGATCTGCCGTACCCGCCGAACTATCCCAAAATGCCCGGTGAACCCAAACGTGTTCAACCGAGCAAGGACCGCGATCGGAAGAACAAAGACGGGTAGCGTCAGAGGCGGACATATCGGGTAATTCGATTAGACGTCGAATGTACGGTCACGTCGAATGCACTGTGGGGGTTGGATATGGATCGCCGGAAAATGCGAGCAGCAGGCTTAGCGGCGGGTGGCGTGATTCTTGCCGCCTTCGGATTGTCACTCGGTAGCGGAACAGCGTCGGCCGCGACGTTGGATTGTTCGGCGCGCGGCCAAGATCAGACGATCGTCGACGGGTCATCCGCATGCCGAGCGGTGGCAGATCCCTCCAGTTACGCGATTTCACACGTGGAGGGCGACGGCGTCGGCGTCGCCGATTCGCGAGACGGTGGCCGGTCGGCGGGCGTCGGACTCTTCGGCGGCGTTGCTGCAGCGGAGTCGCGCGGTGGGCTGCTTGCCGCCGTTGCGTACGGCCCGGGTTCGCTCGCACTCGGTCGCACAGACTCCTCACCCTTTGCCGTGGTGCTCAGCGGACCTGGCGGCAGAGCGGCGGTGGGTGACGCGGACGTCGGGGCGATCTGCTCGGGTGGTCCCACCCTTGTTTTCAACCTTGCCACAGGTCAGGGATGTGTCAGCGACGGCACTTCGACGTGGGTCACCCCGTGAGTGCACCCCGGTCCTGAGCCTCTTGCGTGACAGTGGTCACAATGGTGTCAAGCTCCTGCCACCGATCCGGTGACCGGACAACTTGAATCAGCGGGGATCGGAGGACGCGATGGCTCCCAATGCACGACGGGGTTCGCTCGCCCGGGTGGAGGTGCCTTCGCGCACCGAGCTGTATGTGGACCGGCGATTCCTTCCCTTGGCCGACCGCTTCTTCGCGATGTATCGCCAACCGCAACAAGGCGGCGGCGCGCTGGTCGTGTACCTGGGCGGTGAGAAAGTTCTCGACATCTGGGCCGGCAATGCCGACCGCGACAGGCGCTGGGACCACGACACGGTGTCGCTTTCCTTCTCGACCGGCAAGGGCGTGGCCAGCACCGTCGTTCATCGACTCGCCGAACGCGGGCTGATCGACTACGACTCTCCGGTTGCTCAGTACTGGCCCGAATTCGCAGCGGCCGGCAAGGACAAGATCACCGTCCGGGAACTGATGTCACATCGCGCGGGCCTTCACCGCGTTCGCGGCCTGATGCCGCATCCCCTCGACCTGATGGACTACGACGCGGTCGTTGCCGCCCTGGCTGCCGAGAAGCCGGATCCGCGTCGGCTTCGAGGCCCCGGCTATCACGCTGTGACCTACGGCTGGTTGGTAGCCGAACTTGTGGCCAGGGTGTCCGGTCAGCCGTTCATCGATGTCGTACAAGCGGAGATAGCGAAGCCCCTCGGAGTCGACGAATTCTGGTACCGCGTACCCGAAACCGAGCGTCCACGGATCGCGAAGCTGTTCCCACATATCAACCCTGCCGGCTTGAACTGGGCCTTCGCGTCTACCGTGCTCTCACACGTCGGTCCGACTCGCGGACTCGCGGAGGCCGCGATGCCGGACGGTTTCGACGTCATGGTGCGCAACCCGGCTGTCCACGACGCCGTCATGCCGGGCTGGAACGGAGTGTTCAGCGCGCGTGCTCTCGCGAAGATGTACGGCGCCATCGCGAACGGCGGCGTGATCGACGGGAAGCGGTTCCTGAAGGAATCGACCATCGACCAGATGTCGACCATCCAGACTCGCGATCGGGATTACGTGCTGGCGGTGCGGCCCAACTGGACTCTCGGTTACCACCCGCCGATCATTGCCGCGCGGCGGCAGCCGCGGAATGCGATAGGCCACTACGGAGTCGGCGGTTCAGGCGCGTATGCGGACCTGTCCAGCGGACTCTCGCTCGGTTTCACCACCAACAGGTTGGGTAGTGCTGTGACAGCTCTCGGTGATCTTCGCCTTGCGAGGCTCGGCGCCGAGGCGCAGGAGTTGGTTCGTCGAATCTGACACGAAGGGAATGCCATGAGCAGCAACGTGTACCGGGTGACCGAGATCGTCGGCTCGTCCACCGAGAGCAGTGACGCGGCAATTCGCACCGCCATCGCCCGGGCGAACGAGACGGTGCGCAACCTCGAATGGTTCGAGGTGGTGGAAACTCGCGGCCACATCGAGAACGGCGCCGTGGCGCATTTCCAGGTCACGTTGAAGGTCGGCTTCCGGCTCGACGGCGACGAATCCTGAACCGTTCTTCATGAGTGTTGATCTCACGGCAGCCGTCGGGTTCATGGCGGGACATGCCAGGACTCTCGATCGGCATCGGCTGAATTTGATTCTCGGACAGGGTGACCGGGCCGCGGCTTGTGCGGCCGTGGACGGTTATCGCAACCCGGACGGTGGGTACGGCTGGGGACTCGAACCGGATCTTCGCTCGGCAACCAGCCAACCTGGCGGAGCGCTGCATGCCTTCGAAGCCTTTGCCGACATCGGAACGCCGACGCCCAGATCGGTCGAACTGTGCGACTGGTTGCAGACCAATTCGCTGGCAGGCGGCGGTTTGCCCTTCGCCTTCCCGATTGCCGACCCAGCCGGGTGTGCGCCCTTCTGGGTGAGCGCGGACCCGTCGGCGCCGTCGTTGCAGATCACCAGCATCGTGTGTGCTGCAGCGGCTCGCGTTGCCGAATTCGACGAGGCCGTCGCCGGACATCCGTGGTTCGCCTCTGCCGTTCGATATTGCCTCGACGCGATCGACGGGGCGGATTCTCTGCATGCCCTCGAGCTCGCCTTTGCCTTGCAGTTTCTCGACGCGGTTCACCGGAACAGTCCCGAAGCGTCGTCGTTGGTGAGCACTCTTGGTTCGCGTATCCCGGCTGACGGCTTGGTTCACGTGGACGGGGGAGCCGAGGGCGAATTCATGCGGCCCCTCGATTTCTCACCGCTTCCTGGCGGTCCGACCCGCGCGTTGTTCGATGCAGCGGTGATCGACTCCGAACTGTCCGCGCTCGCTGCACGGCAACACGACGACGGCGGTTGGGCGGTGGATTTCGACAGCTATTCGCCCGCCGCGGCGTTGGAATGGCGAGGTCACGCCACCGTGCAGGCGGTATGGCTGCTGAAGCGCAATGGGGTGATCTGAAAACGATTCTCGCGCCAAATTGGAACACGTTATAGTCTGGGAATCAGTTCGTGCTTCGTGTTTCAGGGATAGGGGAATGTCATGGCGTATGTGATCACGCAGCCGTGCTGCAACGACGCCTCGTGTGTTGACGTGTGTCCGGTCAATTGCATTCACCCGACACCGGACGAAGCTCCGTTCGCGACCACCGAAATGCTCTACATCGATCCCGACACCTGCATCGATTGTGGTGCGTGTGTGGACGAGTGCCCGGTCGAGGCGATCTTCCCGGACAACGAACTCGACGAGGACGACGCGCCGTACCTGCAGATGAACGCGTCGTACTTCGAGAAGCATCCGATGGGCCCGGATTGGCCCGAGCCGATCACGATGGCCAAGATCGATCCCGAACTGGGAACGCTGAAAGTGGCGATCATCGGCTCCGGCCCCGCAGCCTGCTATGCGGCGATGGAACTGACCGGCAAGCCTCGCGTGGAGGTCGACATGTTCGATCGGCTTCCCACTCCCTACGGATTGGTGCGCGCCGGCGTGGCGCCGGATCATCCCGGAACCAAAGGCGTCACCGACCAGTTCCGCGCCGTGGTCGCGAAAAAGACCGTGCGCTGCCACTTCAACGTCGAGGTGGGTACCCACATCTCGCATTCGGAACTCTTGGACCATCACCACGCAGTGATCTACGCGGTCGGCGCTGCCGGGGATCGCAAGCTCGAGATCCCGGGCGAGGAACTGCCGGGAAGTCACGCTGCCACCGAGTTCGTCGCCTGGTACAACGGCCACCCGGGATATGCCGATCGGACTTTCGATCTGTCCGGCGAGCGAGCGGTGATCGTCGGAAACGGCAACGTCGCACTCGACGTCGCACGCATCCTGGTGACCGACCCTGACCAGCTGGCGAAGACGGACCTCGCCGAGCACGCATTGGAAGCGCTGCGTAACAGCAAGATTCGTGAGGTCGTCATTCTCGGCCGTCGCGGGCCGGCGCAGGCCGCGTACACCAATCCCGAACTGTTGGCCCTCGGACAGATGGCGAACGTGGACGTAGTCGTCGACCCGATCGAAGCCGAACTCGACGAGGCCAGTCAGGCGTTCGTGGACAGCGATGCCGCGGAGCCGTCCGTGCTGCTCAAGGTCAAGCAGGCGCAGGAATTTGCTTCCCGTACCGCAGATCCTTCCCGCAAGCGGATCGTTCTCCGGTTCCTCACCTCGCCCGTCGAGATCCTCGGTGACGACGCAGTCGCACAGGTGCGGATCGTGAAAAACGAGTTGGTGGCAACGCCGACCGGTCAGCTCTCCGCCCGGCCTACCGAAACCGAGGAGACGATCGACACCTCCCTGGTGCTTCGGTCGGTCGGATACCGCGGCACACCGATGGCCGACTTGCCCTTCGACGACGCTCGCGGCGTGATCCCCAACGAGAACGGCCGCGTGATCGACACCGACACCGGCACGCCGATCCCGGGTGTCTACGTCGCGGGTTGGATCAAGCGCGGACCGACCGGCGTAATCGGCACCAACAAGTACTGCTCCGCCGAGACTGTGTCGATGATCTTCGACGACTTCGCTGGTGGGCGCCTCGCCACGCCGACCGAGGACGCTGACAAGTTGCAGGTTCTGCTGGCAGATCGGTCGCCGGATCAGGTGGACTACCAAGGTTGGCAGCGGATCGACAAGGCAGAACGCGCATCCGGTGCCGCAACCGGACGGCCGCGAACCAAACTCATCTCCATCGAATCCATGTTGGCGGCTGCCCGCAGCGAGGGATAGCAACGTTTGGGCGAACATCCGAATTGCTCGATTGCCGCATTTGTGTGTTAATGACTATGGAAATGTGCGGTTTGCTCTCTTCGGCGTGCTCGGGTGTGTAGGTGTGCTCCGAGCGGGTGCGTCCGAATGGTGCATCGGCATCGGTACCAGGCGGGTATCGATGCCGGCCGCGCAAACTCCACGTGAGTACGTGGTCATTCGAGCGAAGGTAGTGACATGGGCAGCAAACAGGGTCGTCGGACGTCACGGGTTGCCGTGGCAATCGTCGGAGCGGTGGCTGCCGGCCTGGCTCTCGCCGGACCTTCCGCGGCCGTTCCTCTCTTCCCCGGTGGACCGGACATTCCGTTGCCCGTCATTCCCGGCGTTCCGTACCTCGATCCGGCGATTCCGGTTCCGGGCATCCCGGGTACGCCGATCCAGGCGCCCATCGGCGCTCCCAACTTCTCCGCGCCGTCGCTCAATCCGTCCGCGGGCGAGACCGTCGGTATCGCGCAACCGATCATCATTCGATTCAACGAGGCCGTCGGCGACCGTGCTACGGCCGAACGCGCGATTCGCGTGACCACCGATCCGCCGGTCGAGGGCAGCTTCTACTGGATCAACGACAGCCAGGTCCGTTGGAAGCCGACACAGTTCTGGCCGGCGAACATCTCCGTGACCGTCGACGCCGGTGATTCGCACTCCACGTTCAACATCGGTGACGCACTCGTCACCGTCGCGGACGACAACACCAAGCAGGTCACCGTCACCCGCAACGGTGAGGTCGTGCGCACCATGCCGACGTCGTTCGGCAAGCCGGGTCACGAAACACCGAACGGCACGTACATCGTCGGCGAGCAGTTGCGCGACATGTACATGGATTCGTCCACGTACGGCGTCCCGATCGATTCTCCCGAGGGTTACCGCACCTACGTCGAGTACGCGACACGAATTTCCTACAGTGGCATCTTCGTCCATGCCGCTCCGTGGTCGGTTGCGCAACAAGGTTTCACCAACGTCAGCCACGGCTGCCTCAATGTCAGCACCGAGGACGCCAAGTGGTTCTTCGAGAACGCAGGCAAGGGTGACCCGGTGATCGTGCAGAACACCGCAGGTGGAGTCCTCAGCGGCGCCGACGGATTGGGCGACTGGAACCGCTAGACATCGACGAGGAAGGCCCTGCGCGAGAAGTATTCGCGCAGGGCCTTTTTCGTGTCGCGTTCAGCTCGAGTGTCTTGTACGTTCACCATTCATTCGTTGCGGGCGGTCAGACTGCCTCAGTGAGATCGAGTCCGGAAAGAACGCTGCCCACTTCAGGCAAGCCAGGTCTGTGGGGCAGACCATGGCGTGATTACGCGCTCTTCGCGCTCTTGGTCGGCCCCAATCTCGCGTTGCTGATCTTGTTCACCTATCGCCCGCTGGTGGACAACATCCGACTTTCGTTCTTCGACTGGAACATTGCGGACCCGAAGGCGACGTTCATCGGGCTGAGCAACTACCGCGAGTGGTTCGGACGAAGCGACACCTGGCAGATCGTCACCAACACAGTGATATTCACGTTGGTTACAGTGGTGGGTTCGATGGTCATCGGTTTGGCGTTGGCCATGCTGCTCGATCGCAAGCTCGTCGGGCGAAACCTGGTTCGGTCGGCGATCTTCGCGCCGTTCGTGATCTCCGGTGCAGCGATCGGTGTCGCGTTTCAGTTCGTCTTCGACCCCAACTTCGGCCTGATCCAGGATCTCCTGCACCGTGTCGGACTCCAATCGCCCGACTTCTATCAGGATCCCCACTGGGCGCTGTTCATGGTGACGGTGACATACATGTGGAAGAACCTCGGGTACACGTTTGTCATCTATCTCGCTGCACTGCAAGGAGTTCGGCAGGAGCTGAACGAAGCTGCCGAAATCGACGGCGCCAAGCCGTGGACCAAGTTCCGCCGGGTTCTCCTACCTCAGTTGCGCCCGACGACGTTCTTCCTCTCCATCACCGTCATGCTCAACTCGCTCCAGGTCTTCGACATCATCAACGTCATGACCCGTGGTGGCCCGCTGGGTACGGGGACGACGACGATGGTCTACCAGGTGTACAACGAGACGTTCCGAAACTTCCGGGCGGGCTACGGTGCGACGGTTGCCACCATCATGTTCCTGATCCTGCTGATCATCACCGTCTACCAGGTTCGTGCCATGGATCGGGGAGAAGAGAAATGACAGCGGTAGAGGAAAAGAAAAGCGCTGCTCCGACTTCCGTCGTTAGGCCCGGCCCGGACCGCAAGAACGTGGACCGGCGTGAGGTCGGCGTGAAGATCCTCGGCTATGCGGCAATGGTGATCGCGTTGGTCATCATCGTCCTGCCGCTCTACTGGATCGTGATGACCTCGTTCAAGGAGCGTCCGGAGATCTACACGCAGCCTGCAACGTGGTGGCCGTCATCGCTGCATCCCGAAAACTATTCCGAAGCAACGACATCGGTTCCGTTCTGGATGTTTCTGCGGAACTCGATAGTGATCACGACGATACTGTCCGCGGCGAAGTTCGTTCTGGGGACTCTCAGCGCCTATGGGCTGGTGTTCCTGCGCTTCCCGGGGAAGAACTTCGTCTTTCTCGGAATCATCGCCGCATTGATGGTTCCGAACCAGATCACCGTGATCTCGAATTACGCACTCGTGGCAGAGTGGGGCTGGCGTAACACGTTCCAGGGCATCATAGTTCCGCTCGCGGGTGTAGCCTTCGGTACGTTCCTCATGCGCAACCATTTTCTCTCGATCCCTTCGGAGATCGTCGAGGCAGCGCGGATGGACGGCGCCGGCCACTGGCGGCTTCTCTGGCGCGTGGTGCTCCCCGTTTCCGGGCCCACGATGGTGGCGTTCGGCATCATCACGGTGGTCAACGAATGGAACGAGTACCTGTGGCCGTTCCTCATGTCCGACGATTCCTCGGTGGCGCCGCTGCCGATCGGATTGACCCAACTGCAGAACAACGACGGACTCACCAACTGGGGTCCCGTCATGGCAGGAACGGTACTGACGATGCTACCGATCCTGGTGATTTTCCTTCTGCTGCAACGACACATGATCAAAGGCCTCACCTCCGGTGCGGTCAAGGGCTGACAGCTTTTCCCGTCACATTTCTTCCTCGAGGAGCAGTAATGGCAAACATGAACAGGCGCGGATTTCTGAGCCTCGGCGGTGCAATCGCCGCCGGCGCAGCACTGACCGCGTGCGCGGGATCCGGTGGTTCCAGCGCTGATGCTGCGGGAACATCCGGTGCGTCGGGTGAGTCCAACACCATCACCTTCTGGTCGAACCACCCGGGTAAGTCCACCGACGTGGAGAAGGAATTGATCAACCGCTTCCAGACCAAGTACCCGGACTTGAAGGTCAACTTGGTGGACGGCGGCAAGAACTACGAAGAGGTGGCGCAGAAGTTCAACGCTGCTCTCTCCGGCGGAGATGTTCCCGATGTGGTTGTGCTGTCGGATGTCTGGTGGTTCAACTACGCACTTGCCGGGGCAATCGAGCCGCTCGACGGACTCTTCTCCGAGGTGGGCGTCGACTCGGCCGACTACGTCGACTCGTTGCTCGCCGACTACCTGTTCCAGGGCAAGCACTACGCACTTCCCTATGCGCGGTCGACGCCGTTGTTCTACTACAACAAGGCGGTCTGGTCGCAGGCCGGACTTCCCGACCGTGGGCCTGCAACGTGGCAGGAGTTCGACGAGTGGGGACCTGAGCTGCAGAAGGTCGTGGGCAACGGCAAGTTGGCACACGGGTGGGGCAACGCGAAGGATTACCTCGGCTGGACCTACGAAGGCCCCATCTGGACGTTCGGCGGATCGTACTCCGACCAGTGGAATCTGCAGCTCGACAACGAGAAGACCATTGCCGCAGGGCAGTTCCTCTCCAGCATGATTCACGACAAGAAGTACGCCGCGGTCTCCACTGACATCGCAAACGAATTCGGTACGGGCATCCTGGCGTCGACCATCGCGTCGACGGGTGACCTGTCCGGCATCAAGAAGACTGCCAACTTCGACTTCGGCACCGCGTTCCTCCCGGCAGTGGACGGAACTCCCGGTTGCCCCACCGGCGGCGCCGGGCTTGCCATCCCGTCCAAGATCTCCGATCAGCGTAAGAAGAACGCGCTCAAGTTCATCGACTTCATCACCAATGGTGAGAACACGGCGTACTTCTCGCAGAACGTCGGCTACATGCCGGTCCGCAAGTCGGCAACGTCGGAGCCGAGCATGAAGGCATTCCTCGACGCGAATCCGAACTCCCGTACCGCTGTGGATCAGCTTTCGCGTACGCGCTCGCAGGACTACGCACGCGTGTTCGTCCCGGGTGGCGATCAGATCATCGGCACCGGACTCGAGCAGATCGCTCTCCAGAAAGCCGACGTCGCATCGACATTCGCCGGCGTTGCCACCCAGTTGCAGCAGATCATCGACCGGCAGATCACCCCAAAGCTGCCGAAGTAGTAGGAGAGAACACTCATGGCCAACGTGCAATTCGCGGGAGTCACGCACCGCTACGAAGGAACCGATCGACCGGCAGTCGACCGTCTCGACCTCGACATCGCCGACGGTGAGTTCCTGGTACTCGTAGGGCCTTCCGGTTGCGGTAAGTCCACCAGCCTGCGAATGCTCGCCGGTCTCGAATCCGCGTCGGACGGCCGGATCGAGATCGGCGGCACGGACGTCACGCATCTCGCGCCGCGAGCACGTGACGTCGCCATGGTGTTTCAGAGTTACGCGCTGTACCCGAACATGACCGTCGAGCAGAACATGGGTTTTGCGCTCCAGAACGCGGGAGTGGGAAAGTCCGAACGGCGTGAGCGGGTACTCGAGGCAGCACGGATGCTTGAACTCGAACCGCTGCTCGGACGTAAACCGGCAAAGTTGTCCGGTGGGCAACGTCAGCGAGTTGCCATGGGTAGGGCCATCGTTCGCCATCCCAAGGTGTTCTGCATGGATGAGCCGCTCAGCAATCTGGACGCCAAACTACGCGTGAGCACGCGGTCGCAGATCGCTGCCTTACAGCGTCGACTCGGCACCACGACGGTCTACGTCACCCACGATCAGGTCGAGGCGATGACGATGGGGGACCGGGTGGCGGTGATGCTGGACGGTCGTTTGCAGCAGGTGGCGAAGCCGCGGGAACTTTACGACAACCCCGTCAACACCTTTGTGGCCGCCTTCATCGGATCGCCCGGCATGAACCTGATCGAAGCGCCGGTCGAGGGTACCGTCGCAGTGCTCGGTGACCTGCGGATTCCGCTGCCCACCGGGGCGTCCGAGCGGGAGCGGGTCGTCGTGGGAGTGCGCCCCGAGTCGTGGGATCTGGTGGGAGCGTGGCGAAAGGGCTCGCTGGCCGTGGATGCCGACCTGCTTGAAGAGCTGGGCGCCGAATCGTTCGTCTATGCAAAGGGTGCCCCGGATTCGCAGTGGCAGAGCCGATCCGGCCGAATTGTCATTCGCGTCGATCGGAAGATGTCGGTGGCACCGGGGGAGTCGCTTCATCTGCTGCCCAAGGCCGGCGAGGTGTACTTCTTTTCCGCGGAGACCGGGGTACGTCTGTAGCGATACTGTGTGCGGCATGACCGTCGCACGTTCGCTCTTGCTGTTCGTACTCGCCGCGCTGCTCGAGATCGGGGGCGCGTGGTTGGTGTGGCAGGGAATTCGCGAGCACAAGGGCTGGATCTGGGTAGGGCTCGGCGTCATCTCGCTCGGTCTCTACGGTCTGGTCGCGACCATGCAACCCGATGCGAACTTCGGGCGCATCCTCGCCGCGTACGGCGGGATCTTCGTAGCGGGTTCACTGCTGTGGGCGGTGGTGATGGACGGATTCCGCCCGGATCGTTTCGACATCGCCGGTGCGCTGATCTGTCTGGTCGGCGTCGGGGTGATCATGTACGCCCGGTAGGGCCTTCGGCCCCGTGCGCGCTCAGGGAGTCCAGGGGGTCCTTAAGCGCGCACAGGGGCTTGCCCTTGCTACCAGATCTTCACACGCTTCTCCGGCTCCAAATACAGTGCGTCACCGGGCTTGACGTCGAACTCCTCGTGGAACGTGTCGAGGTTGCGGACGACGCCGTTGCACCGGAACTCCGGCGGCGAGTGCGGGTCGACGGCCAGACGGCGAAGCGCTTCGGCCTCACGGGCCTTCGTGCGCCATACCTGCGCCCACCCGAAGAACACGCGCTGCAGACCGGTGAGTCCGTCGATGACCGGAGGTTCGGTACCTTCGGTCGCGATCTTGTACGCCGCGATCGCGATCGACAGCCCGCCGAGATCGCCGATGTTCTCGCCGATCGTGAATTCACCGTTGACGTGGTGGCCCGGCAGTTCCTTGGGCTCGAACTCGTTGTACTGCTCGATGAGAGCCTTTGTGCGCTTGCCGAATTCGCTACGATCCTCGTCGGTCCACCAGTCGACCATGTTGCCGTCGCCGTCGTACTTGGCGCCCTGATCGTCGAAGCCGTGCCCGATCTCGTGGCCGATGACGGCACCGATGCCGCCGTAGTTGGCGGCGTCGTCGGCTGCGGCGTCGAAGAACGGCGGCTGGAGAATGGCTGCGGGGAACACGATTTCGTTCATGCCCGGGTTGTAGTAGGCGTTGACGGTCTGCGGCGTCATGAACCACTCGTCACGGTCCACGGGGCCACCCAGCTTGGCCAGGTCACGGTCGTACTCGGCGGCGTATCCACGACGGTAGTTGCCCACCAGGTCGGTAGCCGAGATATCGAGACCGGCGTAGTCACGCCACTTGTCGGGGTAACCGATCTTCGGCGTGAACTTCTCGAGCTTGGCCAATGCGGCCTCACGAGTCTGCGGGCTCATCCACTCGAGGTCGGAGATGTTGCGGCGGTACGCCTCCTGCAGGTTGGCGACCAGTTCCAGCATGCGGGTCTTCGCCTCAGCGGGGAAGTGACGGTCGACGTAGAGCTTGCCGACGGCCTCGCCGAGCAGATCCTGAACCAGGCTGACCCCGCGCTTCCAGCGCTCACGGTTCTCTTCGGTACCCGAGAGCGTGGTGCCGTAGAAAGCGAAGGTCTCGTCGACCAGCGCGGAATGCAGGTAGGGGGAGCGAGCGTGCAGCACCTTCCACGCCGCCCATGCCTTCCAGTCGTCGAGTGACTCCGACGCCCAGAGTGCGGTGAAGGTGTGCAGGAAATCGGGCTGACGGACCACGATCTCGGCGAACTTCTCCGAATCGGCGCCGAGACCGGACAGCCATGCCGCCCAGTCCAAACCGGGGTTCTGCTCGGTCAGTTCCTCGAAGCCCACGAGGTTGTAACTCAGATCTGCGTCACGACGCTTGACGACGTCCCAATGCCCGGCCGCGATCTTCTTCTCGAGTTCGAACACACGCTGGGCGTCGTAGCCGACGCCGGCGAGGGTGAACATCTTGTCGATGTGCGCGACGTACTTCTCGCGGATCTCCGCGTAGTTGTCCTCGCGGTAATACGACTCGTCGGGCAGGCTGATTCCCGACTGGCTGAAGTGGATCAGGTACCGCTCCGAATTCTTGGCATCGGTGTCGACGTAATGCGAGATGGCACCGCCGACGCCGACGCGCTGGTGGCGTCCGATCACGGTGGCCAACGACGACCGGTCCGGCGCATCGGCGACGGCGTCCAGCTCGTCGTCGATGGGGCTGAGGCCCGCGGCCTCCACGGCGTCGGCGTCCATGAAGCTCGAGTACAGGTCGCCGATGCGCTGTGCATCGGTACCGGCGGCAGAGTTGGACTCCGCGGCTTCGGTGATGATGGTCTGTACGTCTTCTTCGGCCTTGTCGTAGAGCGTCCGGAAGGCCCCGTCGACTGCGCGGTCTGCCGGAATCTCGTATTCGGCGAGCCATTTTCCGTTGACGTGGACGAACAGATCGTCCTGCGCCCGTGTGTCGCCGTCGAGGTGGGTGAGGTCGATGCCTGAGCGATGAGCCGTGGTCATTTCTCCATCCTTACACGATCATGACGAACTGCTCGGTGTGTGCGTGATCGCTCCACACCCCAGTT
The DNA here is from genome assembly GCF_046097995.1 of Rhodococcus sp. 5A-K4. Classification (NCBI taxonomy): domain Bacteria; kingdom Bacillati; phylum Actinomycetota; class Actinomycetes; order Mycobacteriales; family Nocardiaceae; genus Rhodococcus; species Rhodococcus sp. 5A-K4. Next base: position 224,757 of record NZ_JBJURM010000003.1, read on the forward strand.
CATCTCTTGTGCTGGGCAACGTCGGTACCGCATGGCACGATCGAATACGTGACCAGCAGACCTGCCGCAGATCCGCACCTGCAGGACCTCGCGCGACTACGACGCGTGCGTGACCGTATCGACCGGGAGTACGCGCGGCCTCTGGACGTGGAGGCGCTCGCGCGGGGAGTGAACATGTCTGCGGGGCATCTCAGTCGCCAATTCCGTCAGGCGTACGGCGAACCGCCGTACGCCTACCTGATGACCAGGCGAATCGAGCGCGCAATGGCGTTACTGCGCCGCGGGGACCTCAGTGTCACGGACGTCTGCTTCGAAGTCGGCTGCAGCTCTCTCGGCACTTTCAGCAGTAAGTTCACCGAATTGGTAGGGGTCCCGCCCAGCGTCTATCGGCGCGAGGCCGAGCAGTCGACGGCCGGAATGCCGTCCTGTGTGTCCAAACAAGTCACCAGACCGATCAGGAATCGAGAAGCGCAGAACCCACAACCGCAATTAACGTGATCGCCATGGACATCACCATTCACTCGAGTTTCCTTCCGCAGGACGACCCTGACGCCGCCCTGAACTTCTACCGCGACACCCTTGGGTTCGAGGTGCGCAACGACGTCGGATACGACGGGATGCGATGGATCACGGTGGGGCCGCCCGGCCAGCCCGGCACCTCCATCGTGTTGCATCCGCCGGCCGTCGATCCCGGAATCACCGACGACGAGCGCCGCACCATCATCGAGATGATGGCCAAGGGCACGTACGGCGGACTTCTTCTGGCCACCAAAGATCTGGACGATACGTTCGAGCGGCTTCAGGCCGGCGACATCGACGTCGTCCAGGAACCGACCGAGCAGCCGTACGGCGTTCGCGATTGCGCCGTCCGCGACCCAGCGGGAAACCTGATCCGTATTCAAGAACTGCGCTGAGACCGTCAACTGCGCTGAGACCGTCGGCGATCGACTGACAGATGGAGACACGATGACTGCCCTGCACACTGCAGACAGCCACGATTTGATCCGCGTGCAAGGCGCGCGGGTGAACAATCTCGAAGACATCAGCGTCGAGATCCCGAAGCGGAGGCTGACGGTATTCACCGGCGTCTCCGGTTCGGGAAAGAGCTCGCTGGTGTTCAGTACGATCGCCGCGGAATCGCAGCGGATGATCAACGAGACCTACAGCGCTTTCGTTCAAGGATTCATGCCGACGCTCGCGCGGCCGGACGTCGATGTTCTCGACGGCCTGACCACCGCGATCATCGTCGATCAACAGCGGATGGGCGTCGACCCGCGCTCGACAGTCGGAACCGCCACCGACGCCAACGCGATGCTCCGCATCTTGTTCAGCCGTCTCGGAAAGCCTCACATCGGTTCACCTCAGGCGTTTTCGTTCAACGTGGCCTCGATCTCCGGAGCAGGCGCGGTCACGATGGAACGCGGCGGACGTCAGACGAAAGAGCGTCGTAGCTTCAAGATCACCGGCGGCATGTGTCCGCGATGTGAGGGACGAGGGGCGGTCAACGATTTCGATCTGACCGCGTTGTACGACGACACCAAGTCGCTCAACGAGAGTGCGATCACGGTCCCCGGCTACAGCATGGAGGGTTGGTACGGCCGGATCTACCGCGGCTGCGGTTTCTTCGATCCCGACAAGCCGATCAAGAAGTACACCAAGAAGGAACTGAACGATCTGCTCTACAAAGAGCCGACCAAGATCAAGGTCGAAGGCATCAACCTGACGTACACGGGTCTGATTCCGCAGATTCAGAAGTCGTTCCTCGCCAAGGACGTCGACGCGATGCAGCCCCACATCCGGGCATTCGTCGAGCGGGCGATCACGTTCACCACCTGCCCTGAATGTGACGGGACGCGTTTGAGCGAGGGCGCGCGGTCGTCGAAGATCAAGGGCGTCAACATCGCCGACGCCTGCTCGATGCAGATCAGCGATCTCGCGGAATGGGTCAGCGGTCTGAAGGAACCATCGGTCGCGCCTTTGCTCACGACGCTCGGCGAAACGCTCGACTCCTTCGTGGAGATCGGACTCGGCTACCTCAGTCTCGACCGTCCGTCGGGAACGCTGTCCGGTGGTGAAGCTCAGCGCACCAAGATGATTCGGCACCTGGGTTCCTCGCTCACCGACATCACGTATGTATTCGACGAGCCCACTACCGGCCTGCATCCGCACGACATCGCGAGGATGAACGATCTTCTGCTGCGCCTGCGGGACAAGGGCAACACCGTGCTCGTTGTCGAGCACAAGCCGGAGACGATCGTGATCGCCGATCACATCGTCGACCTCGGGCCAGGCGCGGGTAGCGCCGGTGGAAACGTCTGCTTCGAGGGCACAGTCGATGGCTTGCGAGCCAGCGATACGGTCACCGGGCGTCACTTCGACGACCGGGCCGCCCTCAAGGAGACCGTGCGGGAGTCCACCGGAGCAATCGAGATTCGTGGAGCGAACTCACACAACCTCCAAGATGTAGATGTCGACGTACCGCTCGGTGTACTGGTCGTGGTGACTGGTGTGGCCGGATCGGGTAAGAGTTCGCTGATCCACGGCTCGCTCGCGAAACGCGAGGACGTGGTGTCGGTCGATCAGAGTGCGATCCGCGGCTCGCGTCGGAGCAACCCGGCAACGTACACCGGGCTGCTCGACCCGATCCGCAAGGCATTCGCGAAGGCCAACGGCGTGAAGCCGGCGCTCTTCAGTGCCAACTCCGAAGGCGCCTGCCCGACGTGCAACGGCAACGGCGTCATCTACAGCGACCTGGCGATGATGGCCGGCGTTGCCACTCTCTGCGAGGAGTGCGAAGGCAAGCGCTTCCAGGCGGAAGTTCTCGAATACAAATTCGGTGGCAAGGACATCAACGAGGTTCTCACGATGTCGGTGGCCGAGGCCGAGGAGTTCTTCGGCGACGGTGAGGCGAAGACGCTCGCTGCGCACAAGATCCTCGTCCGACTGGTCGACGTGGGGCTCGGGTACCTCACGATCGGCCAGCCGTTGACGACGCTGTCGGGCGGTGAGCGTCAGCGCATCAAGCTGGCGACGCACCTCGGCGAGAAGGGTGGCGTGTACGTCCTCGACGAGCCGACCACCGGACTGCACCTGGCCGACGTCGAGCAGTTGCTCGGCCTGCTCGATCGACTCGTCGATTCCGGTAAGTCCGTCATCGTCATCGAGCACCACCAGGCCGTGATGGCGCACGCCGACTGGATCATCGACCTCGGCCCTGGAGCCGGTCACGACGGCGGTCGGATCGTCTTCGAAGGCACTCCCGAGGAGCTCGTCGCCGACGGCTCCACCCTCACCGGAAAGCACCTCGCGGCATACGTCGGCGGCTGAGTCGGCTCCTACCTCAGGCGTCGATACCCAGGTTGATGACGGCGAGGTAGGAACCGTCCGACTGCTTCTCGACGGTCATGAGGCCGGTGTCGTCGTAGATACCGTCACTGGCGTTGTTCGTGTTGTTCTCACGACCGGTGTGCTCGCTGTACGGGGACTGCGAGTACACCTCGTCGAGAAGGGTCTCGTCGAAGAAGGTCTGCGACGTGAGGACCGTCTTCTTGTCGATGTGCACCTTGACGTGAATGTGGGTGGTGCGGCCCATGTACCAGCCGGGAAAGATCGTGGTGAACTGCGCGATGCCGTTTGCATCGGTGGTCTGGGCGCCGCGCAGGTAGGTGCCGTCGTCGGTGGTGGTGGCTTCGGTGTCGCCGACGCTGTACGAACCGTCGGAGGTCTCTCCGGAACCGCCCATGCCGCCGCCCATTCCTCCGGGTGCACCTGACGGAGGTTCGCCCATTCCACCTCCGGGTGCACCTGACGGAGGTTCACCCATCCCGCCGGCCGGGGGAGTTCCGCCACCGCCGCCGCCGTTGGCGCTCAGCGAACCGGATTCGAAGCCGGAGTACACGCCGCCGGCGTCGCAGTGCCAGATCTCGACGACGGCGTTGGAGACCGCGCCGATGCTGCCGTCGACGTTGCACTGGCTGTTGTCCTGCACGCGCATTGCCACCTGCAGTGTGGTGCCCGGACGGTCTTCGCGGATGTCGCCGCGAATGGAGTCGACGTCGAACCAGTAGGGGCCCTGTGTCTCTTCCTTGCTCATGACGCACTGCGGTGCTTTGGCCAGAAGTGCGGTGACGGCATCGCCGGACGTGGCCGCTGCGGAAGCGCCGGAAGTGGTTGTCGTCGATGCAGCCGCGGCCGAAGTCGTCGTGGCGGTGCCACTGTTACCGGAACAGGCTGCGATGAGCCCGCCGAGACTGATGGTTCCGCCGAGAGCGAGGGCCCGTCGACGGCTCACGCGTAGCCTGCTCGCTTCGATGTCTTTGTTCACGCCGCTGTACCTCCATTGTGTGGGCTGTTGTCTCAATGGTGGACGGGCGACCTGGTGCGGAACTGGTTATCCGCTGTGAACTTGCTGGGAGAGCATCTGGATGCTCGAGGTGGCCCGTACGTAGACCTGCCCGCCGGCGTCGACGATGCGCGTTTCGATCAGCGCGAGCCTGCGCCCGGCACGAATCACGGAGGCCTCGGCGCGTAAGACCGGCCCGCCGATGTCGGGTGAGCGCAGGAAGTCGATCTTGTGGTCGAGGACGCGATAGTCCTGATCGGAGCTGGTCAGGGTCTGTGCTGCCAGTCCCGTAATGGCGTCGACTGCCGAGATGAGGACACCACCCTGCACGGCGCCCAGCGGGTTGGCCATCCAGGCGACGGGTGCGAACTCCCCGACGACGGAACCTGGCGTCACGTCGACGACAGCAAGATCGAGTAGCCCGGCGAGCGGTCCGCGTTCGAGTTTGCCGCCTCGGATACCTTCGACGACGTCGGACCCCGACAACCCACTCAGGTTGCTCGTTTTCTCCGGCGTCGGGACCGGTAGCGGCGCACCGTCCACGTAGTCGTCGATTCCGACGACGGGTGGACGCGAGACCACCATTGCGCGGCCGGCCATCACGGCCAGGAGGGTGCCGTTCTCGTCGCGAAGTTGACCGGACGCGAGCCCGACGCCGTCGTCGAGATGCACGAGCGTGCCGGTGGCGCCGACGTCTGCGAGAGCGGGAATGTCGGCGCCCGCGCTGACCGTGACCTGCGCGAGCACGGATTGATGGCCCGAGGTCAGTCCCGAGTACACCGCGCCGCCCATGGCACCGTCGATCATGACGCCGATGGAACCGAGCACCGTCTTGCCACGGTGATCGTGGAAGCGCGGGCCGACTGCCTGCGCGAAGGCCAAGTCGCCCGGCACGACCGATACGGCGCGCACACCCATCAAGGTGTTGAGGGGGTCAAGTTGTGTGACGGGTGCGGCGGAGTTGTCGATGCTCATCCGTCGAGTATCTCCAGCGCGCCCAGTCCTGCCGAGACCGGGTCTCAACCACCGATACGTGAATGCATCTCCCAGACGAGGACTTCCGCCCGGGCATCGGAGGTCAGTTGCTGCCCACCCGAATCGCTCAACCGGACGGCATCACCCTCGTACAGTGTGCCGACGCCCTCCATCTCGGCAGTGCCCTGCGCAACGAAGACGTGCAGGAACGGTGCGCTGGGAAGATTCACGGAGGTGCCGGGCAGAATCCGCGCGACGTGCATGGCGGCGTTCTTGTTGTTGATGCGAATCGCCGAATGATCCTTGTAGCGCTCCATTCCGGAGGCCACCGGGATCAGACCGCCGCGCAGCAGTTCGTCGTCGATCTCGAGTTGTTCGTAGCCGGGAGTCAGTCCACCTTCGTCGGGTACCACCCACATCTGGATGAAATGCACGGGGTCGGAATGCTGTTCGCCGCCAATACGCCACGAATCGTTCTTCTCACTGTGCATGATTCCGGTGCCGGCGCTCATGCGCTGGGCGAGGCCTGGATAGATGACGCCGGTGTGGCCGATGGAATCCTGGTGCACGAGCGAACCGCGAAGCACCCAGGTCACGATTTCCATGTCCTTGTGCGGATGGGTATCGAAACCGGTTCCCGCCAGTACGGTGTCGTCGTTGTTGACGAGCAGCAATCCGTGATGAGTGTTGTCCGGATCGTAATGCTGTCCGAACGAGAACGAATGTTTCGAATCCAGCCAGGAGACGCGGGATTTCAAGCGATCACCGGAGCGGTGCACATCGATGTGCGGTGTCGTCCGTGGGGCCTGTGCTCGACCAGATGCCATGGCTCCTCCTTCTGTGCCACCGGGATCCATCACTACCGGATCCACCACTACCGGCATCCACCCTACGACGAACCTGCTGTGTAGTCCGAACATTGGGCGTACTCGGTGGTGTCGTCAGTTCGTCGACGCGTGCATCTCCCACACGAGTATCTCCGCATCGTCGATTCCCTCGACTCGTTGACCGCCAGTGTCCTTGAGTCGCAACGAATCTCCTGGTCCCAGCAATCCGACTCCCTCGACGTCGACAGTGCCGCTGGCGATGAACCCGTGCACGTACGGCGCATCCGGAAGAGATACCGACCCGCCGGTCTCGAGGCGAGCAACATGTAGTGCCGCATGTTTGTTGTGCAGGCCGATGGCGCTGTGACCGCGATGCGCAGGCATCCCCGATGCCAGGGTGATCAGGCCACCGCCGTCGAGTTCGGAGTTGATGTCGAGTTCCTGATAGCTCGGGGTCACTCCGGATTCGTCCGGCGGTATCCACATCTGAACGACGTGAACGGGTTCGGTGACGCGTGAGCCGTCGGCCCGGAAGCGATCGTTGCGCTCGGAGTGCAGGATTCCGGTACCGGCGCTCATTCTCTGCGCGAGTCCGCGATGGATGACGCCGGAGTGCCCAGCGGAATCCTGGTGAACCAGAGATCCGCTGAGCACCCACGTCACGATCTCGGTATCGCGGTGCTGATGAGTGTCGAAACCGGAGCCGGCTTCGATGATGTCGTCGTTGTTCACCAACAGAAGTCCGTGCGCGTACGCGGCGTGATCGAAGTTTCCGGCGAAGGGGAAACTGTGACGCGCGGTGAGCCAGCCGTAGTTGAGGTGCGCACGTTCGGCTGCTCGTTGGACGACCACCGACGACATGTCAGCTCAGCTTTTCGTGTGCTGCCGGGATGGATCCGAGGCGTCCGGCCTGGAAGTCCTCGAAGGCCTGCATGACCTCGGACTTGGTGTTCATGACGAACGGCCCGGCCATCGCGATGGGCTCACGAATCGGTTTGCCACCGAGGATGAATACCTCGAGGGATTCGGTCCGCGAATCCTGGCGATCGGAAGCGGCGACGGTGATGGAGTCACCGCGTCCGAAGACAGCCGTCTGCCCTACTCGAATGGGTCGACGCTCGGCTCCGACCGTTCCTTCGCCGGCGAGCACGTAGACGATGGCGTTGAACTCGGGGTTCCAGGGCAGAGTCAGGCTCGCACCCGGGGCAATAGTGGTGTGGGAGAGCGCGATGGGTGTGTACGTCGATCCGGGTCCGGCGTGGCCGGCGATGTCTCCGGCGATGACGCGCACCAAGGCTCCGCCGTCCGGCGAGGAAAGCAGGGCCACCTTGTTGCCCGTGATGTCCTGGTACCGCGGAGATGCCATCTTGTTGTCGCGAGGCAGGTTGACCCACAGTTGGACGCCGTGGAACAGGCCGCCGCTGAGGACGAGGTGCTCTGGCGGAGTTTCGATGTGAAGGATGCCGCCACCCGCGGTCATCCACTGGGTGTCGCCGCCGCCGATTACACCGCCGCCACCGTTGGAGTCCTGGTGCTCCATGATGCCGTCGATCATGTAGGTGACGGTTTCGAAGCCGCGGTGCGGGTGCCACGGAGTGCCCTTGGGCTCTCCGGGTGCGTAGTTGACTTCGCCCATCTGGTCCATGTGGATGAACGGGTCGAGGGCGGAGAGGTCGATGCCGGCGAACGCGCGGTGGACGGGAAAGCCTTCACCTTCGTATCCGACCGGTGCGGTGGTGATGCTCTTGACGGGGCGGTCGACTGCTGACTCTGCCGGCTCGTCGAGGCGGGGCAGGGCCAAGATGTTCTCGACTGTCACAGCAGGCATGTCGTACTCCTTGTATCCGTGAAGCTGATGTCAGGTAGTTGATTGTTCAACTATCTCATTCGGAGTCAACAAAGTCGAGCCCCGGGTATTCCCGGGGCTCGACTGGTGTTCGGATCAGCCTGTTGTCTGGATCAGCGCAACATGCTGCCGAGGGTTTTTGCCGCTGCCATGACCTCGGCGCCCAGGGCTGCTTGATCCTCGGAGTCGAACACGGAGATTCCGAGGCTGGAGATGGCGTCGCGGCGTCTGCCGGGGATGACTGCCGAGATTCCCAGGACGGACGGGATGACCTCCCCGACGGTCACTGCGTAACCCCGTGCGCGGGCCGCCGTCACTTCCTCTCGTTCCCCGCTCACCGGTGGGAGTGAGGCAAGAATGGAAAGCCCGGCGGAGCCGCGGTCGATCGGATCAACCTGCCCTGGATGAAACGCGACGTGAACCTTGGCGCTGCGCGGTTCGACCACCATCAGTGCGCGCACTTCGGTGTCGCTCTCGCGGACCACCAGGTGTGCTGTCGCCTCGGTGGCCTCGGCAAGTTCTTGAAGTATCGGGCGGGCCAGGGTTCGCAAATCCTGTTCCACCGGTTCGGCGAGGGTGACCAGTCCGGCGCCGAGAGTGACGCGCTTGAAGGAGTCTTTGCGGCACAGGTGATGAGCCTCGAGCGTGCGGATCAACCGATGTGCGACAGTCCGGTGGACTCCCACTCCGTCGGCAATGTCCGTGACTGACAAACCGTGCGGATAGGACGTCAGGAGTTCCAAGATCTCGAGTCCGTGGTGCAGCGTTTTCGACATGCTCGAGTCCACTTGAACTGCGCTTTTGCGCGGTCGGTGTTCCTCGCTCAGCTCTGACATCAAATCCCTTTCTTGACGTTTGTGAGGTATGCCACCTACGCTTTGAACATATCGCACAGTGTGTGCGATTATCGCACACTTTACGGAGCTGCACAACCTTCGGGTGGATGCAGCGCAGCGTGTTCGGAGAGAACCTTCATGAGCAACTATCGCGTCGTGGCAACGGAGGATGTTGTCGCAATCCAACAGCTGTACGGCCACCAGAGTCATTGCATAGACTCTGGGCGCCAGCAGGATTGGGCGCAGACATTCACGGCCAACGGTGAATTTCATTCACCCAGTTATCCGGAACCCGTGGTCGGTTTCGGCGACCTTGCAGCGTTTGCTGCTCGCTTTTACGCTGCTGCGGAAGCCGTCGACGAGGTGCATCGGCACGTTCTGACCAATCTCGTAGTCGAGGCGGTGGACGAGAGTGCTCTCGCAGTGCGCGGGTACCTGCAGATAGTTGCCACCGCTCGCGGCGGTGAATCGCGACTGGTGCGGATGACGACTGTCGATGACCGCGTGGTTCGGGTCGGTGAGGAATGGAAGATCGCCCGCCGCACCGTCTCCCGAGACGACGCACCTCGAGTGTCCGAACAAGGCTGAAGTACCGAAAAGTTTCTTGCACAACAATATTCAGTAGGAGAAGTACATCATGACCGAAAGCTCTGACCAGACGAACCCGGGCCGCACCGTTGTGACGCAGATGTCGGCGGTGTACCCGGAGTTGGCAGGCAAGGTCGCAGTGGTGACCGGCGCGGCTCAGGGTATGGGTGCGACGTTCGCCGAAGGGCTGGCAACACGCGGCGTACATGTCGTCGGTGCCGACATCAACGAAGAGCAGATGCTCGCCACGGCCGCACGAATCAATACGGACCTGGAATCGAATGCACTGGCGGACAAGCCGGGTCGCGTCGTCGGAGCTCGGGTCGACGTCACCAAGCCGGACGAGCACGAACTGCTTGCGCAGTTGGCGTTGAAGGAGTTCGGCCGGGTCGATTTCTGGATCAACAATGCGGGTATCTTCCCGTTCGCGCTGGCCGAGGAGATCACCCCGGAGCAGATCGGCGCAACGCTGAGTGTCAATGTCGAAGGAGTGCTCTACGGTGCTCAGGCAGCGGCACGCCACCTCGGTCCCGGCGGCGCCATCGTCAACATGTCCTCGGTATCTGCGCTGCGTGTGCGGAAGGGGAGAGGCGCTTACTGCACGTCGAAAGCTGCCGTCGCGCACCTCACTGAGTCGCTCGCAGTGGAGTTCGGAGACAAGGGTATTCGGGTCAACTCCATAGCGCCCGGCTACATCGACACGGCTATGACGAAGTGGGTCCAAGAAGATCCGATCGCGCTCGCGAACGCACTCGACGCGGTGCCGCTGCATCGTCTGGGCTCGCCCGAAGAGGTCTTCGGCCCGCTGCTGTTCCTGCTCTCGGACAGCGCGCGCTACGTCACCGGGCACAGCATTGCGGTGGACGGTGGTTCGCGGCATGTCTGAGTCCACGAAATATCCCGGCGTCGTTCTCGTTACCGGCGGTGCTGCCGGGATGGGAGCGCATCACGCGCGCACTCTCGCCGCGCGCGGTTCGCATGTCTGCATTGCCGATGTTTCGGATTCATCCGGCGCGGTCGACGACATTGTCTCCGCCGGCGGATCGGCGTCCGCTCATCTTCTAGACGTCACCGATGCCGAGGCCTGGGACCGGGTTGTCGACGAAATTCGCACCACCCGTGGGGAACTCGGTGGACTGGTCAACAACGCCGGCATCTCGCGTCGGCTCGAATTCATGGACACCCCGAACGACATCTGGGAACTGACCATGAAGATCAACCTCTTCGGTCCGTTCTACGGTATGAAGGCGGTGGCGCCGCTGATGCGCGAGAGTGGTGGCGGATCGATCGTCAACATCTCGTCCATCGCCGGTCAGATCGGATACTTCTCTCCGGCTTACTCGTCGAGCAAGTGGGGTTTGACCGGTCTGTCGAAGTCGGCCGCGGGCAACTTCGCGCAGTGGGGGATTCGCGTCAACTCTGTGCACCCGGGACTGGTCGGTACGTCGCTGCTCGGCGGCGCAAACGACTTCGTCGCCGCGTCACTGAAGTCGGTTCCCTTCGGACGCATGGGAACTCTCGACGAGATCACCGAAGCAGTGCTGTTCCTGCTCTCGAACAGTTCGACCTACACCACCGGTACGGAGCTCACCGTCGACGGCGGGTTGGTGTCGAACGGTCTTTACCACCGCATCATCGCGGAGACTGGAGAACTTTCATGACCGAGCACTGGGACGTCGTTGTCATCGGTGGCGGCGGAGCAGGCCTCGCGGCTGCGGTGTCCGCGGCAGAAGAAGGTGCATCCGTTCTGCTGTTCGAGTCCGAAACCGAACTCGGTGGATCCACTGCGCTTTCGGCCGGAATCTTCACGGCCGCCGGAACAAGCGTGCAGGCCGGCCTCGGCGTCGACGACTCGGCGGAGAAGTTCTTCCAGCACTACATGGACCTCAACCAGTGGATGCTCTCGCCCGGGTTGATTCGTGCGTTCTGCGAAAACGCGGGTCCGACACTGGAATGGCTCATCGGGCTCGGCGTCGAGATTCCAGCGGCGATCTCGGGTAACGCTCACCAACCGGGACTCGCCCAGGCCGGCGTCGAGGATGTCTGGCGCGGCCATGTGCCGAAGGATCAGGGATACGGACTGATTCAGGTGCTGGACAAGGCTCGTCGTAAGCACGGGATCGAGGTCATCTTCGGAACGCGGGTGCAGAAGCTGATCGAGGAAGACGGTCGGGTTGTCGGTGTTGTCGCCGACGACATCGAGGTACGTGCGGGCGCCGTCGTTGTTGCTTCCGGTGGATTCGCGCAAGATCCTGGCTTGGTGGCGCGCCACTTCCCGGACGCGAACAAGGCCGGAGACGCCTTGTTCGTCGTCGCAGCCGAGGGGAGTCGCGGAGACCATCTTCGTTTTGCCGAAAACCTCGGTGCTTCCGTGGCGGGCGACGGCTGGGGCCTGATGCTGCCCACGGTCTACTTCCAGCGATTCCATCACTGGCAGGCCGGTTTTCCGCCGAAGTCGCGGATCTACGTCAACCAGGACGGCCGTCGATTCATGGACGAGGACAGCTCGTACGCCGTCTCGACCGGCATCATCGACCATCAGGGTGGATACGGTTGGATGATCTTCGACGAGAACGCTCGCGTGAATCTGGCTCCGGGATATGCGGATTGGAATCCCGAACGCATCGAGGAAGAAGTTGCCGCCGGTGGCACGATTCGCGCGGATACGATCGAAGACCTCGCAGTGGCTACGGGTGTTCCGGTTGCGACGTTGACGCAAACCCTGCGTCGATGGAACGACCAACTGCCCAGCGGTCACGACGACGACTTCCTCCGTCATCGCACGCTGCGAAACAAGGGTGCCGTCGGCAACCCGGATCCTATTGCGACAGCACCGTTCTATGCCGCGAAAATCCTTCCGGCGGAGCTCGTATGCACGCACGCGGGAATGGAGATCAACACCGATGCGGCCGTGCTCGGCAGCACCGGAGTACCTATCGAGGGTCTGTACGCGGCCGGTGAGGCCGGCGCCGGAATCCTCGGACTGAGATACGTGGGCGGCGGCAATGCAGTTGCCAACGCTTTGACCATGGGCCGCGTAGCGGGACGTAATGCGGCGAATTACACCAGGACCAGCGCTGAGCGCGCACCGGTCCATTCCATCGCGCACTCCTGACGTCCGACGTCTGCGCGGCACCGAATCCAGTCAGTATCCAATCCAGGCAGGGAACAACATGTCAGAGAATGAGACCATGGCGAGAGCCGAATCCACCGAGGGCAGCAGCGTGGCAACCGAACGACAGTCGACGACGAAGGTAATTCGCGCGGCCATCGTCGGTACCGTCGTCGAGTACTACGACTTCGGTATCTACGGATACATGGCCACGACAATCGCCGCGCTGTTCTTCGTTTCCCACGACCCGAACGCAGCACTGCTCGGTACCTTTGCAGCATTTGCCGTGGCCTTCTTCCTACGCGTGCCCGGCGGAATCTTCTTCGGCCACATCGGCGACAAGTACGGCCGAAAGAATGCTCTCTCCTGGACCATCCTTCTGATGGTTCTGGCGACAGCAGGCATGGGCTTGCTGCCGACGTACGCCACGCTGGGTGTGTGGGCCACGTCCATCCTCGTTCTGGCTCGTTGCCTGCAGGGCTTCGCGGCCGGCGGTGAACTCGGCGGTGCCAACGCTTTTGTCTCCGAGTCCGCTCCCAAGCGGTGGCGAGCGACGCAGACGTCGATGGTCAATACCGGCACCTACCTGGGTTCGCTGGCTGCTTCGCTCATGGCCCTCGGCCTGACGTCGGTATTCTCGCAAGAGCAGATCCTCGAGTGGGCGTGGCGTATCCCGTTCCTGCTCAGCCTGCTGATCGGTGGCATCGGTATCTGGATCCGTAGCCAGATGGAAGACACTCCTCAGTTCGAAGAACTGCAGGACAAGGGTGAGACCAAGAAGCTTCCCATCCGTGAGCTGCTCAGCACCTCCGGTGGCAGCGTCGTCAAGATCATCCTGCTGGGCGCACTCATCACCGGTGGCTACTACATCGCCTCGGTATATGCCGCGACGTACCTGCAGACCACCGGCGGTCACTCGTCGCGCGTTGCCTTCCTTTCCACTTCTCTTGCGCTGGTTCTCGGCGTCATCACGTTGCCGATCTCGGGATACATGGCAGACAAGTACGGGCGTCGGCCGGTGCTGTTCGCCGGTAGTGCCGCCGCAGTGGTTCTCGGAATCCCGATGTTCATGATGATGGCCGGTTCTGGTATCTGGCAGGCGGTTGTCGGTCAGTCGGTGCTCTTCATCTGCGTTTCCGTTGTCAACGGTGCTTCGTACGTGACCTATGTCGAAATGCTGAAAGCATCTGTGCGGTACAGCGGTCTGGCCTTGGGTAACAACGTCACCAACATGTTCCTCGGTGGCACCGCGCCCTTCATCGCCACCTATCTCATCAGCTTGACCGGTAACTCTCTCGCCCCGGCCGGATACTTCGTGTTCTGTGCCGTGATCACCCTCGTCACGGTCTTCTTCATCAAGGAGACCAAGGGCGTTGAACTGCAGGTTGATTGATCACCTCGGGAGAACAGGAGACGGGCTGTGTCCCTCGCTGACAAGCAAGAAATCACCGAAGTTCTGTATCGCTACGCTCGGGCCGTCGATCGGAAAGATTTCGACAGCGTAGCCTTCTGCTACTTCGACGACGCGATAGACAACCACGGTGGTTACATCGGAACTGTCGACGGGCTCATCGAAGACATGAAGCTCAGGCACAAGACGATCGACTCGTCGATTCACTGCATTTCCAACATACTGATCGACGTCAACGGCGATGTCGCTCAGTGTGAGTCGTACTGTTTGTGTTTTCTGCGGCAGGAGCGTTCCGGTACGGATTCGGTGCAGACGCTTGCCACGATCAAGTGCCGTTACGTCGACAGGTTCGAAAGGCGCCGTGGTGAGTGGCGAATCGCCGATCGGATCGTCGTGTTCGACGAATCCCGTGAAGACGTGATCGAAAACGTTCTGCCCACTGACTGGGTGACCCAACGCCGATCCTTCGACGATCCGGTGTACACCAGGACGCCTTGACCAGTAGTGCAGACGAAAGGCCTTCACACACGATGTGTGTGAAGGCCTTTCGCCTGTTCACTGGTCGTGTCAGCCCACTGCGTCCGGTGCGGCGACCTCGGTCAAACGGCCGTCCGAGAGCCTGAGCCAGCGTTCGACCTTGACCTCGGCCAGGAATCTCTCGTCGTGGCTGACCACCACGAACGCCCCCTGATATGCATTCAGGGCACTTTCGAGTTGAGCAACGCTCACCAAGTCGAGGTTGTTGGTCGGCTCGTCGAGAAGAAGCAATTGCGGGGCCGGATCGGCGAAGAGAACGCATGCCAACGTAGCCCGCAGCCGTTCACCGCCCGAGAGTGCAGCGACGGGTAGGTGAGCACCCGCACCCCGAAAGAGGAAGCGCGCCAGGATGTTCATGCGTTCCGGGGCCGGAAGGCCTGGAGCCGACAATGCAAAGTTCTCGGCGACGGTGCGTGCGGGGTCGAGTAGGTCGAGCCTCTGCGACAGATATGCCACCCGGCCGTCGGCTCGCTTGACCTCACCGGAAGTCGGCGCAACATCCCCGTTGACGATGCGAAGTAGCGTCGACTTTCCGGCGCCGTTCGGCCCGGTCAACGCGATACGCTCCGGTCCTCGAATGGCCAGGTCAATGCCGGGGTCGGCGAAGATCTCACGATCGCCGAACGCGAATTGCATTCGCTCACCAAAGAACACCATGCGTCCGGCGGGTACGTGAGTGCCTGGCAGTTCGAGCGAAATCGTCTGGTCGTCTCGAAGAGCGCGGCCCGCTCTGTCGAGTCGGTCCTTTGCCGCGTCGACCCGGGCGAGGTGTGTCTCGTTCGCCTTGCCGGCCGACTCCTGAGCATTGCGCTTCATGGTCCCCGCAAAGATCTTGGGCAAGCCCGCGTTCCCGAGATTGCGGGCAGCGTTACTTGCGCGTCGTGAAGCGCGTTCTCGGGCCTGCTGCAGTTCGCGCTTCTCGCGTTTGACGTCCTGCTCGGCGTTGCGGATGTTCTTCTCCGCCACCTCGCGAGCCGAGCGTGCCGCAGCTTCGTAGTCGGTGAAATTGCCACCGTAGAAGCTGATCTCGCCGCTGTGAAGTTCGGCGATGCGGTCCATACGGTCGAGTAGTCCTCGATCGTGGCTGACTACCAACAGACAGCCACTCCAGTCGTCGAGAACGTCGTAAAGTCTGCGGCGCGCGTCAAGGTCGAGATTGTTGGTGGGTTCGTCGAGGAGAAGGACATCGGGGCGTCGCAGGAGTTGAGCCACCAGTCCGAGCGAGACGACCTGCCCGCCGCTCAGAGTGTCGAGACGACGATCAAACGTCATGTCACTCAAACTGAGTCGGCCGAGTTGGGCTCGGGTCCGCTCTTCGACGTCCCAGTCGGACCCGATTGTCGTGAAGTGTTCTTCTCGTGTGTCTCCGGATTCGACAGCGTCCAGCGCAGCGAGCGTCGGGGCGATGCCCAAGACCTCGGCAACGGTCAGATCGCCCGTCAGTGGAAGGTCTTGCGGAAGGTATCCGAGAACGCCGTCGACGGACACACTGCCGGCGCGTGGGCGGAGTTGACCGGCGATCAATCTGAGCAGAGTGCTTTTCCCGACGCCGTTCTGGGCAACCAGCCCGGTTCGGCCACCGGGCACCGTGAAGGACAATTCGTCGAAGACCGGAGTGTCGTCCGGCCAGGCAAAAGACAGATTCGAGCAAACGATGTAGGTATCGGACATGAATAGACCTCAGGTGTCGTGCGGGCGCGGCAACGCTGCTCCGCAAAAAGTCGGGTAAGTGAACGACAACATGGCCACTACGGCAGCGCTCCGAGGCGTCTGCCGGTGGCCGTCATGCCCGGTTTTATCCGGAGATGTCGAGTTCACCAACCATGTCTGATCCTTTTTGGTCTGTGCGGTTTCATCCGACGATAACAGGAGCCGGTATTTACATACGAGCAATACCGGCGCAGAGAAGTTCGACCAGTCTTCGATACACCCGATCCGGGTCGGTGCCGGCCGGTTGGCCCTCTACCGATTCGAGGATGCAGAAACCGTGCAGCGCGCTACGAAGAGACCACGCCGCCTGCTCCGAATCATCCGGGCTCAGACCGTATCCCGCGATCACCTTGTTGATGACGTCTACCACCTCGCCCACGGCGGAGACCAGATCGGGATGCGGAGCAGTGGGGTAGCGGTCGGTGATGGCGTAGAGCCCGGGGTGCACCCGGACGAAGGCACGCCATGCGTCTGCGAGCGCCATGACGGCGTCGTCGCGCGAGAGACCAACCGCGGCGGCACGCAGTTGTTCGGCGAGAAGGTTGCGTGCGAGGAGGCTGAGTTGATGGTGGACGTCGTCGACCCCGTCGACGTGTTTGTACAGGGCTGACTGCCGGACGTCGAGGGTCTCGGCGAGTTGACTCAGTACCAGAGCGTCGGCGCCTTTGCTGTCGACCAGGTCGGCTGCGGCAGCGATCACGCGTTCACGGGTAACCGGAGTTCTCATGCACGCATCTTCCCTGTATGACAGGCTTTGCGTCGGTGATACATTATCACCATGAGTGATGAAGTATCGCCACGCGTGCCGTCCGGCGATCAACTACGCCGTCGTGACCTGCGCGTAGTCGTCACCGGTGCATGCATCCTCGGGTTGACCTCGGTGCTCTATGAACTCTCAGGAGTGTCTCCGTCGACGGGTGCCTTCTTTCGGTGTCTCTATGCGCTCATCCCTCTCGGCATACTCGTGCTCGTTCAGCGTCGTCGGTCATCCCGGCCTTCGATCTCGGCGCCCTGGATCGTGAAGTCTTTGCTTGCCGGCGCGTTCCTCGGAATCGATCTGGTGCTCTGGCACGAGTCGATTCATTCGATCGGGGCAGGTCTTTCGACTGTGATCCTGAATTTGCAAGTGCTGTTCGTCGCAATCCTCGGCTACGTTGTTCTGCGCCAACGGATCGGCCGGGAACTGGTCGCCAGCCTTCCGTTGCTCTTCGTCGGAGTTGCTCTGGTAGCCGGGACGAGCACAACGCTCACGGGGTCGAATCCTGCTGTCGGAGTGTCGTTTGCCGTGATCGCCGCAGGCGCCTACGCGGTCTACATCTTCCTGATGGGTCTGGCTACTCGGGCGGCGGGTAGAACGGCTCTGCCGATGTTCGTCTCGACGGGAGCCACTGCCCTCACTGCAGGTGTATACGGCCTCGTGAGTGGAACTTTGGATCTGACCCCTTCGCTCGTAGCTCAAGGCTGGCTTGTGCTGCTCGCGTTGGTATCTCAGGTGATCGGGTGGCTCCTGGTGGCAAGCGCCAGTCAGCGTCTGCCTGCCAGTGCAGTCGCCGCCAGCCTGGTGTTGCAATCGGCGTCGGCACTGCTGTTCGGCGCGGTGATGCTTGCGCAGACCCCAACACTCGTCCAACTTGCGGGTGCCGGAATGATTTTGGCCGGAGTGGTTGTGGCGACGCGGATACCTGCGAAGAAGTCCTCGACGACTGTAGTCGGAAAACGAATGGAGACAAGCGTATGACACCGGTGGCTGACCACATCTACATCAACGGCGAGATCAGGACCATGGACGGTGCTGTCAGCGATAACGCGACCGCTGTGGCCGTCAAGGACGGCAGATTTGTCGCTCTCGGAACTGACGCCGAGATCTCGGCGCTGACCGATTCCGAAACCTCCGTTGTCGATCTCGCCGGAGCGGTGATTGTTCCGGGGTTCATCGAGACGCACCTTCATCCGATGATGTGGGGTTTGATGCTCAGTGGGGTCGACGCAACGACGAGTGCGTGCCCGACCATCGAGCAGTTGATCACGGCGTTGGCCGCGCGGGCCGCGATCACACCAGTTGGCGAGCCCATAGAAGCGTGGGGCTTCGACGACAGCCTCGTGGCGGAGGATCGAGGTCTGACCGCAGCTGATCTGGACAAGGCATCCACCGAGCATCCGATTCTGGTGCGGCACTTGTCTGCTCACGGGATCTATGTCAACTCGGTCGCACTGGAGAAGGCCGGGATCGATGCCACCACGGTCGATCCGGAGGGTGGTGTCATCGTTCGGGACAGCGCCGGTGTACCCACCGGTGAACTGTGCGAGGTTCCGGCAATGTCTCTGGTACACGGACTTGTTCCGGATATGAACCCGGATGCGTCCAAGATCGCGATGCTGCGGGCGCAGGAAGTCATGGCTTCGGTGGGCGTGACAAGTTTTCACGACATGTACGTCACAGCCGAGATGTACGAGGCGTACCGACAACTGGACGCTGATGGTGAACTGCGTCTGCGTGCGCGCCTCTACCTCGGCCACGGGGTGCACGATCAATTGGGTGAACTCGCCGATTCGACAGACCGAGTTCGTGTGGGCGGCGTCAAACTCATTTCGGACGGGTCGATTCAGTTGCACACCGCTGCCCTGACCGAGCCGTACCACGATCTGGGCGGATGCCACTGCGGCGGAATGGCAATCCCGGCAGGTGCACTCGGGGTGCTCGTCGCGGAACATCACGCTGCCGGCCGGCAGGTTGCGATTCATACCAACGGTGATCAAGCCATCGATTTTGCACTGGACGCAATTGCAGCGGCACGGACGGCACACCCGGACGTCGAAGTTTCGCATCGACTCGAGCACGTTCAGACGTTGCGGGAAGATCAGATCGTGCGGATGGTCGAACTCGGGGCGGTGGCGTCGATCTTCGTGAACCACGTCTACTACTGGGGCGACCGGCACCGTGATCGGTTCCTCGGACCGGTTCGTGGCGAGCGGATCAGCCCCGTGGCGTCGGTCGTGGCGGCGGGGCTTGCCTACGCGCTGCATTGCGACTGCCCTGTCACTCCCGTGAACCCGCTCTTCACGATGAACACAGCCGTACACCGTGTGACGCGAGAAGGTCATGTTCTGGGTGCAGAGCAACGGGTTTCCGCGTCCGATGCGTTGGCCGGTTACACAAGCGCTGCCGCCCGTCTCACCGGTGAGTCATCGGACAAAGGTCGGATAGCGGTGGGACTTTTGGCGGATTTTGTTGTGCTCGACGGAGATCCGTTGCGGAGCGCTTCTCAGGAATTGAACGAACTGTCGGTCCTGCGCACGGTTGTCGGCGGTGAGACCGTCTTCGAGGTGTAGGTGCTCGTAGTTTTACCTTGGGATTGGGTGCCGGTAGTCAACTCCTTACCGGCTTCGCAACTGTAGACGCACGTGGGCCGGGTAGCGAATTTGCTTCCCGGCCCACAGCTTTGGATGCGCCAGGGGCAGTCGCTATTCGATGGTCGGACAAAGTTATTGGTGGAGTGCTGGTTTCGGGGCGTGCGAGGGTTTGTCATGGCCGTCTGATCCGGCGAGGCGCAGCGATCGACGATGCCCGTGTCCGTGGCGTTCGTGAACGAAATGCAGCACGTGCTCGAAACGGTTCGATCCTTCTGTTTGCTCGAGGGTCGCTGTTCTCGGCGAGTTCGTTCGTGAATATCCTCGGACATACCAAGAGTATGTAGAACGTGTTCTCGTAACGAGCGGAACGAATCGCCCCTTCGGCACCAAAAGGTTTTTCGGGAACAAGTTACGAAGCGCAGCTAACTGTTTCCAACAGTACTGGTCAGCGCGCATAATTCACCCGCATGGAGTGTTCGAATTCCTCCTGAACGTTTGACCAGTAAAACCGCCACAAAAGCTGATACGTGTGATAAAAATTGATCCGAAGCGGAGCAGTAGCTATGTATGAGCGAGGGCATGCACAGCGTCACGGTTCGGCTCGCAAGCCTTCTGCAACATGTTCGGCACCGATGGCGGATGTACCTGGATCTGTCGTCTTACCACCCCAATGCCCGGCAACGGGACAGACGAAATGAGTCTTCACATGCCTCGATTTTTCCCGGTCGGGGACGGACGCGAATCCCGTCTCCCCCGGCGCGCCACTGCTGTGTTGGCGGCGCTGCCGGCTGCAGTGCTCCTCGCGACCTCGGGTGCGCTGCTTGCTCCCGGTACCGCCGTGGCTGCCCCGGGCGACGACATCACTGACCAGTGCCTGGAGATGTCCCAGAACGGTGGACCGTGGGTCAAGCCGCCAGCCTTCGGGCCCGATGGAACCGACTACATCCCGATTCCCGGAGATGAGGGCACGCAGATGGCCTTCGACGTCCGCAATGTCTGCGACCTTCCCGCTACGCTCACACTCTTCAGCGAGGGCTGGTCCGTCTCGGGCGGCGGCACCGCGACAGTGCGGGGCAAAATCGGCAGCCAGGTCGGCCAGCAATTCGTGATCGGACCGGATGCGAATTCCGCGACTCGGATCGAGTTGGTGAAGACGCCTCTCGCGCAGAACGTCAACGTGATGGTCGGTTTCATGATTGGTATCCCGGCCAGCGAAGTCCTGCAGGGATACGAGATCAACCCCGGCTGGGGTCTGGTTCTGGTGGAGGGCGAGCCTGCTGTGGTCGCCCCCAGTGCTCCGACCGACTTGTCTCTGGGCGCCGCCGAGGTAGAGGCGGGTACACCCGTCAAGGTCTCCGGCAAGGCAGAGCCGAACAGCACCGTCACTGTCACCGGAGGGGGTGCCACCTGCACCGCCACCGCGGATGCGAGTGGGGACTTCAGCTGCAACTTGACTATCACCACACCCGGCAGTCATCCGATCACCGCCACTGCGACAAATGCGGGTGGGACCAGCCCCGCCTCCGCGGGAGTCACGGTCAAGGTCACGGCGAAAACTACCGATCCGGGTGGCAGCAGCAGCGGTTCGCTCGGCAGTAGCACCGGTTCGCTCGGAAGCCTGGATCTCTTCGGAAGCCTCGGCGGATAACCACTCCGGCCCAACCGGCCACTTAGAACTCGCGATGCGCGGGGCGATCTCGACCATCTCCGCGCATCGCCGGCCTTCTCGGTCACCGAATTCAATTCGGCGGCTTCATTTCCCATGCCCCTTCCTGGGGCTGTTTCACCGGAGTGCACATCCGCACGGCCCGGGCTCAACCAAGCGCGTCGGATGTCCCGCCGCGAACTGCACAGGAGGAATACCAGATGAACAAGACCACAAAGGGTGCGATCGCCGCAGGTGCGGCTGCTGTTCTGCTCGCAGGCGGTGCGGGCACCATGGCCGCGTGGAATGCATCGACCGGCACTGGCGGAAGCCAGACAGTAGGCGCGGGCTCGATGACGATCAGCGAAGCGGCGGGCTCCGGTGTGTGGAAGCTCGGCGGGAATGCATTCAACCCGACCACCGACAAAATCGTCCCCGGTGACGTCCTCACCTACACCGCGACGTACAACTACAACCTCGTCGGCACCAACCTCAAGGCCACGCTCACACCGACCGTCGGCGGTATTTCCGGGGCTCTCGCGAGCAAGCTGGAGGTCGCGACTGCCGGTGGCCAGAACGCGAGCGTCACCGCGGGCACCGGCACGCGGGATATCACCACCACGATCACGTTCAAGCCAGCCACCACCGACACGGACGGTGCGGGCGAGGCCGCCACGCTGTCCGGAGCCTCGGTCACCCTCGAGCAGACGCTCACCCCGTAATTCGAGACCAGAAGAAGGTCACGTGAAGACCCAATACAAATGGGCGATCGCAGCGTCGTCGGTTCTGCTCATCGGGTTCGTCTCGGTGCAGCAGACCGGCGCGCTGTGGCGCGATACCGCAGAATCGACCGGCGGCACTATTCAGGCAGGCATGCTCGATATCTCTGCCGGCGGTGAAGGGGTCAAGCAGTTCAACCTCGATGGGTTCAAGTTGGACAACAAGGGCCCGGGCGACAGCATTCAGATGCCCTTGCCGGTGATCAACTCCGGCAATGTGCAGATGAACTACATGCTTTCCGATGTTGTACTCAACGGCGCCACCCCACCGCCGCTGAGCCTGCGCGTGGCCAAGGTAGCCAACGAGGCGGCCTGCACCGCCACTGGTGACGTGGGCACTGAGCTCTACAACGGTGCCATGGACGGTGCGGCCTTTTCGGAGCAGCTGGTTCCGGCCGGGCAGATGCAGGTGTTGTGCCTGCGGGCCACGCTGGGCCAGGGCGCGGCAGCGAGCCAACAGTCCAACGCGACGTTCACCTTCGACGCAAGCTCAGTGAGCCAGTCATGACCGTCACCGCGAGAAGCCGGCGCGCGGGCGAACGTGCCGAGTATCGACCCCGGCACAGCGCACACGTGGAAACATCTGAGCGGCAACATGATCCCGAACAAGACTCAGGAGAGAAGACCACCCTCTGGTGGTGGACTCGCACCATCGTCTCGTGGGTGCTGTTGCTGTTGATGATCGGCGTTCTCGCGGTGATGGTCGTTATCCCTCGACTCACCGGCTCCACCGCGTACACGGTTCTCACCGGCTCGATGGAACCCACCATGCCCCCTGGCACGCTCATAGTGGTCAAGCCGACTCCCAACGAGGATCTGACCACCGGGGACGTGATCACGTTCCAGCCCGTCTCCGGCGATCCAGCGGTGGTCACCCACCGCATCGAGGGCATCTACTACACCGGGGAAGGGGAGCGTCGCATCCACACTCGCGGCGACAACAACCCCGTCGCCGACTCGTGGTCGCTGGTGCCCGAGCAGATCCGTGGTCGGGTCATCTACTCGGTGCCGTATCTGGGCCGGGTGAACTCGGTGATCAACGGGCAATCGCGTTCGATTCTCACGACGGGAGTGGCTGCGGGCCTGGCTGTATATGCCGTGTGGATGGTCGTCAGTGGCATCCGCGACAAGCGGGGCAAGGCCGATGACGACGAAAGTGGCACCGACCCGACTCTTTCCGGCCCTGAACTCGGCGCGCCGGTATTGCCCGCCGATCCATCGGCACCAAACTCCGAATCGAAATAGGACAGCAGAATGTCTACAGAACAGAAATCGGGCGGCGGCGCGCGTCTCGGGGCGCGGATGCGAAGCCGTCTGGGCGAGACCGGTTGGATACGTACCCGGGCCGTGCTCTCTCTCGGCATGGTCCTGGGCCTCGGAGCGGTCGGCACGATGGCGGCGTGGTCCGACAGCGCTACCGCGACCACCGGCATGTTCAGCACTTCGTCGGTCCAGCTGAAAGTCGACAACCAGCGGCCCGCACACCAATTCACCGAACTCAAGCGCAACAGCATGCTGCCAGGCCAGAGTGAGGCCGGGGCATTGACGGTTCAGAACACCGGAACGGCCAACTTCCAGTGGGCAGTATCGGCAACGGCCACCGGCTCGTCCGCGCTGATCGGGAAGCTCAAGGTTTCTCTACATCAGAGCGGTGCCAACGACGGCAGTACCTGTTCAGGACCGATCATCGGGACGCAGCAAGCGTTCTCCGGCAACCCGACACTCGTCTCCGGCAGATCACTCGCTGCCGGTGTTTCGGAGCAGGTGTGTATCAAGGTGACCGTCGATTCGACCGCAGGTCAGACGGAGCAGTTCAAGATCGCCGATCTGGGCTTCAACTTCACCGCAACGGGGCAGTGATCATCGCGATGGACAGCACCGATGAGGAGGTGACCGTGGGACGCAGTCGCGGCAAGGAAATTGCCCTGAATGTGGCTGCGGTCGCCGGGCTCATCTGCATAATCGCCACTCTCGCGTCCCTGATATTCGGGATCAAACCACTGGTGTTCCGCTCGGGTTCGATGGAACCTGCAATCTCCACCGGTGCGCTGGCGCTGGCGAAGACCGTGCCTGCAACTGAACTCGCTGTCGGCGACGTGATCAGCGTCGACAACGACCAAGGCGTGCGCATCACCCACCGCGTGGTCGAACTCGAATCGGCAGGAGCGGACACCGTGCTCGCCACGCTCAAGGGCGATGCCAACAATGTGGCTGATCGGCTGCCGTACACCATCACCGAGGCGGACCGCGTGTTCACCAGTGTCGGTGGGCTCGGCTATGTCGTTGCTTGGCTTTCCAGTCCGCTCGCAACTTTCCTCGGTGGCGGATTGGTAGGCGCGGTGCTGGTCATCGCATTTGGACGAACTAAAGACCGGCGTCTGGAGAATGCCCGCGCCGCCACTACAAATGACGCCCGCGTCGATGCTGACGAAACCTGCGGGGAGCTTCAGGAGGCTCATAATGATTGAAATGCGTCGGGCTAGCACCCGCATGAAGTCGCTGCGGTCGTTGATCGCCATCGGCGGCGCTGCTGCAATGGCTTTCGGCCTGGCTCAGACCACCGGGACGTTGGCCAATCCAACTGACGCGGTCAATTCGACTGGCGCACAGGTGGCGACGGGCAACTTTTATCCGACGCCGTTGACCTCGACTGTGAACTGCTCGACGTCGGGAGGAGCAGACCTATTGGGACGTAGAGCAAACCTGAGCTGGCCCGCGGTTCCAGGTGTCACGGGGTACAAGGTGGTTTTCGTGAGGAAATCCGATCCGAGCTACATCGTTCGAACGGATAATCTGTCGGCGAGCCAAACGTCGATCAGTGGAATTACCCATGGCAGTCGCAATGTGATGTGGGCGCGGGTGTACACCGTGAACGGGCCGGCAATCTCATCTGGTTTCATGTCGTCTGTCGAGATAACCCATAAGGACCTCGTAAGTAACAGGACCGAATGCGAGGGTAATCGTGGTCCGCAATTGGCTAACCAGGCCTGGGAAAATACCAACACCTGGGATCCGACGACACCGGCACCCAACGGGGCGAACCCTCTGAGCAGGATGCAGGCCGAAGCGATGGTGCCGAACGAGCCGGATGCGTTGGAGACGACCACTACCCAAGCTCCGTCCACGAGCGAGACCGTCGATCCGACAACGTCCACCGAGCCGACCAGCACAACCGAGGCCACGACCACGACGGCACCGAGCACGACAACTCCGGCCCCGACCACCCCGGAAACCACGTCGCCGGAGACCACTCCCTCGGCGGATCCGAAGCCGGTTCTCACGGACACAGTCGAGAGTGGCGGCCTCACCGGCGGCTGGACTGCGGGTGGCAACAAGGTTGCAGTGGTCGACGCCGACGGCAACGAACTCGCAAGTGGCCGTGTCGAATCGGGTTCCACTCTGCACTGGTACGACGGCCAGTTGTGGATTGTCGGGGCAACCGAGGTCTACCGCATCATGGAGTCGCCGCAGGACGGCACGTGGAAGTTCTACAAGGACAGCGGGCAGAACATGCCTGACTTCGGGTAGCGGCTGATCACTCGATATCTCGTCTGTGCCCCCGAGTCTGCGGACCCGGGGGCACAGGCGTGGATCCGCATGCTCTGATCGTGTCGGGCAACAGGTAACCGGCCGGTCGCCCGCTGGTGAGGTTTCGGCGATTCGGGAACGGGATAAGCAACTGCAGGTGGCAACGACGTGTAGAAGTGCCAAGAGTGCTCGTACGGAATTGGTATTTCTTCAGGTCTCGAGCTATCTTACTGCAAAGTAAGTTTGGTGTCGGCAATCGATCGGGGCGATTGCCGACCTGAGTACGAGGACCGATATGCGGTTAAACCTGGGGGCCGTAGTTCGGCGACGTCGTTGGGCGCGCGACGTATTGGCAGCCACGGCGGCATGTGCGCTGGCGATGTCCGCGTTGCTGTCGGTCCAGACATCAGCCTCGGCGTCCGAACTAGACGAGTACGTGAATTTGCCTTTGGTGAATCGGAATGCCGAACACGGTCCGGGCGGTGTCCATCCCGCGTTGCCGACTGATCTCGGCACCTTGCAAGCCCTTGTGGAAGAAGCCCGCGCCAGTGGTCGCAGTCCGGAATCCTATGCGGCCTTGCTGTTTCAGTATCGATTGGTCGCTGCCACGGAAGCCGCCGGAATCGATCTCTCATCGTGGAATCCGCGCGCCGGAGTGTCGGCTAATCGCACGAACCTGGTGAAGTCGTACCGCTACTACGAGGATCTGCAACTCGGTCACCCGGAATTGCAGTGGGCGGGCATGGGCGGACAGGTAGGCGCGGATTTCGGCGGGGGACTGATCGACTTCGAACTGATGGCGGACGTGTACTCGTTTCCGAATCTCCAGCAGGTTGCCAATTCGATAGTTTCTCAGTTCACGGATCAGGTTGGCGTGCAAGCGCTGAACCAATTGCCGGCAGGGCTGCGCGCACTCGCGGCGGTGGGCAGGAACGTCACGGCGGACGACTTGGATTATGCGCTGGGGATGATCCTGGTGATGCAGAAGAACATCTTCTCGGATCTGATGCCGATGCATCAGGCGTACGTGGATGAAGGGCTTCCCGCACTGGAGGAAATGCAGAGTGCCGGACTATTCGGCAAGGATGTCATGGACGCCTGGCGTGATGTCGCGTCCGGCGATCCGGATCGAATTGCACTGGGGAACGCGGCGCTGCTCCAGCGTGAGCAAGGGGTGATCATCCGCGACCAGTGGGATACCGTGCGCGCCTACAAAGGTGATGTGGGAGAAGCGATCACCTACGCATCGACCGTTGCCGGCTCGCCCTCGGTCGCCGGCGTGGTCCCGCCTCGCTCGTTCCGGCCCCTCGAGTTCACGACGACACTTGCCGACGGACGCACCGCGAACGTGACGATGCCACTGCCGGATTGGAACTGGTCGGTGTACGAGGACCGGTGGGACTACATCACCTCACAGCTATTGCCGAAGTACCGAGCGATGGTCGAAGAAGATTGGCCACGGCTCGTAGCCACATTGAGTGTTCCCTACGAAATTCAATTGGAGAGCCACCGCCCGATGATGACCCTCCCACAAACTCTCGAATCGGCCCTCTCCAGTTTGAAAGTGACGGTTCAGTGATGTCGTCGGCGACATTCCGAAGGTTGGCGCCGCTGGTAGCGCTGACCGTTGCGCTGGTCCTGCCAGCAACGGCTGGAGCTGAGGTGCCGGACAGTGATGCCCCGAAAGACGTGCAAACTCCTGTATCCGAGGAGTTTCGGACCGACACCCCAACTCTGGGAGAGGTATTCAACGGGTTCACCGTCGGTGCTCTCAGTTCAGGGGAGTTCGCATCCGAAGAGGAGATCTTCACTGCACTCACCGCCGATGATCCGTTTTACGACGAGCCGGTGTTGACCGGCGCCGAGCGTCCCGGTGATCTCCTGAAGTCGAAGAAGGTGGATGTACTGTTCACCGGATACAAACCGGGACAGCTCGACGCCTACAAGATCATGTATGTCACAACCGGAATCGACGGCTCGACGCCGGTAGTGAGCACTGGAATCATGATGATCCCGATCGACGGAACGCCGGCGTCGGAGAAGAAGATCATCAGCTATCAGGAGGCCAACGACAGCGTCGGCGGCTACTGTCATCCGAGTTCACACTGGACCGGCGGCGATCCGCTGGACGGCGCCTCCTGGTCGGCCTTGGGTCCACTGGCGCTGATGTTCGGAAAAGGCTATGCCGTAGTGATTTCCGACGTCGGGAACAACGGAGACCGTGATCCCCACGGTGTCTTCGCGGGTAAGTTCGCCGGGCACGCCCAGTTGGATGCAGTGCGCGCAGCATTTCAGCTGCAGGATTCCGAGCTGAATCCGGAGGCGGAGATTGCGTTGTTCGGAATCGCTGGTGGTGGAGTCGGTTCGGCATTCGCCGCAGAATCTGCGCAGTCCTACGCGCCGGAACTCGATATCGTCTCGACAGTCCTCGAGGGCATGGTGATCAAGCCCCGAACATTCATGGAGACAACAGATTCCTCGGTCGGCGCGGGCTTCGGATTTGCGACGCTCCTCGGTCTCGAACCGTGGTATCCCGAGATGAAGTTGAACGACAAGCTCAATCCCGTGGGCCGAGTGATTGCCGACGTGTACCGGGGTGAGTGCCAGATGCCGGCGTACTTCACGCTTCCGTTCGTACCGTTGGCAAGCCTTTTCGCGCCGGGAATCGATCCGATCACAGAACCCAGCTTCCAGCGTGCGTACGACGACAACGTATTGGGCCACGGCGCTCCGGCGTCGAAGGTATTGATAACTTCGTGCGCAAAGGACGACTCCCCGATGTCACTTGTACCGGCAGCTGATGCGCGAGAACTGGCGGACACGTACAGAAGCCGAGGGACGGACGTGAGCTATCAGCCCACCGACTGCAGTATGGATCGCGCAGTCGCGGATCCATACGGTTGGGGGACAGACCTGTTCGGAATGCAGACAATCGATTGGATTGCCCACAATTTCGACAACTGAGTGAAACTATCCGGTGACAGCGAGACGCAAACTCTGATGGCGGCGTACGAACATGCTGGGGACCCAACGTGGCGGGAATTCGGAATCGACTGTGACATGCGAACTGTTTTCGAGAAGTACACCGATGGCGGTCTTTGCTTCCAGTCTGGCCAGCGCGGCCCCGACACAGAAATGTGCTCCCTTGCCGAAGGCGAAATGCGCTCGGAGATTGGCCCGGTCGAGGTTCATCGCGTGTGGCTCGGCGAACGACTCCGGGTCGCGGTTCGCCGAGCCCCACAGCAGTATGAGATGACTGCCGGCGGGGAGCGCCACCCCGCCGAGTGTTGTGTCCGCATTGACATGTCGGTGGTGTCCGCGAAAAGGCGACTCGAGTCTGAGCGTCTCCTCCAGGAATGCGCTCACGAGTAGAGGGTCCTCGCGCAGCTGCGTCTGTATCTCGGGGCGCTCGGCGAGTAGCCGTGCAGAGTTGGCGATCAGTCCGGCGGTTGATTCGCCACCCGCACCGACGAGTTGCACCAGCATCAGCACGGCCACGTCTTCGCTGAGTTCGCCTGCGTCACAGCAGTGGACGAGGTCTCCGAGTAGATCGTCGACCGGGTTTGTCCGCGCCTCACGAAACTTGCCGTAGAGGTACCCGGTGAGCTCGGCCGCCGAGGTGACGACGTCTGTCAACCGTTCCGCCGTCACGATGCCGCTGAGAAGTTCGGTGCTGTCGTAAGACCACGCCAGCAATTGGGGGACGTCGTGTGCCGGCAGGCCGATCAGTGTGGCAACCATCTGCAGCGGCAGTGTGTCCGCTACCGACGTGACCCATTCGATCTGTCGACCGTCGAAGCCGTTGTCCCACAACTGCTGCGTGTACTCGAGCATCGTCGGCTCGAGTGCTCGTATGCGTTTGGCGACCAGTGTCGGCAGGACAAGTTTGCGCTGGTGCTGATGGTCGGGCTCGTCGGCAGTCGCGAGAACGTGAACAGCTTTCCCGCCGCTGTCCATATCGAAGGTCACGGCCGAACCGTCCGGTGTACGGACCAGCACCCCGGTGAGGTTGGAGGAGAAGTCCTCCGTACGGGAAACGGCTTCGGTGACCAGTTCCCACGTCGACACCAGATAGAAGTCGGTATCGGGAATTCGGTACACGGGGTGCTCGCGCCGGAGTACGTCGTAGAGCGGGTACGGGTCGTCGATGTTCGAGAGGAGGAAGGGGTTGATGTCGAGCGTCGATGGTGTCACGAAGGGAAGATTTCACGGTCAGGAAGGAGAAGTCAACAGGTAGAAAATGCCTCTGAACTGGCATTTTGTGAAAATCTCACGCACATTCTGACTTCTCTGCTTCTCCCAGGTCAGAGGCTCTCCGCCTTCCCCCACGGAGAGATTTCTGATTAAATCTGTCTCAGAGTGAGACGAGGTGACGGAGAGTGACCGGTGCGAACCAGCGCCACGCCGCCGATTGGTTGGCCGGCGGTAACCGCCGTGAACTCGCAACCGAGCGCATCTTCGCGGCTGCAGCAGAGCTGATTCGAGAACAGGGATTCGATCGGTTCAATGCCGACGACGTCGCTTCCCGCGCAGGCTGTTCGCGGGCGACGCTCTACCGCTACGTGGGTGGCAAGTCCGCGATCCGTGAGGGGCTGTTGTCGCGAGGTGCGGCGTCCGTGGCGAGCCAGGTTGCGGCTGCCGTCGAATCACTGCGTGGCGACCAGCGGATCGTGGAGTCGATCCTCGTCGCCGTCGACGCGATCAGAGCCGACGCCGCCATGAGCCATGGCCTTGCGGCGGCGCGGGCCAACGGTATCGACGAGTATCTCGTGTCTTCTCCGTTGCTGCCGCGTACTGCGCTCGAACTTGCTGGATTGGATCCCGAAGGTCAACAGTCGCAGTGGGTGGTTCGGATCGTGTTGATGCTGTTGGCGTGGCCTCTTGCAGACAGGGCCGCCGAACGACGGATGGTCGAGTCGTTCGTCAGCTCCTGAGGCTGCCGCGTCAGCGAGTGCCCACGGGTCTGTCGCCGACTATCGAGATTCGATCCATCACTCTGCGGGCGGGGAAGTAGTCGCTGGCCGCGTAGTGCTGACAAGTTCGGTTGTCCCAGAATGCAATCGTATTCGTCCGCCACTTGAGTCGTACTTGGAACTCGGGACGATGTACGTGTCGGTAGAGCAGGGTGAGTAGCTCGTCGGACTCGGCTTCGGACACCCCGACGATCCTCTGGGTGAAGCTGAGATTGACGAAGAGAACCTTTCGGCCGGTCTCGGGAATCACTCTCACCACCGGATGTCGAACCGCCGGGAACTGTGGACGCAACTTCGCCACCGTCGACGGATCCATGTGCTTGCCGAACGAATTGATCCAATCATGCTCGGCAACAAGCTGGTCGATGCGTTCTTTGATGCCCTCTGGGAGTAGCTCGTATGCCGCTCCGGTATCGGCCCACAAGGTATCGCCTCCGACCGGGGGTACCTCGACTGCGCGCAATACCGCTGCGAACGAGGGGAATTCGTGCCAACTGACGTCGTTGTGCCAGTTGTTCTCGACCCCGCCGGTCATCGCATCTTTTGCAAGTGTGACTATGTCGGCTTCGCTTTGACCGGGTTGGGTGTACTTGAAAAACGGATGCTGTTCCAGTGAGCCCCATCGACTCGCGAAATCTCGGTGTTCGCTGCGATCGATAGTTTGATCGCGGAAGAAGAGTACTTTCCATTCGAGTAGCGCTCGGCGAAGTTCCGACATCGTCTCATCCGAGAGTTGGCCACTCAGTTGGATTCCCGAGATTTCTGCACCGATGGTAGGCGTCGTCGGAGTGAGTGTGAAACGTGTGTACGGCAACACTTCGAATCCCTCCGCGGTGCGAGAGGCCACGAGCGGCCCGTAGGCGGCGAGGGGATCGGTTGCTACCGGATAGATCTGTCCGCTCACGAATGCCGTCATGTCCGTCATCCTTACTCGTTCGGGTGGGGTCTTACGCCACGGTAAGGCAATATCCTTAAATGTGTCAAGGGTGAGCGAAAAGCATGGTTGCATTATTGAGAATTAACTTTATGATCTGAATCAGATGGTCTGCGGCAGATTCGATGGTTCGAAACACTGATCCGTTGAACACTAATCCTAGGAGTGGACGAGCATGGAAACACGTGTCGAGTACACGGAACTATTCATCGGCGGTGAATGGGTGACGCCGTCCGGTAGTGGAGTCATCGAGGTGATGTCGCCGCACACGGAGCGCGTGATCGGTTCGGTCCCAGCGGCGTCGACGGCGGACGTCGACCACGCAGTGGAGATCGCGAGGGCGGCATTCGATTCCGGGGAGTGGACACAGACACCTCTTGCTGATCGCATCGCGGTCGTCACTCGCATCAAGGACGCGATCCTCGCCAGGAGTGAGGAATTCGCAGCGCTGATCTCGCGGCAGAACGGTGCTCCGGCCAGTTCAGCGATGCGCACCCAGGTGTTGGGAGCCGTTGCGGCCTACGGCGCGGCGTGTGCCGTTGCGGCGCAGTTCCCGTTCGACGAGTCGCGTGCGGGCGTCGGCGGCCCGATGTTGATCCGTCACGAACCGGTGGGTGTGGTGGCCGCAATCGTTCCGTGGAACGTGCCACAGTTGGTGATCGCTGCGAAACTTGCTCCGGCACTCTTGAGTGGATGCGCGGTGATCTTGAAACCGGCTCCGGAGACACCGCTCGATTCGAACTTGCTGGCCGAGATCTGTTCACAGGCAGGGCTTCCAAAGGGAGTGCTGACCGTCTTGCCTGCCGAACGAGACGTGAGCGCTTATCTGGTTGCCCACCCCGGAATCGACAAGGTGGCCTTCACCGGTTCGGTGGCAGCAGGTAAGGCGATCATGACCGCTGCGGCGGCGAATCTCACGCGGGTAACCCTCGAACTCGGTGGCAAGTCGGCTGCGATAGTCCTCGAAGACGCAGATGTCGATCAGGCGCTGCCCAATATCTTGGCCGGATCGTTCGCCAACAGCGGTCAAGCCTGCGTCGCGCTGACGCGTATTTTGTTGCCCGTCAGCAGGTATGACGAGATCGCGGAGAAGTTCGCTGCCGCAGTCGCGGCGATGAAGGTCGGCGATCCTACCGATCCGGCGACTGTGATCGGCCCGATGACAAGTGCGGCGCAGCAGCGACGAGTGCTCGACTATGTCGGAATCGGCGAGGCAGAGGGTGCGAAGATCTTGACGGGAGGGTCTGTTCCGGAGGGGCTTTCGACGGGCTGGTACGTCGAACCCACGGTCTTCGGCAACGTCGACAACTCCATGCGGATTGCTCGCGAGGAAATCTTCGGGCCGGTCGTCTGTTTGATTCCTTTCGAAGACGAAGCCCACGCAATCGCGATTGCCAACGATTCCGATCTAGGACTCTCCGGAGCGGTCTGGACCGCGGACACTGAGCACGGCGTCGAGGTGGCACGGCAGATTCGCACCGGCACCTTCTCGGTCAACTGCCAACGATTCGACGTCGTTGGTCCCTTCGGCGGTTACAAGAATTCGGGAGTGGGGCGCGAATTCGGCCCGGAAGGTCTGGCGGCGTACCTCGAAGCCAAGAGCATCTTCCTCCCTGCTTGATCAGGCGAAATCACAAAGATTCAGCCCCACTTCGACTGTCGAGGTGGGGCCGAATCAGCTTGAGTCAAATGCCAATGTCCTTGGCGATGATCGTCTTCATCACTTCACTCGAACCCGCATAGATTCGGTTGACCCGTGTGTCCGCATACAGACGAGAGATCGGGTACTCACGCATGTAGCCGTATCCGCCGTGTAGTTGCAGGCACTTGTCGATGACTCGGCCGGCCATTTCAGTACAGAAGAGCTTGATCCTCGCGGCGTCCGCGACGGTCAGCTCGCGGATCTCGTCCAGATCGAGTGCTCGGTCGACCGCAGCTTGCGCGGCCGCGACTTCAGCCGAGCATTCTGCCAAGACGAATTTCGTGTTCTGGAACTGAGCCACGGGGGTGCCGAAGACCTCGCGCTCCTTGACGTATGCGGTCGCGAACTCGATTGCTGCGCTCGCATTCGCGTAAGACCCCACGGCGGCGCCGAGTCGTTCCCGAACGAGATTTCGGGTGAGGTAGCCGAACCCGGCACCTTCCTCGCCGAGGAGGTTCTCGATCGGCACGCGGACATCGGTGAACGACAGTTCTGCGGTGTCCTGCGCTCGCAGCCCCAACTTCTCGAGCTTGCGACCGACGCTGAAGCCTTCCGACGTGGTGTCGACGCAGAGAATCGACAGACCAGAGCGGCGGTCCGCATCGCCTGCAGGACTGGTGCGGGCGACCACGAGAATCAAGTCGGCCTGCACTCCGCCCGTGATGAACGTCTTGGATCCGTTGAGCACGTAGTGGCTGCCGTCACCGGACAGTTTCGCAGTTGTCTTGATCCCGGCAAGGTCGGAACCGGCGCCCGGTTCCGTCATCGCGATGGCGGTCATCAGTTCACCGGAGAGGAAACCGGGAAGCCACCGCGCTTTCTGTTCGTCGTTGCCGTACTCGACCAGATAGGGAAGGACGAGGCACGTGTGGACGACGTCGGCGCCGAAAGTGACCCCTGCCCGTGCGGTCTCCTCACGGATCACTGCTTGATACTTGAAGCTCGTCTCGCCGCCGCCGCCATAGTCCTCGGGTAGCTCGATTCCGAATACTCCGAGGTCACCCAACTGCCGATACAGTGACCGGGGAACCATGCCGGCTTCCTCCCATTCTGCGAAGTGTGGGACGACCTCACGGGCGATGAACGTCCGAATCATGTGACGGAACGTATCGTGATCGCTGTTGTAGACGGTTCGTTGCACGTGATTCTCCTTGGGCTCGGTACCCTGAAGTCAGGTGTCCGGTTCTGAGGTGAGGTAAGGTTCTCTAACCAGATGTTGAGAGAAAATTGCGGAATGAGCTGTTGTTTTCCGGCAATAAGTGAATAATAACTCATAGACGTGTGTTTGACGATGCAACACTGGTTGTTCGGAATTCCGGTTTGTTCGGAAATTCCGGTTGTCGCGAAGGAGAGAGTTAGGATGGTCGTACGTCGGCCCCACGACCGCAAGCAGCAGATACTTGCTGCTGCTGGTGAACTTTTCCGTGAGCACGGCTATCACAACGTGTCCGTTGCGCAAGTGGCTGCGGCAGTTGGAATCACGGCGCCTGCCCTGTATCGGCACTTCAAGAACAAGCCGGATCTTCTCTACGCCGCGGTCAACGCGGGCATCGAATCGCTCTACGACCGGGTCGCCGGGTCCGAGGATCTGAAATCGATGATCGCCGAGCTTGCGGCTTCGGTATCTCGTCGTCGAGGGCTCTCGCTGCTGTGGCAACGCGAAGCCCGCTACCTACCCGACGAGCAACGGGAAGAAATGCGCGCGACGCTCAAGAGTGCCGCCGCACGCGATGCTGCGCTGATCCGAACGGAACGCCCCGAGCTCGACGAGGAAGACAGCTATCTACTCGCCTGGGCTCTCATCGCTGTCTTCAACAGTGTGTCCTCGCATCGGGTGTCCCTGCCGAGACGTCAGATGGAACTGCTGCTGGCGGAGTTGGCGGAGCGGGCGGTGCATACGGAACTCGGCCACTCCGAGGTGAAGGTGGAGACGCCGACCGGTCACGTTCCGTTGGCGATGCCCAGGCGTGAACTCTTGTTGACCGAAGCAATTCGTCTGTTCGACGAGCGTGGGTACCAGGCGGTCAACACCGAGGACATCGGTGAGGCTGCCGGAACTACGGGCCCCAATGTGTACAACCACTTCGATGCCAAGATCGACCTTCTGATCGCGGCGGTTTCGCGAGGTGGTGAGCGGCGGCGGATCGGTGTTGCGCAGGCGCTCGCTGCCGCATCGGGACCGGAGGATGCGTTGTCCGGATTGCTTGCGGCACATATTGATTTCGCGATCAACGAGCGTCATCTGATCGGACTGTTGATCAGTGAACTCGACCAATTGCCGGACAAGTTCCGCCGCACGTGCGAACAGAATCAGCGTGAGTACGTCGCGTTGTGGGTCAAGATGCTCGACGACGTTCGTCCGGGGCTCGAACCCGCGACGGCCAGAATAACCGTCAATGCCGCATTGACCGTTGTGGAAAACGCGGTGCGTATCGGCCGGCTACGTCGTCGTGACGACCTGCCTGAGCGCCTGTTCGAGATCGGCTCCGCAGTTCTGCTGGGCGGCTAGTCGAGAGAGTAGCCGGGTGCTGTTGGCGGACAGTCACATTCAAGATGGTATACATTTTTGTATATGTTTCTTGAGAACCTAGTCGATGAATTCAACTGATCGGAGACGTCCATGCGTTTCGACGCAACAGAACTGACGATCGAGGAACTCGAACTTCAGGCAGAAGTGCGGGAGTACCTCGACGAGCGGCTCACCCCCGGTAGCTACCCGCTCGGACTCGGGATGTCCGGGGCAGTGGATCCGGAGTTCTCGCGAGATCTCGGTAGCCGTGGCTGGCTCGGAATGTCTCTGCCGAAGGAATACGGCGGGGGCGGGCGGTCGGCAGTGGATCGATTGGTCGTCGTGGAAGAACTTCTCGCGCGGGGAGCGCCGGTCGGCTATCACTGGATCGGAGACAGACAGTCGGGTCCGAGCATCGCAGCCAACGGCACGGAAGAACAGAAGCGGTACTTCCTGCCAGGTATCGCGAGCGGTGAGTTCTCGTTCTCGATCGGAATGAGTGAACCCGACTCGGGTTCGGACCTGGCATCGGTAAGAACTCGCGCCGAATGTGTCGAGGGCGGATGGAAAGTCAACGGAACCAAGATCTGGACCACCGGTGCCTTCCACGCCACACACATACTCGCCCTGCTTCGAACCTCGGCAGACAAGCACAACGGACTCACTCAGCTGATCGTCGATCGCGACAGCGATGGCCTGACCGTCTCACCCATTCCGTTCATCGACGGAAGCGAGGACTTCTGCGAGGTGTCGTTCCAGAACGTTTTCGTGCCGGACTCGCGCCGCCTCGGCGACGTCGGAGCGGGCTGGGGACAAAACACCGGTGAACTCGCACTCGAGCGAGGTGGCGTCGACCGTTGGATGTCGCTGATGCCGGTCCTCGAGAACTGGGCAGCCAACCAGGCGGCGCAGGGCGGCCCCGCGGCCTTGGCCGATCTGGGCTCGATTGCCGCGCGCTGCTGGGCTTTTCGTGGGATGTCGCTGTCCATTGCACGAATGGTCGACGCGGGTCGCTCGCCGGTCACGGAGGCCGCGCTGATCAAGGAAATGGCAACACGCTTCGAACAGGACTGTGTTGCCACCGTGGCACGGCACCTCGGCCGGGCTCCGGACCTTGCATCCGACGACCCGTACGAGTCACTACTCGCCCGGGCTGTGCTGGTGGCACCGTCGTGGTCGATTCGCGGTGGCACCAACGAAATTCTCCGCACCGTGATCGTGAAAGGGTTGAACCGATGAATTCGGGGTCAGAGATCAACGCGTACACATTCGACGCCGACCTCGAAGCGATGGTCGAGCAATTCTTCGCCGAGAAGTCCGGCACCGAAGTGGTGGCGCAGGCCGAGATCGACGGTCTTCCCAGCGAACTTTGGAACGCAGCAGTGGAACTGGGGTTGCCGCTGGTCGGTCTTCCCGAATCTGTTGGTGGTTCCGGTGGCTCGCTCCTCGACGCCGTGACTGTGCAGCGCGCTGCTGCGAGGCACGCTGCGCCGTTGCCTCTCGCCGAGACTTACCTCGCGGGCAGGCTGGCAGCAGCGGCCGGGCTACCGGTGCCCTCCGGAATCGCAACCGTCGCCCCGGGATCGCAGCGCGACGATGCGCGTCGGATCGGCGACGGCCACGTATCGGGAACCTTTCACGATGTGCCATGGGGGAGCGCAGCATCAGTGCTGGCGGCAGTTCTCGGTGATCGAGTTGTACTTCTGGACATCTCCGATGCCGAGATCGGGTCCGGGACGGATTTCGCAGGGCAACCGCGTCAGAGTCTGACGTTCACCGAAGCGCGCACCGTCGACGGTGACAACCCGGTCGATGCCCGGATTCTCAGTAGACTCGGTGCCTTCTTGCGCTCGGTACAGATGGCAGGAGCCATGGAGTCGGTGTCGACGTTGACCCGTCGCTACGTTTCGGAGCGGGTGCAGTTCGGCAGGCCGATTGCGCAGTTCCAAGCCGTCCAGCAGCACATCGTCACCCTCGCACAGATGGCATCGATGTCCACACTGGCCGTGGATCGCACGGCGCACGCGCTCACCCGTCGCGACGCCGACTTCGAAGTGTGTGCAACCAAATTGGTGGTTTCGCAGAATGCGCTCGCGAGCGTGCGCGCCGCCCACCAGGCACACGGTGCGATCGGCATGACCCGCGAATACCGCTTGCAACAACTCACCCGACGACTGCATGCCTGGCGATCGGAGTTCGGCGACGACATCGCGCTTGCAACGCAACTCGGAAGTGCTGTCGCGACGAGGCCCTCCCTGCCGCGCTTGATCACCGACCCACAACCGACCTTGGAGCTGAAGTCATGACCGATGCCGTGCACGTGGAAATCGACGGACACGTCGGAACCATCGAGTTCTCACGCCCGCCCGCCAACTACTTCGATCAGGAGATTCTGCAGCAGATCGCCGATGCGGCAGCCGGTCTCGTCAACGGTGGAGACATTCGCGCGATAGTTCTCGCCTCGGCGGGCAAACACTTCTGTGCCGGCGCGAACTTCGGTGAGGGTGGACTGGGGCCCGATCGCGCCGACACGGTGCGCGCGATCTACACCGAGGCGTTGCGGCTGTTCGAGATTCCGGTTCCCGTGATTGCGGCAGTGCAGGGATCCGCGGTGGGCGGTGGTCTCGGCCTCGCCTGCGCCGCGGACTTCCGCATCGCCGGGCCGTCGACACGGTTGCACGCGAACTTCGCTGCGTTGGGGTTCCACCAGGGATTCGGCCTCAGCGTCACCTTGCCCCGAATCGTCTCGATGCAGTCTGCAGCGGATCTGCTGTACACGGCGCGGCGGCTGACGGGCGTACAGGCGCACGAACTCGGTTTGGTGGACCGATTGGCCGAAGATGCGAACATTCGGCAAGAGGCACTGGCGTACGCCCACGAAATTGCCTCGAGTGCACCGTTGGCCGTCCGCTCCATGAAGGCGACGTTGCGCGCGGGGCTACGGGACGAGGTTGCCACTGTTCTCGAGCGCGAGTTGGCGGAGCAGGTTGTTCTGTGGGGGACCGAGGACTGCGTCGCCGGCATCGAGGCCAACCTCGCACGAGTGCAACCGCAGTTCAACGCGAGGTGAAGTCGACGCGACCACTATCGTATCCACCGTGAAGGAACCAACCGGTGCGCAACGCTGCCTGCAACAGATCCGGCAGATGATCGTCTCGGGTGAGCTGCTGCCTGGACAGAAAGTCCACCAAAGCGAGCTCGCCGAGCGGTTGAACGTCAGCCGAATTCCGGTCCGTGAGGCACTTTCGACCTTGCAGGCAGAGGGCGTCCTCGAACACAAGTCCAACACTGGGTACACCGTCGCCAGATTCAGCAGCGAAGATCTTTCCGAGCTCTACCTGATGCGGCGTCTGCTCGAAACGGAGATCCTGGCGTCGATCGATCTCGGTGGCGTCGATGTCGCCGAGTTGGAACGAATCCAGGAGCAGGTCGACCAGGCGGAACCGAGCGAGCAGGGTCCAGAGTTTCAGGAAGCCAAC
Organism: Rhodococcus sp. 5A-K4; assembly: GCF_046097995.1. Classification (NCBI taxonomy): domain Bacteria; kingdom Bacillati; phylum Actinomycetota; class Actinomycetes; order Mycobacteriales; family Nocardiaceae; genus Rhodococcus; species Rhodococcus sp. 5A-K4. The sequence goes on from NZ_JBJURM010000003.1 coordinate 263,841, forward strand.
CGTGAGTTCCACTTTCGTCTGTTCTCGTACTCGCCCCTGCAGCGTGTGCTGCAGGAAGTGGATCGGCTCTGGTACATGTCGGACTTCTATCGTGCCCTGTACATCCACGAGCCGTCGTCGCGTCGGAAGGTTTCCGAGGACCACGGCCGGATTCTCCAGGCCGTTCGCGATCAAGATTCGGCCGAACTGATCCGGGCGAGCGACGAACATCGATCTGCTACAGAAGATCTGGTCGTACGAAGGCTGGGTCGCAGTCGACCTCGCTGAGCGAGGACGAAGAGCAAACAGGTGCGCGGTATCCTTCCGGTTCTCGGATACCGCGCACCTGTGGTCGTGGGACGGCCGAACGCTCAGGGCGCCAGAGTGTCGCGAAGTTCGTTCTTACGGATCTTCCCGGTCTGCGTCGACGGTAGCTCGTCGAGTACGTATACCTCGCGTATCTTCTGGTACGGAGCAACCTGCGTGGCAACATGATCCATGATCTCGGTCGCAATCTGCTCGATGCGATCGACCGACTCCGGGTTGACCACGACGAAGGCCACCGGAATCTCCCCGGCCAGTTGGTCGGGCGCGCCGACCACGGCCGCCTGCAGTACGTCGGGGTGCGTGCACACCAACTCTTCGAGCGGTTGCGGGTAGACGTTGTAACCCTTGTAGATGATCAAGTCCTTGGAGCGGCCGCCGATGAACAGGTTGCCATGCTCGTCACGCCAACCCATGTCTCCGGTATGAAGCCAACCGCCGATGAACTGACCGGCGCTGAGTTCGGGTTCGTTGTGGTATCCGTCGGTGATCTGTGGCCCGCGGGCCCAGATCTGCCCGGTCTCACCCGTAGCCAAGACGGCTTCGGTGACTTCGTCGCGGATCTCGATCTCGGTGTCGGGGAAGGGGAGCCCGACGCTTCCCAACGGAGTGGGGCGTTCGTCGCACGGTGAACCCATGGTCAGACCCATTGTTGCTTCGCTGAGCCCGTAGCCTTCGGTGACGAGCGCGTTCGGGAAGACCTCTCGCAGTGTACGGATCGCCGTCGTATCGAGTGGGGCTGCTCCGGATCCGAGAATCCGAACCGAACCCAGACCGTGCTCACGCAGAGTCCGTGCGCGTAGCAACGCGTAGTACATCGTGGGAGATCCGCCGATGTACGTCACCTGATACTTGTCGACGTCGGCGAGAAATCGGTCCGGATCGAAGCGCGTCCCTAGTATCACCGTGCCACCGAGCAAGGTGGTGAAGTTGTGACTGACCAGACCGAGGCCGTGGAACAGAGGCGCGATCGAAATCGACGCGCCTTCACCCGGAACGATGGAGTAACGCGTGACTGCGCCCTCGATCGGCCGAACGAGAAGTGCACCGTCGACGAGTTCGGTTCGATGCCCGGAGCGCCAACAGGCGGATTGGAGCACGTTGGCCACGAGATTCCGGTGAAGTACCCGTACGGCCTTGGACTTTCCGGTTGTGCCGCCGGTCAATTGCAGGTGAGCAACAAGGTTGGGATCCACCCGGTAGTCGGCCAATGGTTTCGACGAGGCGAGGTCCGTGATGGAGGTGAGGCCTTCGCAATGGCCTGACTGCGCGCCGACTCCCGGAACCAGTACCAGGATGCGAGGCGGTGCGGACAGTGTGTTGGCCTCGATTGCCGTTGCAGCACAGGATGGATGGGTGAATACGACCTTGGCGTCGACGTCGTCGAGCTGGCGCTTCAATTCGGTCACAGGCTGCGCCGGATTTATCGGAGCCACTGCTGCTCCGGCGCACAGTGCGCCGTAGTACGCGACAATGAACCAGATCGAGTTCGGCATGTGCAGTCCCACTGCGTCACCCGGCTGGACACCACGCTCCCGCAGACCCTGCGCTACGCGCAGCGCTTGGTCATGCAATTGCGAGTAGGTCAGTGACGTGTCGCCGTCGACGAGGGCGAGACGTTCGGGGTACGAGCGGGCCGCTCCGGCCAGAATCGCGTCGGCACCGCATTCGGGATATTCCAAGCTGCGTGGCAGTCCGAGCGGCCAACTCGAACTCATGTCAGGGCTCTGAATTTCTGTAGCCGTCATCTCAGATCAGCTCGAGAATCGTGGCATTGGCCATTCCGCCGCCTTCACACATGGACTGCAATCCGTAGCGGATGCCGTTCTCTCTCATGTGATGTACGAGAGTGGTCATCAGACGTGCGCCGGAACCACCGATCGGATGACCCAATGCCATCGCGCCACCGTTTGGGTTCATGCGTTCGTAATCGGCGCCGGTCTCACGGAGCCAGGCCAGCGACACCGAGGCGAAAGCTTCGTTGATCTCGAACGCACCGATGTCACTGATCGAGAGACCGGACTTCGCAAGAGCTTTCGCCGTAGCCGGAATGGGACCCTCGAGCATGGTGACCGGATCCGTACCGGTGACCACCGCGGTGTGAATACGTGCGATGGGTGCCCAACCTCGAGATTTCGCGAACTCGCTGGTGGTCACGAGCAGCGCGGCGGAACCGTCGGAGATCTGCGACGAATTGCCGGCAGTGATCGAGCCGTCTTCGGAGAAAGCAGGTTTGAGCGATCCGAGCTTCTCGAGAGTGCCACCGCGACGCACCCCCTCGTCCTTCTCGAAGACACTGCTGCGGCCGTCGGCGTCGGTCACCGTCACAGCAGTGATCTGATCCTTGAAACGGCCTTCGTCGATCGCGGCGGCGGCGCGCTCGTGCGAATCCAGCGCATGCTGATCCAGTTCGGCCCGCGAGATGCCGTACTTTTCGGCAATCATCTGGGCGCCCATACCCTGGTTGAAACGAATACCGTTGTAGCGCTCCCAGACAAGCGGCCCGTGCGGCTCACCGAAACGTGCGTCGGCACGTGCGGAGCCCATCGGTACGGCGCTCATCATCTCGACGCCGCCCGCGATTGCGACATCGTACTGGCCGGAGATCACGCCGGCGGCCGCCTGGTGAACTGCCTGTTGGGACGATCCGCACTGGCGATCGACGGTTACCCCTGGCACATGTTCGGGCCAACCGGCCGCCAGGACCGAAGACCGGGCGATGCACCCGGACTGCATCCCGAGCGTGCCGACGCAACCCCAGATCACGTCGTCCACGAGCGCCGGATCGAGATCGACTCGATCGGCCAAGGCCTCGAGAACATGTGCAGACAGCGAGACTGCATGCATTCGGGAAAGTGCACCGTTTCGTTTACCGACTGCGGTTCGGACGGCGTCGACGACGACTGCGTCACGCATGGGAACTCCTTCGATCGTTCGTGTGACTGGGAAGATCTGGATCCGGTCTCTACAGACCCATGTCCCTGGCGATGATCGTCTTCATGACTTCACTTGTACCGCCGTAGATACGGCTCACCCGAGTGTCTGCGTACAAACGTGCGATCGGGTACTCGAGCATGTAGCCGTATCCGCCGTGTAATTGCAGGCACTTGTCGATGACGCGCGCGGCGACCTCGGTACCGAACAGCTTGATGCGCGCTGCGTCGGCGGCGGTGAGTTCGCCTGAATCGTCGAGTTCGATGCCTCGATCGGCGAGTGCCTGCGCGGCCTCGACCTCGGCAGAGCACTCCGCGAGAACGAACTTGGTGTTCTGGAACGCCGCGACGGGCTTGCCGAACACTTGGCGTTCCTGGACGTAGGCCTTCGCGAATTCGATTGCAGCCCGGGCAGATGCCACACCACGACTGCCGATCGAGAGGCGCTCTCGCGGCAGGTTCTGCCCCAGGTACGAGAAGCCCTTGTCCTGCTCTCCGAGGAGATCGGCAACCGGAACCTTGACGTCGGTGAACGAAAGTTCGCTGGTGTCACTGGCGCGCAGGCCGAGCTTCTCGAGTTTGCGACCGTATTCGAAGCCGGGTGCGTCGGTGGGAACCACCATCAGGCTCAGTCCGAAGCGGCGATCGTCCTCTGCGGGCGCGGACGTGCGTGCAACCACCACGCACAGTTCGGAATTCACCGCACCGGTGATGAAGGTCTTCGCTCCGTTGAGGATGTAGTGAGTGCCGTCGTCGGAGAGCTTGGCAGTGGTGCGGATGCCGGCCAGATCTGATCCGGTACCGGGCTCGGTCATGGCGATGCACAGCGTCTTCTCACCCGTGGCGATCGAGGGGAGCCAACGCTGCTTCTGCTCTTCGTTCGCCAGACGCAGGAGGTACGGCAGGACGATTCCGGTACTGACCGTGTAGTGGCCGAAGCTGACTGCAGCGCGCGAGGTTTCCTCGTCCATCACGGCCTGGAACTTGTAGCTGATCGTGCCGGTTCCGCCGTATTCCTCGGGGATGTCGAAACCCATGACACCGAGATCGCCGAGTTTGTGGAACAACTCGCGTGGGACGCGGTTGTCGCGTTCCCAGTCTGCGTAGAACGGAGTGACTTCCTTCGCGATGAACGTGCGGATCGTCTCGCGGAAATCCTCGTGCTCCTGGGTGAAGAGGTTGCGCTTCATCTCGTCCTGCTTTCTCGTGGAGGGTTAGTTGACCGCGACGACTGCGGAACCGCGCAGTGTCACGGTGCCGTCGGGCAGCGTCATGGTGAGGTCGAGGTGACCGAGGCCGTCTTCGACCTTGACGACCGTCCCGGTGCACCGTGGCGTCGAGTTCACCGGGGTGATCGCTGAGAACCTGACCGAGAAGGAACGGATGCGCTCCTGCTCGTAGTGATCGGTGAGTAGTCGTCCGAGGTACGCCATGGACAACATGCCGTGGGCGAAGACGTCGGGGATACCAACTGCTGCACAGGCATCCATGTCGATGTGGACGGGATTGTGGTCTCCCGAAGCGCCGGCGTACAGAGCGAGTGCGGTGCGTGTGATCTTCGGGACCGTCAGGTCCAGGATGTCTCCGGTATTCAACTCAGCTCACCTTTTCGTAGAGGGTGACGACTCCGGCACCGCCGAGGCCGAGGTTGTGCTGCAGCGCGAGGGTTGCACCGTCCACCTGACGTGGACCGGCGTCGCCACGAAGCTGCCATACCAACTCTGCGCATTGGGCGAGGCCGGTGGCGCCGAGTGGGTGGCCCTTGGACAGAAGGCCGCCGGACGGGTTGACCACCACTCGTCCGCCGTAGGTGTTGTCGCCGCTGAGGATGAACTGCTCGGCGCCGCCCTCTTCCACGAGTCCGAGAGCTTCGTAGCAGAGCACCTCGTTCACCGTGAAGCAGTCGTGAAGTTCGACGACCTTGATATCGCGGGGGTCGACGCCCGAGGCCTCGTAAACGTTACGAGCGGCCGAGGCGGTGACGTCGTAGCCGACGGCCTTGATCATGCTTCCTTCGTCGAAGGTGCTGGGTAGATCGGAAGTCATCGACTGCGCCTTGATCGCGACGTCTGTACGAAGTCCGTTGGCGCGGGCGAATTCTTCGGTGCAGATGATCGCTGCCGCGGCGCCACACGTGGGTGGGCAGGCCTGATACCGCGTGACGGGTCCGAAGAGCGTCGGCGCTGCCAGCACTTCTTCTTCGGTGAGTTGGGTGCGGAACACCGCGTACGGGTTGTCGGCCGAGTGCTTGCGTGCCTTCACCTGAATCTTGGCGAACGTTTCGGCCTTCATACCGAACTTCTCCATGTATTCCATACCCGCCACACCGAAGTACTGCGCAGCCCGCGGAACTGATGCGTCGATCCCGGCGGCGGCCTCTAGTACCTCGTCGAAGCGACCGAGGGGGCGTGGGCGGTCCGTCCAGGCACCCTTGAGGGCGCCGGGTTGCATCTGTTCGAAGCCGAGCGCCAGAGCACATTCCACCGCGCCGCTCTCGACTGCCTGGCGGGCCAGCCAGAGCGCAGTCGAACCGGTGGCGCAGTTGTTGTTGACGTTGATCACCGGGATGCCGGTCTCGCCGAGGTTGTACAGCGCGCGCTGGCCACTGGTGGAATCGCCGTACACATACCCGACGTAGGCCTGCTGAACCTTCGAGTACTCGAGGCCTGCGTCCTCGAGTGCCGCGGTGGCCGCGCCTGCTCCCATGACGTCGTAGTCGTCGCTCTTACCTGGCTTGGTGAAAGGGATCATGCCGACCCCGGCTACAAATGCTTTACGGCTCATCATTTCTCCGAATGATCGAGGGGAGCGGTATCAGACTCGTCCGCCGTCGACAACCAGGCACTGGCTGTTGACGTAGTCGGATTCCGGTGTGCAGAGCAGGTATACGGCACCCGCGGCTTCCACCGGAGTCGCACCTCGACCGAAGGGGATGGTGGTTGCCATGGCTGCCATGCGGTCGGGATTGACTCCGACACGAATGTCGCGACCGTCGATCGTGATCTTGGTGTCGGAATCGGCTGTCACCTCAGTCATTCGGGTGACGACGAAGCCGAATGCAACCGCGTTGACATTGACCTTGTAGCGGCCCCACTCCTTGGCCAGCGTTTTGGTGAGACCGACGATGCCGGCTTTCGCGCTGCCGTAATTGGATTGTCCTGCATTGCCGAAGACACCCGAAGTGGAGGAGATGTTGACGACCTTGCGGTGGTAGTCGGTGGGATTGGCCTTGATGTACGGCTGGGCGGCACGCAGGATCCGGAACGGCGCCTTGAGGTTGACGTCGAGGATGGTGTCCCACTGCTCGTCGGTCATTTTCTGGATCACGCTGTCCCAGGTGTATCCCGCGTTGTTGACGATGACGTCGAGTCCGCCGAATGATTCGACGGCAGTGTTCACGAAGCGTTCGGCGAACCCGTCCTCGGCAACGGAGCCGACGCACGAGACAGCCTGTCCACCTGTGGCTTTGATATCGCGCTCGGTCTGAGCGGCAGGTTCGGGATCGAGGTCGTTGACCACTACCGAGGCGCCTTCGGAAGCGAGCTTGAGAGCGATTTCACGGCCGATCCCGCGTCCCGAGCCAGAGACGATGGCAACTTTGCCGTCGAGTGTTCCCATGATGCGATCCTTTTCGTTTTCAGCTTGCGGCAGTGACTACGCCGATTTCGGCGAGCACTTCGTCGGTGTGTCGGCCGATGACGGGTGCGGGACGCGGGTCGTCGGCCGGTGTATCGGAGTAACGCGGAGCGGGATTCGGTTGGATGTGACCGTCGCCGAATTTTCCAAATGTCGCTCGGAAGGCATTGTGCGGGTGTACCGCTGCTTCGTCGAAGTTCAATACCGGGGAGACGCAGGCGCCCTGCATGTCGAATGCAGCGTCCCATTCGTCGCGGGTACGGGTCGCGAAGAGATCGGCAAGCCGGTCCGCCATTGCCGTCCATGCTTCTCTGTTGTGCTGCTGTGCGAACAGTGGATCTTCGGTCAGTCCGAGCACTCTCATGGTTGCGGCATAGAACTGTGGCTCCACGCAACCCACCGCCATGAATCCACCGTCGGCGCAACGATAGTTCCGGTAGAAGGGAGCGCCGCCGTCGAACATGTTGGATGCGCGCTCGTCCACCCAGCGATCTCGCGCGAGTAGTCCGTGGATCAATGCCAGCTGCACGGCGGTGCCGTCGGTCATCGCCGCGTCGACCACTTGTCCGCGGCCGTCGATTCGTGCGCGCAACATTGCGGTTGTGATGCCGAGTGCCAGCAGCATTCCGCCACCGCCCATGTCTCCGACCAGATTCAGCGGAACCGGAGGGACCTCCCCGGGGGCTCCCATGGCCCCGAGTGCGCCGGTCAGGGCAATGTAGTTGAGATCGTGGCCCGGTTCCTGTGCCAACGGCCCATTCTGGCCCCACCCGGTCATCCGGCCGTACACGAGCTTCGGGTTCCTGGCGAGGCAGGTGTCCGGGCCGAGCCCCAAACGCTCGGTGACTCCCGGCCGGAAGCCCTCGATTACCGCGTCGGCGGTGTCGATGATCTTCAAGACGGTGTCGACGTCGTGAGGATCCTTGAGATCAAGAGCTACCGAACGCCGGTTGCGATGCAGCACAGGATGTCCGGACTGCTTTCCGGCCTCGGTGCTTCGGTCGATCCGAATCACGTCAGCGCCTTGATCGGCAAGTAGCATGCCGCAGAACGGGCCTGGCCCGATACCGCCGAGTTCGACGACACGAAGGCCGGCGAGCGGACCGCTGGGACTGGCGTCAATCGTCATGGAAATAGACATCTTTCGCTGGTAGGGAGACTAACGCGAGCCGGCATCGACGGTCAGGCACTGCCCACTGACGTAGTCGGTGTCCTGCGTGCAGAGCACGTACACGGCGCCGGCAGCCTCTGCGGGAGTACCCGGGCGACCGAGTGGGTTGGACGTCTTGACTCGTTCCATGACGGCCGCGCTGACACCGGCCTTGATCTTGCGGCCGCCGATCTCGACAAACGAATCGTCGCCGGCAACTGCTTCGGTCATGCGGGTGAGGATGAACCCGTAGGCAACCGCATTGACGTTGACCTTGTAGCGTCCCCATTCCTTGGCGAGAGTCTTTGTCAGTCCGACGATTCCGGCCTTCGCGGCTGCGTAGTTGGACTGTCCGGGGTTTCCGTAGAGGCCGGCCACCGAGGAGACGTTGACGACCTTGCGGTGGTAGTCGGTGGGGTTGGCCTTGATGTACGGCTGGGCGGCCCGAAGAATACGGAAAGGTGCCTTGAGATGGACGTCGAGAATGGTGTCCCACTGCTCGTCGGTCATCTTCTGGATGACGGTGTCCCAGGTGAATCCCGCGTTGTTGACGATGATGTCGAGTCCGTCGAACGCATCGATCGCGGTGCCGACGAAACGCTCGGCGAAATCGGCGTCCGTCACGGATCCGACGCAGGCGATTGCGTGTCCGCCTGCAGCCTTGATGTCTTCGACCGTTTCGTGGGCCGGTTCGGGATCGAGGTCGTTGACCACTACGGATGCGCCTTCGGAAGCGAGGCGGAGTGCGATGTCGCGACCGATTCCGCGGCCGGAACCGGAGACGATGGCGACCTTGCCGTCGAGAGTGCCCATGTTCGATGTCCTTGCAGTCTAGGTGGAATGAGTGTCGTCAAGCTCGAGGATCACGGATGACCGTGGTGGAGCGGAGGGTCGCAATCGGTTGCCCCTCGCGTGTCACCTCGGTGGTGCGGACCAGAAACTGCAGTGCACCAGACTTTTTCGCGTAGCAATCCGTGACCGAAGTGGAGAAATGGAGAGTGTCACCTGCATGCGCGGTCTTCAGGTAGGTGAACTCCTGCTCGCCGTGCAGGATCGTCCGGATGTCGATTCCGAGATCCGCGTAGAAGGTGGAGGGATTCGGTCGCTCCATGTCGAGGCAGAACAAGAACGTCGGTGGGACAGGGATGTCGCGGTGTCCGGCCTGTTCGGCGGCGCTCCGGTCGGTGTAGATCGGGTCGTCCTGTCCGGTGGCGCGGGCAAAGAAGGCGAGTCGCCCGCGCTCGACCTCCACCGAGTGCTCGGGAATTCGGGTGCCGATGACCCCGGCGTCGAGGCTGGTCATGACAAACTCCTCGGAATCTGGGCGAAAGTGTCCGCCATCTGATGAATGAGTTTCGAATCGCGGTTAGCGCATATTCACTTTGACCCAGATAGGTGCAGTTGTCAAGGAGTCTGAGAACCTAATCCGAGTGATGGGTGATTCCCGAGCCTGGTGGAGAGGACAGACTAGTCCGACGTGGCGGCCAGGGCACGCAGATCGCGTTTGAGTACCTTGCCGGCACCGTTGACCGGCAACGCATCGACGAACTGGAAGGAGCGAGGAACCTTGTACCCGGCGATGAGTGTCTTCACATGCGCGCGCAATGCGTCGACGTCGACGTTCGAATCCGCTCGAAGGACGACCACGGCATGTACGCGTTCGCCCCACTGGGAATCGGGTAGGCCGATGACAGAGCACGCTGCCACGGATTCATGTCGAGCCAAGGCGTTTTCGACCTCGGTGGAGTAGACGTTCTCGCCTCCGGTGACGATCATGTCCTTGATGCGATCGACGATGAACAGGTAACCGCGCTCGTCGAGGTATCCCGCATCGCCCGTGTGCATCCAGCCGTCGCGTAGTACCTCGGCGGTCTCGATCGGTTTGTTCCAGTATCCGAGCATGATGTGGCTGCCGAACGTGACGATTTCGCCAACCTCACCCGGAGGCAGTTCCGTGCCTGCCGGATCGACGATCCGGACCTCGCAGTGCGGGAGAATGCGACCGGCGCTACGGAGCAACTCGCCGCCTTCCAGATGATCAGCGGGGCTGAGAACACTGATGTGGGCGGTCTCCGTCATCCCGTAGCCCTGCGCGAAGGCGCTGTTGGGGAACATCTGCATGACTTGCCCCAGAAGCGTCGGAGAAATGGGGGAGGCGCCGTACCTCAGGACTCGAACACTGGTCAGATCGTAGGAAGCCGTGTCCTCGTGCGAGATCAACATCTGAAGCATCGTCGGGACCAGGCCGACGGTCGTCGGCCGATGGCGGTCAACTGCTTCGAGGAATATGCCCGGACTGAATCTCGACAGGAAGACCTGAGTGCCACCCATCAGCGACTGGGCCAGCCACCCGACGATCCCAGCGATGTGGAACAGAGGGTTGACCGCTAGGTTCACTCCACCACTGACAGCGACATTTCCTGCGGCGAGTGTGCCCAAGGCAGAGGTGATCAGCGATCGATGGCTGACCATCACACCTTTCGGTACGCCCGTCGTACCACCTGTGTACAGGAGGAGTGCCAGGGTGTCGCCGCCGACGCGTAGATCGGCGACAGGTACCGATTCCGAGATCACCCGTTCGTAGTCGAGCATTCCCTCGGGGGCCTGTCCTTCGCCGCAGTAGATCACAGTCGCCAGACTTGGGCACGATTCGCGGAGGGCGCTCGCGGCGGGAGCGAAGTTGTCGTCGACCAGCAGGAAGGTCGAGCCGGAATCCTCGAGTGCGTAAGTGATTTCCGCTGGGCTCCAACGGGTGTTGACGGGACTCGCCACCGCTCCCGACCACCAACAGGCGACGAGCGCCTCGTGGTACCAGTCCGAATTCAATGCCAGAATCGCGACGCGATCGCCGGGTTGCAGGCCCATCGCCTGCAACCCGCCCGCCAGCTTCGTGATTCGTTCGACCGATTGTCGGCAGCTTCGGACTCGATCTCCGAACACTGTCATCGGGGTTTCCGGGGCTGCTCGCATGGATCGGTGAACGAATTGAGTCAGTTGCATGTGCTTCCTCCAAGGAGTCCGGGGCGCGTGGCCTGATTCAGATCAGTTCCAGGATCATGGCATTGGCCTGACCGCCAGCCTCGCACATCGACTGCAATCCGTACCGAATGCCGTTGTCGCGCATGTGGTGTACGAGGGTGGTCGTCAGACGTGCGCCCGAACCGCCGAGAGGATGACCGAGTGCCATCGCGCCGCCGAGAGGGTTGAGCTTGGCATAGTCGGCGCCGGTCGCCTGCAGCCAAGCCAGAGTGACCGAAGCGAAAGCCTCGTTGATCTCGAATGCCCCGATGTCGGACAGTGACAGCCCCGAACGCTCGAGGACCTTGGCGGTGGCCGGAATGGGACCGGTAGCCATGGTGATCGGGTCGACGCCTGCCAATGCCACGGTGTGGACCCGGGCGATGGGCTTCCACCCTCTGCGAGCCGCCAATTCGCTGCTGGTGACCAGAAGCGCAGCGGCGCCGTCGGAGATCTGTGACGAGTTGGCAGCGGTGATACGTCCGTCGTCCTTGAACGGGGTAGGGAGCGCAGCCAATCGCTCGAGAGTCGATCCGCGCCGGACCCCCTCGTCGGTGTCGACCATGGACACGGTGCCGTCTTCGGCCGTGGTCTTCACCGGGCTGATCTGACTCTCGAATGCGCCCGAGTCGATTGCCGCGCCAGCTCGCTCGTGGGAATCGAGAGCGTGCTGATCCAGCTGCGTTCGGGTCAGCCCGAAGTTCTCGGCGATCATTTCTGCGCCCACACCCTGGTTGAATTCCACTCCGTTGTATCGCTTGCGGACCAGCGGGCCGAACGGCTTGCCGAATTGGGTGGCGCTGCGTGCCGAGCCGATTGGGACGCGGCTCATGCTCTCGACGCCTCCGGCGACGGCGATGTCGTAGTGGCCACTGATGATTCCGGCCGCGGCGAAATGCAAGGACTGCTGCGAGGATCCGCAAGCCCGGTCCACGGTCACACCGGTGACCGATTCGGGCCAACCCGCGGCGAGTACGGCGTATCGGCCGACGCCGCCGGCTTGTTCACCAACCTGGCTGACGCAACCCCACAAGACGTCGTCGACTGTGCTCGGATCCAGGTCGTTGCGTTCGGTGAGGGCGCGAAGGACATGTGCGGACAGGTCGACGGGGTGAACCCCGGACAGCCCTCCGTTCCGCTTTCCGATCGGTGTGCGAACTGCGTCGACGATGACGGCGTCGTTCATGGCGTGCTCCTTCGTTGCCGACTTCGAGGTCGGCGTCTTTGCGGTTGGACAGATAAGTGAATTACCAATAACTTTTGTTTGGATGTCGATCCATTTCGATCATTGACCCTGCATCTAGTTATGGCAAATTCACATTATTCATTGAACTGCTTGCTAGGAAGCTATTTTAGTGATTGAATCCTGCCCAGCAGGCAATGTGACGCCCATCACCGAATCGGGCATGTCGGGCGCCAACGGCGAAGTCGTGGCGAATCTTCCCTTACCAGTTCAAGGAGATTTAGTGGTACTCGAACAGCAGGTGAACCGGCCTCGGGCCAAGCTCGGAGAAGCAGGCGAATCCAGGACAGTGGCCTGGGGGATGACCAGCGTGCTGGTCGCCATGTATGTCATCAACTTCGCCGACAAAGCAGTTCTCGGCATCATCGCTCAGCCCTTGGCCAAGGAGTTGGGACTCTCCGCTTCGGATATCGGTCTGACCGGTAGTGCCTTTTTTCTGATGCTCTCGCTCGGTGGCTTGTTCTCGGGCGCTCTCGACAAGTGGCTCGGACTGCGCTGGGCGCTCGTCCTGCTGGTCGTCCTGTGGTCCGTGGCGATGTTGCCGCTCATTCTCTCGGCCAGCTTCGTGACCCTGCTGGTGAGTCGGATGATTCTCGGCTTCGCCGAAGGACCCAACTCGCCCCTGCTGTTCTCCGCCGCGTACTCCTGGCATGCGCCGGCGCGACGCGGACTGCCGGGAGCCGTCCTGACCTGCTCGGCGTCGATCGCGAAGATTGCGATCGCACCCATCCTCGCGTACGTGGCCGTCACCTGGGGTTGGCGTTCTGCGCTGGTCGCATTGGCGATCGCGGGTCTGTTGTGGGCTGTGCTGTGGCTGGCAATGTGGAAGGAAGGTCCGTACGGCCGCAGTGGCAACTCGGGTAAGGCCGATAGCGTCGACTCGGGCCCTGAAGAATCGGGCCCTGAAGACTCGGATCCGGCATCGGCATCGGCATCGGCAACGGCGCCCGCGACTGACGCTGAGCCGGCTGTGCCCTGGCTGCGCATCTTCCGTACCCGCACCTTCATCGGCGGAGTTCTGCTCATTGCAGCCGCCTATGCACTCGCAGCAGTGGTCCTCACCTGGTTGCCGTCGTATTTCGAACTGGGCCTTGGTTATTCACGGCTCCAGGCCGGTTCCATGTTCTCCATCCCCAGCCTCATCGGCCTTGTGATCATGTTGAGCAGCACGTGGCTCAGTGACAGGCTCATCACCAAAGGCGTCAGCATGCGGGCTGCTCGGGTGGTCTTTCCTGCGGTCGGCATGCTGATCGGCGGCACGATGTTGGTCTTCCTGCCGTTCGTCAGTGCGCCCGTCATGGCTGTGTTCATGGTGTCCTTGGGCTATGCGATATGCACTCCGGTGCTGCCGCTTCTCAATGCCTGTGTGAGCGAATTGTGCCCGCCGAAGCAAATTTCCGGGGTACTCGGGGTGTTCCTGTCGCTCATGGCGTTCGGTGGTTTCATCGCGCCGTACATGATGGGACGCATCGTCGATGCGGCCGGCGACGGTGGTGACGGCTACGCGACCGCCTTCCAGATCCTCGGTGGGGTTGCACTCGTCGTGGCCGTTGTCGGCATCGTCATCATCGACCCTGCCCGTGACAAGAACTTGGTGCGCCCCAACGCTCCCGTTGTTGCTGCCCGATAGGCCGATCTCGATGACCTTCGTACTCGATCATCATGTTTCGCCTGACTTCGAGAGCCTACTCACTTTGGAAGAGTTGAGCAGCAACGATTTTCGCGGCTACTGCCATGCCGGGCATCCGATGAGGGCGTTCGGCGGGCAGGTGGCGGCTCAGGCTCTGACCGCCGCCGGCTGTACCGTTCCACCGGAAAATCTTGCGCATTCGCTGCACGGTTATTTCCTCAGCGCGGGCGATCCCACCAAACCGATCGTCTACGAGGTGGAACGACTCCGAGACGGGCGGTCGTATCACTCCCGTCGAGTCACTGCGAGACAAGATGGCGAACCGATCTTCACGTTGTCGGCCTCCTTCAAACTGCCCGAAGGCGGCGCGGATCGGCAGTTGACGATGCCCGAAGTGCCGCCACCCGAGGAACTTCCGGATCCGTACGAGCACTGGGCGCAAGAGCGGCCTGAGGAGTACCAGGCCGCGACAACAGTGCGAGTGATGTCCCTGCGCTTCGTTCCGCAGGATCGGGTATCGGACCACCGTGCAGTACCGGGACTTTCAGAGCAGACGGTGTGGCTCAAACCCGCTCGAGCCTTGCCCGACAATCCGTTGCTTCACGTCTGCGCCCTCACGTACGGCTCCGACATGACATTGGCGTCGACAGCGTCACTGGACATTCAACCGCATCGCTCGATGCTCAAGGGTCAATCCAGGGCGATCGTGACTTCCCTCGATCACGCTGTGTGGTTCCATCGACCCTTCCGCGCTGACGACTGGATGCTCTTCTCACAGAGCAGCCCATCGTCCTGCGACGGGCGCGGACTGTCGAGTGGGCACTTCTGGAGTAGGGAAGGAGATTTGGTAGCCACTGTTGTCCAAGAGTCGCTGGTTCGCCGACTCGACTAGAAGATTCTTTCCATCCATTCCGAACAGCTGGAGGTTCTACTCATGACGCTCGCCTGGCCGACCGATATGCCTCGGTGCCTCGACTATCCGACGACGGGAATCGACGCAGTTCTCGCGGGAGCTGCGCGCGCTTACCCTGATCGAATCGCGTTGCAAGACGGCGCCCTTGCACTCACCTTCGCCGAGTTGCATGATCGTGCACAACGAGCGGCCGGGGGATTGCGTGCACTCGGAGTGCAACCGGGGCACGTCGTGGCGCTCCATATGGCGAACAACCTGTGGTACGTCGTGGCGTACTACGGTGCGTTGTGTGCGGGTGCTGCTGTGGCGCCGGTCAATCCGACTCTCCCGCCCGCCGGTCTCCGCGATCAGTTGGACGATGCGAAGGCCCGGGTGGTCATCTCGCACCCCGAAACCGTCGGCATCGTTCTGGCAGCGGACGCGCAGTGCGTCGACGCAGTGGTGTGCGTATCCGCGACACCCTCGGCGCCGGCGACCGAAACGGTTCTGCCAGAGGGCGTTCGTGCATTCGGCGATCTACTGCAAGCGCAGCCGTTGGTGTCGTACCGCGTCGATCCGGAGCTCGTCGCCCATCTGCAGCTGACCGGTGGTACGACCGGACGCTCCAAAGCTGTTCGCGTACTTAACCGTAACCTGGTTTCGAATGTCATCCAGATGGCGTCCTGGCGATCGGGACTTCTCACCGAACTCGACGAATTCGGTGGGCTTCGCATGCAGTCGACCGTCGATCGCGGTCCTCACGCGCTGGTGCCTGGCGAAGGCGTCAACATCGCAGTGGCGCCCCTCTTCCACGGTCTGGGCTTGGTCGGACAGAACGTCAGTACGCTGCTCGGTTCGACCGTTGTCTTCACCGGCCGCTTCGATCCGGACCGGATGTTGGCAGACATCGAGCGCCTCGGCGTCACGCACATCACCGGTTCGCCTGCGATGTACTACGCATTGTTGGCGAGCAGCAGGATCGGAGCGCACGACTTGTCCTCCGTGCGTGCGATCAACTCCGGCGCAGCCCCGTTCGACACGACATCGCTGCGGAGCCTTCAAACGATCTTCGGCAACGCCTGGGTCACGGAGGGATACGGCCTGAGCGAAGCGACGATGGGCCTGACCGGTGCGCCTTTGAACAGTGATGTCGCGACGCCGCCGGACAGTGTCGGTGTCGCAATCTTCGACACCGAACTCGAGATCCGAGACGAGAATTCGGCAGTCCTCGGGCCCGGCGAGGTCGGTGAGGTCTGGGCCCGCGGGCCCCAGATCACCGACGGATACCAGAGCCAGCCGGAGCTGACCGCGGTTCAGTTTCGCGATGGTTGGCTCGCGACCGGCGACATGGGGCGGCTGGACGATGCGGGGCACCTGTTTCTGGTCGGGCGATCGAAGGACATGATCATCTACAAGGGCTACAACGTGTATCCGCAGCCGCTCGAAGAGATTCTGTGTTCGCATGCTGCCGTTGCGCAGGCAGCCGTCGTCGGCGAAAAGGTGCCGGTGGTCGGCGAGCGTGTGACGGCCTTCGTTCAATTGAACCGCGACTTCGCGTCCGAATCTGCATCGGACCTGCAATTGCTGGAACGGGAATTGACGGACTACGTGGCCGCGAAGGTGGCTCCGTATCAGAAGGTTCGTTCGATCAGATTCGTCGACCGGCTGCCTGTCACCGCAACGGGAAAAATACAGAAAAACGTATTGCGGAGCAGTCTTACCGTCGACACAGCCTAGGACGTTCGTCCAGTTGTCTCTTCCGATTCCGTCCTGCAGCGGCGTGATTTCTGCGAGAGTGTCGAACATGCGTGGAATTCTGGTAGCCGGTGTGAGTGCATTCGCGGCGGTCGTCTCGGTCGTCTCGGCTTCCACCGTCGGTGCCGAGACGACTGCGGACCGAGCTCGCTCGTTCTCCGAGACCACGTCCGTCGGCGTCCACAACTCCTACGAGAAGGCGACGTTTCCGTACTTCGCCGACGCTTTGGACTCCGGGGCCTCGCTGCTCGAATTGGATCTGTGGACCAACGGCGGTGGTCCGGACTGGCGTGTCTCGCACATGAATCCGGTGGTGAGTGACAGCAACTGCGTCGGTGCGCAGGACGCATCCGGGTTGCGAAGTGGTCAGCGAGATCAGGGACTGCGCGGATGCCTGGCAGATATGCGGGCGTGGCACGAAGCCGACCCCGAGCATCCTCCGGTGATGATCAAGTTGGAACTCAAGGACGGTTTCACCACCGGCTACGGACGCGGACCTGCCGATCTCGACGCCTTGATCCTCGGGACTCTCGGCGACGCGGTCTTCACTCCATCCGATCTGATGGGTGAGTCCTACTCGACCCCGGATGCCGCCGTCACCGACCGTGGATGGCCGACCATGTCCGAGATGAGCGGCAAATTTCTGTTCGAGCTGATTCCGGGAACGATCGAGGAGGGAAACCCGCTCGACACGGAGTGGACCGACCGGCAGTACGCGACGCACTTGCGAGATCTGTCCGCTGCCGGACTCGTCCAACTCGGCGCCGCCTTTCCCGCTGTTCACCGGGCGTCACCGGGAGACCCACGAATCGACCGTTACGCCGACCCGGGCATCCGCCCGTGGTTCGTGATCTTCGACGGCGACGCCCTCGATTACACCTCGGGCGTTGTGGATCCGCAGTGGTACCACGATCGTGGCTACCTGCTCGTCATGACCGACGCGCACAAGGTCGCTCCACAGATCGACGGTGCGCATGCCACCGAAGCCGAGGCGAGCGAGCGTCTCGACCGGTTGGCGGGTGATCACGCAAGTTACATCACCGCGGACTGGTCGAGGTTGCCGAACGTACTGTCCACCGTGGTGCCGCGTCGGTGATCTAGAGGGCGGCAATTCTCAGGAACAGGGTGCAGGATGGGTTCATGCGCACTGTCACGTGGAATCCCGAAGTCTACGGCCGCTATTCGGGTGAGCGGTCACGCCCGTTCGTGGACCTGGTGTCACGGGTGGCGACCGAAGACCCGACGCGGGTAGCCGACCTCGGCTGCGGATCAGGTAGCTTGACCGCGATGCTGGGGGAACGATGGCCGGACGCCTCGGTATCCGGATTCGACTCGTCTCCCGAAATGGTGGCGCAGGCCCCGACAGACCTACCGGGAAACGTCACCGTCGAGTTGGGGGACATCATGTCCTTCGATGCCACGGGTTACGACGTGGTCGTCAGTAACGCTGCATTGCAGTGGGTTCCGAGCCACCGCGAGCTGATCGACCAGTGGGCGGACACCCTGGCATCCGGGTCGTGGCTGGCGTGGCAGGTTCCGGGAAACTTCGATGCACCGTCACATGCGCTCATGCGAAGCCTCGCGGAGTCCGCGGAATGGAGCGAGCGACTGGGTGGCGTCCTACGCGGCCCGGAAGGCGTCGACAGTCCGGTTGCGTACGCGCAGCGTCTGCAGGAGCACGGATTCGACGTCGACGCCTGGGAGACGACGTACGTACACGTGCTGGCCGGTGCTGATCCGGTGCTCGGATGGGTTCGGGGGACTGGACTTCGGCCGGTGCTGGACGTTCTCGGCGAGGCCGACGCTCCGGAGTTCGAGCGCCAGTATTCGGATCTGCTGCGGGAGGCGTATCCCGCAACAGCCGCCGGAACGCTGTTTCCGTTCCGGCGGGTGTTCTGCGTGGGACGCAAGCGGTAACTACTCGGCTGTGCTGCGGTCCGCCGATCACTCAGCGGTGACAAAGCCTTCCGAGACCAGCCAGTCGCGAGCCACGTCCGCCGGCTCCTTGCCGTCGACGTCGACCTGCCGGTTGAGCTCGGTCATCACCTCGTTGGTCAGTTTCTCCGAGATCGGCGCCATGACTTCGGCAACCTCCGGATGTGCTTCCGCGAAGTCCTTTTTCATGACCAATGCCGGATTGTATTTCGGGAAGAACTGCAGATCGTCTTCGAGCAGAACGAGATCGAGTGCGATGATGCGACCGTCGGTGGTGAACACCTCGCCGAACTTGCACTGATCGCTGTCGGCTGTGGCCTGGTAGATGATGCCGGTCTGCAGGATCTGGCGTTGAGCACGCGAGGCGTCGAAACCGTATTTCGCTGCCAGGCCGGGGTATCCGTCCTGGCGGACGTTGAACTCGGTCTCCACGCACGTCACCGCGGCGCCGGGATCGGATTCGACCAACTTCGCGTAGTCGGAAACCGTCTTGACGCCGGTCTTCTCAGCGGTCTCCTTGCTCATCGCCAATGCGTACGTATTGTTCATCGGCGCCGGATCGGTCCACACCATGTCGTTCGCAGCAAGGTCCGCATCACGGACGGCCTCGAACTGCGCCTGCGAATCGGGAAGCGGAGTCTCGTTGCCGAGGTAGTTGATCCAGCCGGTCCCGGTGTACTCGTACGCAAGGTCGATCTGCCCGTTCAACTGTGCGTCACGGGTGCTGTTCGAGCCCTGGATGTTCGTGAGATCTCGAACATCTGCGCCCGCAGCGGCCATCGCGAATTCGATGACGTATCCGAGCACGATCTGCTCGGTGAAGTCCTTGGAGCCGACGGTCATCTTCACACCCTCGAGCTCCGGAACCGGCTCGATGCTGCCGGGGCCGACAGCCAGGGGCAGTGCGCCACCGGACTCGAGGCCACACGAAGCGACAAGTGTGAGGCCGATCGTGGCAACCGCGACTTTCCAGCCCCACGTTCTGGTGATCGAAGTCTTGGTCATCGTAATCCCTTGGGCCCGAGATAAGTTTCGGCGAGCGCGCCGAGCCAGTCGATCAGCAAGGCCAACGACACCGCCAGTACGGCACCGACCACGAGGGTGACGTTGTCGCGGAGCTTGTATCCGGTGTCGATCAGAATGCCGAGTCCGCCGGCACTGACCAGGAAGCACAGCGTCGCGGTGCCGACTGCCAGAACGAGCGAAGTGCGCAGTCCTGCAAGGATGTACGGGACGGCCATCGGGAATTCGAGTTGACGCAGGACCGTGAGCGAAGACATTCCCTGCCCGCGCCCGGCATCGATCAAGGTCTTGTCCACTTGCTGGTAGCCGAGGATGGTGTTGCGCAGCACCGGGAGCAGCGAATAGAACGCGATGGGAAACACGCCGATCCAGAAGCCCGTCGTTCTTGTTGCGAGATAGAACAGCACGAGCAGGCCGATGGCAGGCGCCGCGGCTCCGATGTTGGCTATTCCCACGAAGAACGGTGCCAGCCGGGTGAATTTCGGCCTGGTCAGCAGAGTTCCGAGTGGAACTGCGATGGCGACGACGATGATGACCACGGCGGCCGTGATCAGTACGTGCTGCCAGGTCAGTGTGACGATGTTGTCGAGATTGATGCTCGCCTTCTGCGTCGCGTTGAGATCTCGGCTGAATGCCCAGATCAACACGCCCGCAACCAGGATCAGGACGATGACCGGTTGCACATACAGTCGCATCCGTTCCGCACGGCGCGTGGCGGCGTTCTCGGCCG
This sequence comes from Rhodococcus sp. 5A-K4, assembly GCF_046097995.1. Taxonomy (NCBI): domain Bacteria; kingdom Bacillati; phylum Actinomycetota; class Actinomycetes; order Mycobacteriales; family Nocardiaceae; genus Rhodococcus; species Rhodococcus sp. 5A-K4. The sequence continues at coordinate 284,089 of NZ_JBJURM010000003.1, forward strand.
CACCCAGATCGGGGGCGTCCGGTTCCATCTCAGGCGCGGAGACGCGCTCCTCTGTCGTGGCAGTCATGTTCAACCCTCGACGTTCTCGGTGTCTGGCTCTTCGTCGTGGTCGTGCGCATGCTCCTCGCGCATCTCGGAGAGATGGCTGACCAGTGTGTCGATGGTGATGAGACCGACATACTCGCCGCGCCGTCCGGTGACCACAGTGGACGCATTGCTTTCAGCGAGAAGAGCTTCCAAGGCATCCTGCAGGGTGGACTGGATGGACACGGCTTCGCCGATCTCGTTACCGACACCTCGAAGCGTCGACGCATGGGCGAGGTGGCCGGGCGAGACCCAGCGAAGCGGCCGTCCACGCTGATCGAGAATCAAGGCCCACTTCCACTTACGCGCTGCGAGTGCGGTTCTCAAATCATCGACCGAATCGGTTTCGCGGGCGGTGAGGCACTGCTTGAGTTTGATCTGGCGCACGCGTGTCAGGGTCAGCTGCTTGAGCGAGGCGTCCGCCCCGACAAATCCCGCGACCATGTCGTTTGCGGGATTGGCGAGAATCGCTTCCGGAGTGTCATACTGCATGATGCTGGACTGATTGCCCAGCACGGCAATACGGTCACCGAGTTTGACTGCCTCGTTGAAATCGTGGGTGACGAAGACGATGGTCTTACCCAACTCCGACTGCAGACGCATCAGTTCGTCCTGCAGCAGGCCGCGGGTGATCGGGTCGACGGCACCGAAAGGCTCGTCCATCAACAAGACAGGGGGATCGGCAGCCAGCGCCCGCGCCACGCCCACACGCTGTTGCTGGCCACCGGACAACTGGCGAGGGTAGCGGTCGCGATAGGTATCGGGATCGAGGCCGACGAGGTCGAGCATCTCGTCGGTGCGAGCTGCGATACGTTTCTTGTCCCAACCGATGAGGCCGGGCACCGTCGCGACGTTCTTCGCAATGGTGAAGTGCGGGAACAATCCTGCCTGCTGGATCGAGTAGCCGATGCCGCGGCGAAGCTTGTCCGGGTCGATGGACAGCGCGTCCTTGCCGTCGATGGTGATCTTGCCCGAGGTGGGTTCGATCAGACGGTTGATCATGCGCATCGTCGTCGTCTTGCCGCAACCCGAAGGTCCGACGAAGACCACGATCTCACCGGCCGGAACAGTCAGTGAAACATTGTCCACCGCTGCAGCTTTCTGGCCCGGGTAACGTTTGGTCACGGATTCGAGAACGATCTCGACCCCGGATACCTTCTGATTTGTGGATACGTCAGACGGAATGGTTTCAGTCATTGCAGCCCCTTCGAAGTAGTGAGACGACCGATGACGACGTAGATTCCGTCGAGAATCAGAGCGAGAATGACGATCAGTACGGTGCCGACCAGCGCTTGAGGAACAGCGTTCGGGCTACCGACACGCGAGAGTCCGGAGAAGATCAGGTTTCCCAGACCAGGACCCTTGGCGTACGCCGCGATGGCGAGGATGCCCATGAGCATCTGTGTGCTGACCCGCATGCCGGTGAGGATCGACGGCCACGCGATCGGCAGCTCGATTCGACTCAGAACATGCATGCGATTCATTCCGACACCGCGGGCTGCGTCCGTGATCGCCGGGTTGACCGCATCCAGACCGATGATCGTGTTCCGAATGATCGGGAGCAGGGCATACAAGATCAACGCGGTGATCGTGGGAGCGACGCCGAGACCGAGAATCGGAATGAGCAGTCCGAGGAGAGCGAATGAAGGAACCGTCAGGATCGTGCTGGCCAACGCCGTAGCGATGGAGGATCCCGCCGGGCTCCGGTAGACGAGAATGCCGATGATCACGGCGGCAATCGTCGCGATGATCACGGACTGGATAACTGCTGAAACATGTAGGTACGAGTCGGTCATCAATTGTTGTCGTCGTGCAACGACAAAATCCCATAGGGCGCCCATATTTCCGAACCCACTTTCTTCGGACTTCTGCTCGCTCGAACGTCTTCCCTCGACACCGACCGGCGCACAAGGGCTTTCCCCGCAGCCTCCGTAGGCCGAGGGGTTTCCCTCGACTGTCGTCCAAAAACTGAGATACTGCAACTAATTCCGATTGCAGCGTGTCGGATGTTGTTCTGGACGTGAGATTTTGCGGGACGCGGGTAGGTACCCACTGCGTGCGGAGTTGAAACGTGCTGGAGACAGCAAACGCTCGAGACAGCAATGCGGGAGGGCTCCGGAGAACCCTCCCGCATTGTGGGAACTGTACGAGTCGGCCTCAGGCCCAGCTGAGCGCATCCTCATTGGACAGCCGCGGCAGACGGTCGAACCACGGGTTCTCGCCGGGATGGCCGATGTTGACCACCAGGGTGGTCTTGAAGCGTCCGTCCGCGAAGAACTCGCCGTCGATGCCGTCGGCGTCGAAGCCGGCCATCGGGCCGGCGACCAGGCCCTGCGCCCGAATCGCGAGGATCACGTAACCAGCCTGCAGTGCGGCGTTGAACTTGCTGCTCGATGTGGCGGCAGCGTCGTCGGACTCGAAGTAGTCCTTCATCTCCGGACGGATGGGGAACAGTGCCGGAATATGCTCGTAGAACTTGGTGTCAACGGCAAGAACCGCGACAGCAGGCGCCGATGCGGTCTTGGCCTTGTTGCCGTCGGACATGTGCTCGACGAGGCGCGCTTTGCCCTCCTCCGTACGCACGAACAGCACGCGCAGTGGATTGGTGTTGGCCGCGGTCGGTGCCCACTTCGCGAGCTCCCAGATCGCAGTCAGTTCGTCGTCGGTGACCGGTTCGTTGGAGAAGGAGTTTGCCGTGCGGGCTGCTGTGAAGAGCAGTTCACGGCCGGCTGCGTCGAGCTGCTGTGCGGTAAATGGGGTGGCTGCGTCGAGTGACATCGGTGGTTCCGTTTCCGTTGTAGCTCATCCGAGCGTTACCCGGTAAAGCTAGTTGCTAGTAAAAAGAAAGTACTTGGATACGGTAGCACCAGTCGTAGGGTTCAGCGCTGGGGAGTGACGAGTCAGACCGTCTGGGTGGCGAGAATCCTCACCGCCAGATCCTCGATCGCGCACTGTCGTGATTCGAGTCGGACGCGCGTGAGGTCGTTGATCATGCTGATGGTTGCCAACACCGTCGCCCGTGCATCCGCGGTTTCGTTACCGAGCAGGTGTACCCACTCGTCGATGTACTCGCGTTGTGCAATGTGCGTCGAGGCCTGCGCTTCTTCGGGCAAGTTCGCGGTTTCTTCGATGAGAATGGCAATCGCGCTGTCAGGTGAGATCACCGAATTGGTGTACGAATGTACGACGCGGGCAATCGCGTCTTCCCGTGAGTCTGCGTTCCTCAAAGCCTGGACCAGGCCGAGCCGGAGTGTTTCGTTCCCGCGGGCCAGAATTGCTTGCAGCACTTCGGCTTTACTTCCGAAATGGGTGTAGATGCTCGAACTCGGAACACCGGCGGCGCTGCCGATGTCGTCCATTGTCACGGATCGGTAGCCGCGTTGATCGAACAGCGTGATTGCGGCGCCCATCAAACTTTCGCGACGCGAAGTGTGGCTGAAGTTCGAAGTCGGCTGCGGCTGTGCCGCCGGCTCCTCGGGAAGGACCGGAGCGGTACGAACGACATCGAACAACCTGGCTAACAGAGCCTCGAAGCGCTTTCGAGGAAGCGTCGTGCGGTGTCGAGCGGGGCTGAACGCGATACTGGTGAGTGCCCACCCCAGAACGACGGAATCGGGAACCGACAGGTCGGGACGCTCGTGTCGAAGGGCGACTGCGACCCGGCTCGTGACTTCCCGAACTCCGGCACGCGCCTCCGTTCTGCGCTCAGGGGTCAGGTTACGGGCCTCCTGATCGAAGAGAAGACTACGGAAGTTGTTGTCGAGTCCGTAACGAACCAGTGCCGTGAAGACCACCTTGGAATCGGTTCGATCGACCTCGTCGAGGATCGCGAGGATCGAAGACGAGCCGTCGAGCATCGCCTGCGCGAGGAGTTCCTGCTTGTTCGGGAAGTGGCGGTACAGCGCGCCTGCGGTGATGCCCACCGCAGACGCGATGCCTTCCATGCTGACGTTGTGGTACCCCGAGCGGCCGAACTGTTCACGAGCCACGGTGATGATCTGCGCCTTGCGGTTGCGTGGGCGCAGCGTCTTCTTCAGGGTCGTTTTCGGCGCGGCCGGCCGGTCCGGCGAGGCCGCAGGTGTGCCGTCCGATGTATCGATCGTCATGGGGCCCTCGAGGTCGGTGGCGTGGTCAGGTGATGGTGCTGGTTGCCAAGTCGGAGAACTGCCTGCGGAGTTCTCTCTTGAGTATCTTGCCAGCCGGGGACACGGGCATTTGCTCGACGATGGTGATACTTCGCGGAGACTTGTAGCCGGCGATCAGCGTCTTCGAGTGTGCGCGGACTTCTTCGCACGTCAGAGACACCCCGGGACGCACGACCAGGACTGCGTGGACTCGTTCGCCGTACTGATCGTCGGGTACGCCGATCACAGCGCAGCTGATCACGTCCGGATGTGTGGCCAGAGCGTTTTCGACCTCCGTCGAATAGACGTTCTCACCACCCGAGATGATCATGTCCTTGAGCCGATCCACGACGAAGAGATACCCGGCTTCGTCCATGTAGCCTCCGTCGCCGGTGTACAGCCAACCGTCGCGCAATGCCGATCGTGTTTCTTCCGGCCGATTCCAGTAGCCGCACATGATGTTGCCGCCGCGGGCGATGATTTCGCCGACCTCACCGCGAGGAAGCTCGTTGCCGTTCTCGTCGACCACCTGAATCTCGACGTGTCCCATCGGCCGACCGGCAGATTTCAGGCGGGTCGCGTCGACGTGATCTTCTGCGCTCAGGCTGGTGAGTCCGGGTCCGGCCTCGGTCATGCCGTACCCCTGCATGAAGGCTGCCTGCGGAAAAGCCTGTTGCGCTTGCCGAAGCAAGGTTTCGGAGATCGGGGAAGCACCGTACTGCACGGCCAGGATGCTGGACAGGTCCCGGTTCGTCCGGTCCGGATGACGAATCAGCATTTGAATCATCGTGGGTACCAACAGCATCGACGTAACTTTGTGCTGCTCGATCAAGCGCAGTGCGGTGGCCGGTTCGAAACTTGGCTGAATCACCAACGTCGCCCCGACAGTGTTACGGCCGATCCAATTTGCCAGCGACGCAAGATGAAACATCGGGGCGGTGATCAGAGCCAGGCCGTCGGTACCAGGCGTTCGATTACTGGCCACTGCGCCGAGGCTCGACGTCACGAGGTTGGCGTGGGTGAGCATGACCCCCTTGGGGTGACCGCTGGTTCCGCCGGTATAGAAGATTCCGGCCAAGTGGTCGCCGCCGAGTCGCAGGTCCGGTGTGGGTTCGCTCGAGGCGATCAGATTCTCGTAGTCGAGAGCGCCGGCCGGCGTCGGCAGTTCGCCGGCATGTATCACTACGGCGAGCTGTGGGAACAACACCCGTACCTCGTCGAGTAGCGGCAGAAAGGTGTCGTCGACGACCAGCACTCGTGTATCGGAATCGTCCAGCGCAAAAGCGATCTCGGCAGCGCTCCATCTGGTGTTGAGCGGATTGACAGCGCCTCCCATCCACCAGGTGGCAAAAAAGTACTCGTGATAGCGATCGGAGTTGAGCGACAGTATCGCGACGCGATCGCCTACCTGCACACCGAGGTCACGGAAAGCGCCCGCAAGACGGGTTACTCTCCCGCCGACCTCGGCGCAGGTGCGGATACGGTCCCCACACACGGTCATGGGTTGGTCAGGGCGTTGCTGCATTGATCGTTGCAGAGACTGAGTCAAGTACATGGGGACCGCTCCTTTCGGGAAACGTGAGGTCAGCGACTGCCGCCGTCGCACACCAGGCATTGGCCGCTGACGTAGTCGGTTTCGGGCAGGCAGAGCGCAAATACCGCGCCGGCCGCTTCGTCCGGACGTCCGGCGCGGCCCAGTGGGATGGTCCGCTCGGCTGCCGCCAGGAGCTGTGGGTTGACGCCGACTTTGATCTCGCGACCCTCGACGTCGATGGTCGAGTTACCGTCTGCCGACGCTTCCGTCAGGCGGGTGTTGATCAGACCGTACGCAACGGCATTGACGTTGACCTTGTAACGACCCCACTCACGCGCAAGGGTCTTGCTCAAGCCGATGATGCCGGCCTTGGCGGCTGCGTAGTTGGACTGTCCGGCATTGCCCACCACTCCGGCATTGGAGGAGATGTTGACAACCTTGCGGTGGTAGTCGGTGGGATTGGCCTTGATGTAGGGCTGAGCGGCGCGCAGGATCTGGAACGGTGCCTTCAGATGCAGATCGAGAATCGTGTCCCACTGCTCGTCGGTCATCTTCTGGATGACGTTGTCCCAGGTGAACCCGGCATTGTTGACGATGATGTCGAGGCCGCCGAAGGTATCGATTGCGGTGTTGACGAATCGATCCGCAAAACCTTCTTCGGTGACCGAACCGACGCACGCCACTGCCTTGCCACCGGCCGCGATGATCTCCTCGACCGTCTCCTTGGCCGGGCCCGGATCAAGATCGTTGACTACGACGCTCGCGCCTTCCGCGGCGAACTTCATGGCGATGGCGCGGCCGATACCACGGCCGGATCCGGTGACGAGTGCTGTCCTGTTGTCGAGCTTGCCCATGTCGGGGTTCCTTTCGGTAGAGAGTTTTCAAGCGGCTACGACGGCGTCGCCGCGCAGGGTGACGGTGCCGTCGGAGAGAGTGACGGCAATATCGAGATGGGCCAGGCCGTCCTCGACCTTGGTGACGGTCCCGGTGCACGTCGGCTTGGCGTGCAGCGGTGTGATGGAGGCAAAGCGAACACTGTAGGTGCGGATGCGTTCCTGCGGAACGTAATTGGTCAGCAATCGACCGAGGTAGGCCATCGAGAGCATGCCGTGTGCGAACACGTCGTCCATTCCGCCGGAGCGAGCGACGTCGAGATCGATGTGCATCGGGTTGTGGTCACCCGAAGCGCCGGCGTAGAGCGCGAGAGTGGTGCGACTGATCTCGGGCAATTCCAGGGAGGGAAGAACATCTCCTGTTTTCATTTCTGCGCCTTAGGGTTTCGAACGACCAGGGTGTTGGTGAGGCGGGCGATCAACTCGCCGTCGCGGGTGACCTCGGCGGTCCGGACAAGGAAGTCCAAGGCGCCGTTCTTCTTCGAGTACACGTCCGTGACCTTGCCGTTGTAGGCAAGTGTGTCGCCGGCATAGGCGAGTGCGTGATATTCGAAGGACTGCTCGCCGTGCAGGACGTACCTCATGTCGATTTTCAGCGATCGGACCAGGGCAAACGGGTCCGGTTTTTCCATGTCGAGGCAAAACAGGAATGTCGGCGGTACCACCAGGTCACGATGCCCCGCAGCCTTGGCGGCCTCGACGTCTCCGTAGATCGGGTTGGTCTCACCGATGGCCTGGGCGAAGAAGCGCAGGCGTCCGCGCTCGACCAGTGCCTCGTGGCCCGGGATGATCGTTCCGACGACGGACGGATCGAGCGCCATGTCAGCCCACCTTCTTGAAGATGCTGACCACACACGCACCGCCGAGTCCGAGGTTGTGCTGCAGTCCGATTCGTGCTCCTTCGACCTGCCGCTTGCCGGCCTGACCGCGCAGTTGCCAGACCAGTTCGGCGCACTGGGCAAGACCGGTGGCGCCGAGGGGGTGGCCCTTTGACAGCAGGCCTCCCGACGGGTTGGTGACTACTCGTCCGCCGTAGGTGTTGTCGCCGTCCAGGATGAACTTCTCGGCAGTACCTTCGGGCGTGAGGCCAAGACCTTCGTACGTGATGAGTTCGTTGGCGGAGAAGCAGTCGTGCAGTTCCACGACCTGAACGTCCTCAGGTCCGATGCCGGCGGCTTCGTAAACCTGCGCAGCTGCGGCAGCCGTCATGTCGTAGCCGACGACCTTCATCATGTCGCGGTCCTCGAAAGTGCTTGGTGTATCGGTGGTCAGGGCCTGTGCCTCGATCACTACGTCAGCCGCCAGCCCGTGCTTGCGGGCGAACTCTTCGCTGCAGACGACAGCGGCAGCGGCACCACAGGTGGGTGGGCAGCATTGGTAACGAGTGAGCGGGCCGAAGATGTGCGGTGACTCCAGCACCTGCTCTTCGGTGAGAAGATCACGGAAGACCGCGTTGGGATTGTTGGCCGCGTGCTTACGTGCCTTGACCGAGATCTTTGCGAAGGTCTCGGGCTTGGTGCCGTACTTCTCCATGTGCGAAAGTCCTGCGCCACCGAACATCTGGGCTGCGCGCGGTGCGTCGTGGACGCCTTGGATCTCGGTCATCAGATCGTCGAAACGGTACATCGGGGCAGGGCGGTCGTCCCAAACTCGCTTGAGCGCACCGGGTTTCATCTGCTCGAAGCCGACAGCCAATGCGCATTCGACGGCGCCACTCGCGACGGCTTGGCGTGCGAGGAAAAGGGCCGACGAGCCTGTGGCGCAGTTGTTGTTGACGTTGATGACCGGGATTCCGGTGAGCCCGAGACCGTAGACGGCGGCCTGTCCGGCAGTGGAATCGCCGTAAACGTAGCCGGCATAGGCCTGCTGGACCAGCGAGTAGTCGATACCGGCGTCGTCGAGGGCGGCACGGGCGGCGGTCTCTCCCATGACGTTGTAGTTCTCGCTTTTGCCCGGCTTGGTGAACGGGATCATTCCCACTCCGGCGACATGGACTTTTCTGGTCACGATTGTCTCCTAATTGATCGGATGGAAATTTACTTAACACCACGATTCGAGTTTTGTCTACTGGATCATAGTGCGTCTTTACGTGGGACTTTCGTTGCAATTTCCGATGGTTCGCCGAGGTGTGTGGATGATTTTGCGAGACTATTGCGTCAGCATGCCGATTGATGATTTACTTTCTAGGCGGCAAGGTGGCGTGCGTCACAGAGTAGGTGCCCAGGCGGTTGAATCGACCACGAATCGACCACATCGGGTTCGCACCGGACCGGTCTCCGAGTCCCGCATCCAGTACTTCGGTGCTGAGATCAGTTCACCCAGCTTCTGTTTCGCATTGCGCTCACTCCGTGGCGCAGTTGTCGCACTTGCCTGAGAGGATCGATGAGAATGACGTTGAGCAAGCCGGCTCTTCCCACCGCCGCACCACCGCGAGAAGTAGGGGAATCCCGAGTGCGGGCATGGGGGCTCACCGGAGTTCTCGTTCTCCTTGTCGTCGTCAACTGGGCTGACAAGGCAGTCTTCGGCCTGGTTGCACAGCCACTGGCCAAGGAATTCGGGCTGACCTCTGCACAGATCGGACTGGTCGGCAGTGCATTCTTCCTGGCCTTCACCGTCGGTGGCTTCTTTGCCGGGGTACTGCACAAGTGGATGTCGCTGCGGTGGTTGCTGGTTCTGCTCTCACTGGGGTGGGCAGCGTCGATGATCCCGCTCGTCGTGGTTGCCGGTTTCGGCATGCTTCTGTTCACGCGCATGATGCTCGGATTCTTCGAGGGACCAGCGGGTGCGCTGGTTCACACGGGTGTCTACTCGTGGCATCCTGCGGAAAAGCGTGGTCTGCCAGGAGCTTTCCTGGCTTCCGGTGCCTCTATCGCGAAGATTGCGATCGCGCCGCTGATGGCCTTGGCTGTAGCCAGTTGGGGGTGGCGAGCAACGTTCGTCATCCTTGCCGGGGTCGGCGTGGTCTGGTGCGTCCTGTGGTTGTTCACCTGGAAAGAGGGGCCGTACATGCAGCGGCCGGTTCGGAAGTCCGAGCGGGAGACCACAACGGCCGCAGACTCGGTGGTTGTCGCCAAGGTGCCGCTGACGAAGATCTTCTTCACGCCGACATTCCTCGGTGCGCTTGCCGCGGTGTTCACCATGTACGCTCTCATCACGGTGGTGCTCACGTGGCTGCCGTCGTACTTCGAAGTGGGACTTGGATACTCGCGGGTTCAGGCGGGAACCATGTTCGGCATTCCCAGCATCGCGGGACTGTTCTTCATGTTCCTGTGCACGTCGATCAGTGACCGGCTGATGGCGCGGGGTGCCAGCTCTCGGATCCTGCGCGGTATCGTTCCCGGAATTGCCCTGCTGATCTGTGGGCTTGCCCTCGTCAGCATGCCGTTCATCAAGACTCCGATCGTTGCGGTGCTCGTGGTATCAGTGGGTTACGGCATCGGGACGGTCATCATTCCGCAGTTCAACGCAGCGATCTCCGAAATCTGCCCGCCGCAGCAGATGGCCTCGGTACTGGGTGTTTTCATGGCTCTGATGGCCACCGGCGGACTTGTCGCCCCTTACCTGACCGGTGTCATCGTCGACAGCGCAGCAACCCCGGCCGAGGGATACGCCACCGCATTCCAGATCTTCGGAATCGCGACTGTCATCGGTGCCGTCATCGCGCTCTGCGCCGTCAACGCCACCCGCGATCGGGTGCGAATCCTCGGCTGAGCACTACTCACTTTCATTTCACAATATCCAGGAGAAACAATGCAGCGCACAGTATTCAACGAAGAGCACGAGGATTTCCGCATGGTCATCCGTAGCTTCATCGAAGCCGAGGTAGTGCCCAACTTCTCCGATTGGGAGCGCGAGGGCATGGTGCCCCGCGACTTCTATCGCCAGCTCGGCAAGCTCGGCGTTCTCGGAATGACGGTTCCCGTGCAGTACGGCGGAGCGGGTGAAACAAGCTTCAAGTTCCAGGCTGCCCTGACCGAAGAGACGGCTCGTGCGGCAGTCAGCTTTGGCGCATTCGGTGTACACACCGGCCTGGTCCTGCCATACATCCTGACCTACGGAACCGAAGAGCAGAAGCAGCGTTGGCTGCCCGATTTCATCAGTGGCGACATGATGACTGCCATCGCGATGACCGAACCGGGCACCGGCTCGGACCTGGCGGGCATCAAGACCACGGCCAAACGGTCCGAGGACGGCACTCACTATGTTCTCAACGGCGCAAAGACATTCATCACCGGCGGCGTTCAGGCCGATCGGGTTCTCGTGATCTGCCGTACGTCACCGCCGACGGTAGAGAATCGTCGCGCCGGGTTGAGCATCCTCGCAGTGGACACGTCGAGCGAAGGCTACGAGGTCGGTCGCAAGCTCGAGAAGATCGGCATGCGCACTTCGGACACGGCAGAGCTTTCCTTCACCGACGTACGGGTGCCGGCCGAGGATCTACTCGGTGAGGAGGGGGCTGCCTTCGGCTACCTGGCCAACAACCTTCCGCAAGAGCGACTGATGATCGCAGTCACCCAAACTGCGGCGGCCGTCGGAGCCATCGACTTCGCCTCTGCCTACGTGCGTGACCGCAAGGTGTTCGGCCAGGCGGTGGCGGAGTTCCAGAACACCAAGTTCGTCATCGCCGAGTGCATCGCCAAGGTGGAGGCTGCTCAGTGCATGGTCGACCGGGCTCTGGAATTACACGAGACCGGCGACCTCAGTGTTGCCGACGCCGCCAAGGCAAAGCTGTTCTGCACCGAGACGGCAGCCGAGGTCATCGACAAGTGCTTGCAGCTTCACGGGGGCTACGGCTACATGCTGGAATACCCCATCGCGCGTCTGTACGCGGACACCCGTGTGTCGCGCATCTACGGCGGAACCAACGAAGTGATGAAGACGATCATCGCCAAAGCGGCCGGGTTCTGAACGAATCGAGGGAAACCATGGCAGAGCTTCTCTACGACGTCGATGACGGTGTCGCCACGATGACTCTGAACCGACCGGATCGACGCAACGCGATTACGTACACGCTGCTCACCGAGCTGCAGAACGCGCTTACGTCGGCGGCCGGTGACGAGGCCGTGAGAGTCGTCGTGCTCACGGGCGCTGGAGGGAACTTTTCGGTCGGTCGCGATCAGTCCGGTGATCGGTCGAGCCGTGTAGTGCGGGGTGATTCACAGCAAGAGGATCGCACTCGCTTGCTTGATGTTTCACGGGTGATACCAACTTTGGTGCAGCATCCCAAGCCTACGGTGGCGGTGATTCGCGGTGGCTGTGCGGGCGCCGGCTTGAGTCTCGCTCTGGCGTGCGATCTTCGCTATGCCGGAGCCGATGCGATGTTCAACACGGCCTTCCTGGGGGCTGGAATGTCCGGTGACATGGGAATGGCGTGGTTGCTGACCCGCGCAGCGGGCACATCGAAGGCGCGGGAATTGATGCTGCTGTCCGAACGAATCAAAGCTGATCGCGCTGCCTCGTTCGGAATGATTCACGAGGCTTTCGCCGAAGAATCGCTGGAAGCGAGGACTACGGAAATTGTTCAGCGGCTCTCTGTTTCGGCACCGTTGGCAGTGCGTGGCGCAAAGCTGAACCTCGATTCGGCGATGTCGCGGCCGCTGTCCGAATTCTTGATGGACGAAGCCGACCGGCTGATCACGTGCGCGTATTCCGAAGACGTGGAGGAAGCGCGCTCGGCATTCCTCGAGAAACGAGTACCGCACTTCACGGGCCGCTGAAAAGAACTGGAACACATTGTTATCGGGATCAGGAGAGTGAACGAGAATGTACTTGACTCAGGGTTTACATCGGTCGGTCCAGCGTGAACCCGACGCGATCGCCGTCGTTGACGGGCAGCGCCAGTTGACGTTCGCTCAACTGGAGAGTCGCGTTGCGCGATTGGCCGGTATGTTCACGTCGTACGGGCTCGACCGAGGTGACCGGGTAGGAATACTGGCCACGAACTGTCTCGAGTATGTCGAATACTCCTTCGCCTGCGCCTGGGCGTCGATGGTCGCGTCCCCGGTGAACAACCGCTGGAGTCCCGACGAGATGGCATTTCACATCGAAGACGCCGGAATCACAGTGCTTCTCGTGGACGGACCGCGCCTGGCCGCTGCTCTGGAACTGCGTGAACGGTGCGCTGTACTGGAGACCGTGATCGTATTCGGTGCGGCGGATCTGCCCGGCGATACGGTCGACTACGACTCTGCTTTGGCGCTGCACGGTCCGATTCCCGATACTCATGCAGATCCCGATGCATTGGCGCTGCTCATGTACACCGGCGGAACTACAGGCCGCCCCAAAGGTGTCATGCTGAGCGCAGGCCAGATCCTGACATCGGTGCTCGGAGTCCTTGCCGGTAGTGGTGAGCCGAATCTGCCAGGCCGCTCCCTGCACGTGGCGCCCCTGTTCCACCTCGCAGCCTTCGCCGGTTTGGTCCAGGCCTCGGTTACCGGATCCGTGCACGTTTTGATGGGGGACTTCACCGTCGAGAAACTCGTCGAAACCATTGCAGAGAAGGAAGTTACACAATCTCTGCTCGTGCCGACAATGGTGCAAGCGATGCTCGAATACGCTGATCGGACAGGTCTGCCGATCGACAGTCTCACCTCGATCACCTACGGCGCATCGCCGATGCCCGAACCACTGGTTCGGCGCTTGATCGAACGATCGCCTGATCTTCGACTGCGCCAGGGCTACGGAATGACCGAGTTGGCCCCGGCAGCAACACTTCTCCGCGACGACGACCACCGCAATCCTGATCACCCGGAACGACTTCGATCAGTGGGACGTGCTGCGCCACACACCGAGGTGCGGATTGTCGACGCAACCGGCACAGAGCTTCCGCGCGGCGATATCGGTGAGGTCGTCGTGCGGGGTTCGAACGTCATGATGGGTTACTGGAACAACGAGGCGGAGACGGCGCACGCGGTGCGCAGTGGATGGATGCATACCGGTGACCTCGGCTTCATGGACGAGCATGGCTACGTGTTTCTCGTAGACCGACTCAAGGACATGATCATCTCGGGCGGCGAGAACGTCTACAGTGCCGAAGTCGAAGCCGCCCTGTCCCAGCATCCCGGTGTAAGCAGTTGCGCGGTCATCGGAGTACCCGACGACAAATGGGGAGAACGCGTCCATGCAGTGGTGGTGCGCACACCTGAAAACAATTCGAGCGGTGATGAACTCCGAGATTTTGTCGGTGAGCGTATAGCTCGGTACAAGGCGCCGCGGTCGGTCGATTTTGTCGACGCACTCCCGCTGTCGCCGGTAGGGAAGATCCTCAAGCGCACTCTGCGTGAGACCTACCGGTGACACAGCCATCTTCCCAACATGCTTCCAGGAGTAGAACCGTGATCGACCCACAGATTCGCGACCTCGATTTCGACGCCTACCGGCAGGTGATCCGCGACTTCACCGACAATGAGCTCATTCCTCGTGAGAACGAAATGGTCGCTGCTGGTGAGGTTCCCGCCGACCTCGTGACAAGGATGGCCGAGGTCGGACTATTCGGCATCACGCTTCCGAGGAGCGTCGGTGGGTTGGGGTGGACCGTCGAACAGCAGGTGCTGCTGACTTTCGAGTTCACCCGGTCATCGGCGGTGTACCGTTCCCGATTCTCGACCAGTATCGGACTGGCTTCGCAGATCCTCCTCGAATACGGCACCAACGCTCAGCGTGAACAGTATCTACCGGCGATGGCGGCGGGGGAGTGCGTCATGGCGTTTGCTCTCACCGAGGAGCAGGCGGGTAGTGACGCCTCCGCCGTGCGCGCCACCGCTACCAACACCCCGGACGGCTACGTCATCAACGGTGAGAAGCGCTTCATCACCAACGGAGCGTGGGCTGATGTTCTGGTGGTGTTCGCCCGCACCGCGGACGGCGAGATTTCATCCTTCCTCGTAGATCGGGAATCGCCGGGGGTAGAGACCCGGGTGCCTGAATTGATGAACGGTCATGCCGAAGGCCCAGTCGCCGAGATCAGCTTGCGTGACGTTGTGGTGAGCGCCGACCGGTTGATCGGCGGTGCAACAGGTTTGGGGATGATTCACGCGATGCGCGGAATCAACCAGGCTCGCACCCACGTTGCCGCGACCGCAGTCGGTCAGGCGACTCGGATGCTCGCGGAGGCAATGAAATACGCGGGTTCTCGTGAGCAGTTCGACCAACCTTTGGCCGAGTTCGGTGCCGTGCAGGCGATGCTCGGACGCAGCTATGCGGAACTCGAGGCCGGACGAGCGATGATCCTCGACTGCGCCCGTGAGTTCGACCGCGGAACGCCGCCGCGTCATCGGATTGCCGCGGCAAAGCTGTACTGCACCGAGATGGCGTCGGTGGTCGGGGACCGGGCGGTGCAGGTGCTCGGCGGGGTCGGCATCGTCGGCAATCACCCGGTACCGCGTATGTGGCGGGATGTGCGTGCCTTGCGAATCTACGAGGGCGCCTCCCAGATTCACGAACGCAACCTCGCCCGGGCTCTGCCGTCATTACTCGGCTGAAAACCGTACCTACACAGATATTTCGACTCGAGAGAGAACAGAGGGACAATCATGGCTCCCACCACAGGCCGCGGACCGCTCGCCGGACTTCGCGTCGTAGAGCTTGCCGGAATCGGTCCAGGTCCCCACGCAGCGACGTTGCTCGCTGATCTCGGCGCTGACGTCGTCCGTGTTCAACGCGCCGGTCGGATCCCCGGTCCCGGTCAGCCACGGGATCAGACCCAGCGTGGGCGTCGTATCTGCGAGGTGGACCTCAAGGACCCTGCCGGCGTCGACATTGTTCTCGGATTGATCGAGCGTGCGGACGTGCTCATCGAGGGTTTCCGTCCTGGGGTCACCGAGCGGCTCGGCCTCGGACCGGAGGTTGCGCTGGAACGGAATCCAGCCCTGGTGTACGGCCGGATGACAGGATGGGGTCAGGAGGGGCCGCTTTCGCAGGCTGCCGGGCACGACATCAACTACATCTCGCTGACCGGTGTCCTGCACGCGATCGGTCGTGCCGGTGAGCGTCCGGTTCCGCCGCTGAACATGGTGGGGGACTTCGGTGGTGGCTCGATGTTTCTGTTGTTCGGAATACTTGCCGCGCTCTTCGAGCGACAGAAGTCCGGGCAGGGTCAGGTTGTCGATGCCGCAATGGTCGACGGGACGCTGGCGCTGTCGCACATGATGTGGAGTTTCCGCGGTCTCGGACGCTGGTCTGACGAACGCGGTGTGAACATGCTCGACACCGGCGCCCCGTACTACGACACCTACGAGACATCCGACGGCAGATACATGGCCGTCGGTGCCGTCGAACCGCAGTTCTATGCACTACTTCTGGCCGGTTTGGGACTTGATCCCGCGACGTTGCCGAGCCAGAACGACAAGAGTGCATGGCCGCACACGAAGAAGGTGTTTGCCGATGTGTTCGCGTCCAAGACACGCGACGAGTGGGCGGCGATCTTCGACGGCACCGATGCATGCACGACACCGGTTCTGACGTTTGCGGAAGCCTCATCCAATCCCCATGTTGCCCAGCGTGGTTCGCTCGTGGAACTGGACGGGGTCACTCAGCATCGTCCGGCGCCGCGATTTTCCCGCTCCGATCCGGGTCTGCCGTCGGCCCCTGCCGCTGAAGCCGTTGACGCAGGGACGTTGTGGACGTGACGCTCACCGAATCTCGAGAACTCGAGTCCTTCGATCTGCGCACGTTGCTGAGCCTGGAGGATCGCGGCTCCGACAGATTTCAGGGTTACTGTCACGCAGGTTCTCCCGGGCGTATCTTCGGTGGGCATCTGGCGGCGCAGGGTTTGACCGCTGCCGGCCGGACAGCGCCTGCGACTGCGGTGGTGCATTCCCTTCACGGATACTTCCTCAGCTCAGGCGATCCGCGGCAGCCCATCACCTACGAAGTCGGTCGTCTTCGTGACGGACGTACGTACTGGTCCCGTCAGGTCACTGCCCTGCAACTGGGCACGCCGATCTTCACACTGTCCGTGTCCTTCAAACTTCCGGAGGACAGCACCGATCGACAGGGGGAGATGCCCGTCGTACCTGCTCCGGAGGACCTTCCCGATCCATACGAGCGCTGGGCGAGTGCGCGCGCCGACGAGTTCCGCGACAACAAGACACATCGTGCGATGGACATGAGATTCGTTGCCGACGAGGGTGAGCGCGAGCGGGGGTCGGTCGCACAGTCGGTGTGGTTCAAACCGAATCACGCTTTTCCTGACGAACCGTTGTTCCATGCCGGGGTCCTCACCTACGCTTCGGACTTGTCTTTGGCATCGACGGCCTCACTCGACGTCCAGCCCCACCGGTCGTTGATGGTCGGACCTTCGCGAGTGCTGATGGCGTCACTCGATCACGCGATCTGGTTTCACCGACCCTTCCGGGCCGACGAGTGGATGCTCTTCGCTCAGGAAAGCAACTCCGCCACTGATGGTCGGGGATTCTCGACGGGCCACTTCTGGACACGCGACGGCGTCTTGGCTGCAACCGTCGCCCAGGAGTCCCTCTTGCGGCGAGTTGACGGGCCACCGTGGCCTCGGGCCTAGGATGAAGCAATGCCTGGGAAGAGTGAAGCCGAGCACCAACCACGCGTCTGTGACGCGGCGTTGGCTCGCGCTTTCAGCTTTCTCGGCAAACGCTGGAACGGTGTGATCCTGGCGACGCTCCTCGGTGGTCCGGCGGGATTTGCGGAACTCAAGCGTGCAGTCGGCAAGATCAGCGACTCCGTGCTCTCGGACCGATTGACCGAACTGGCTGGTGCGGGCCTGGTCACGCGGACCGTCGACGCCGGCCCGCCCATCGCTGTGGAGTACGAACTCACGGCGTCGGGGCAGGCGCTGCTCCCCGCTCTCAGTGAACTGACAACGTGGGCCGCCGAAAACCTGCCACCCGAGAGTTGCCCGAACTGACCTATTGCGTGTGAACAGTCTTGTGAGATTCGTACCAGGTGTCACCTGCCGGTTCTCCCGCCAAGTTCCAACTCCACGAGACTGTCGGCGTGATGCGTGAATAGATTCCGGGACCGACCATTCCTACCCTTTCGATCGGCTGTTCAGCGATTCCGTAGATCCTGATCCCGCGCGCGACAAACGGCTCGAATGACGGCATGTCGTCGATGACGAGGGCTACTTCGAGTTGTCCTGACCCGATATTGCGGAACTTCCTGGTTTTCAGGACACTCTGGCCGCCCCCGCCGATCCAGAAGTGGGCCCCGTCGTATTCGAAGGCCAATGGAACGACGTCTGGTTGCCCGTGTGGTGAGAGCGTCGCAACGCGCGCCAGTGGCTGCGACTGCATGTATGCGATTTCTTCTTCCGTGAATGCCATCCGTTCTCCTTCGGGGACGAAACACGTACGCAACGTAGATGCAACGTAATCAAAACTAGTGTTCTGGATCACACAGTGTTCGTGTGGTCGAGAGGCCTTTGGTCACGAATCTGTGGGCAGAACGGGTCCTGGTTCGCTACCGGTGGTGGATGAGGACAAGGTTCCGCGGGTTGAGCACACAGCTCGCGGAACCGCCCCACCACGCGCCCCGGCAAGGGCACCGGCCGACAGGAGTTCAGGTGTCCGTAGTTGCGGAAGTCTCGGCGATCGATTTCGCGGAGACCGAATTCGATTGGGCGCAGCGATCGACGCGGATTCGTGAAGTCGACCCACTCGTTCCGGGGCCACCATCCTTGGCGATGTGTCTGAGCGAGCCGACGCGCGGACTGGTCGACATCGCTTCACTGCTTCTCGCGGCTCCTTGGTTGCTTCGATCGCCGCGTGGGGACGGGCATCCGGTCCTCGTTCTCCCCGGATTGCTGACTTCGGACGTGTCGACTCTCGCCTTGAGGACGTACCTGAGCTTTCTCGGATACCGGGTTCACGGTTGGAATCTGGGTCTGAACACCGGTCCGACGGCGACGGTGGTCGACGGATTGCCTGCCGCATTGGCCGAGGTAGCAGATCGATACGAGCAGAAGGTGTCGGTGATCGGCTGGAGTTTGGGCGGTATCTACGCCCGAAAGCTGGCGAGGGATCTGCCGGATTCGGTACGTCAGGTAGTGACACTCGGAAGTCCTTTCGGTCTCACCAGTCTGGAGCAGACGAGAGTCGGATCTCTCTACGCTCGCTTGTCCGGTAATCACGCGATACTGCCTCCGGTCGACGGCATCGAATCCGAACAGGGATCGCCTATTTCCGTTCCTGCCACGTCGGTCTACTCCAGGCACGACGGTATCGTTCCATGGCAAGCGTGCTGTGAAACCTCGGCAGGCCTGTCGGAAAGCATTGCGGTGCAAGGCAGTCACATGGGGTTGACCCACAACCCGTCGGCGTTGTGGACCGTTGCCGATCGTCTGGCGCAGGACGTCGACAACTGGCAACCTTTTGCGGCTCCGAAACGGCTTCGACGCATGTTTCCCTGCTGAGGTACGAGGCTGGGGTTCGAGGCTGGGGTGTGGGGGAGAACCCTGAGTCCGACGCGGGGACGGACTCGTACCTGAGGACACACCGCGTCGGAAAAGATGGGTCCATGGCCTGATGCGCACAGGTGGATCGGCGGCGGATAGTGGAGGTCGACGCGGATGAACCGCGAGTTCCGTTGAAAGGAAACAACACATGACCTCCCCGATGAAGACCCGCAAGCTCACCCGCGCCCGCTCGGGAGCAATGTTCGGTGGGGTGTGCGCCGGAATCGCTCGATACTTCGGTTGGAAGTCGTCGACTGTCCGCTTGCTGTTCGTGCTCTCGTGCCTGCTGCCCGGCCCGCAGTTTCTGATCTACATCGTGATGTGGATTTTCATTCCTCGTGAGCAGATCTGACCGAACCGCTCAACGGCGGCGGTCTTTCAGGCATTGCTTGGCCTCGTGCAATTCCTCCGAACTCAGTGGAGGAAGGGGGAGTGCGTCACGGTGCAACCCCTCCGTGCGTAGACCGTCGAGCATCACCGAGAGGTATCGACGCCACACGGTCGGGTTGACGGGCTGAGCAAATTCGGTGACTGCGCCCACCATGAAGATGAGGCCGAACAGGTCCGTCGGTACGGCGTCGGGGCGCAGCATCCCGGCCTCCTGGGCCCGGTAGAAGATCCTCTCGACCGACGGTTCGATGATGGATCGTTGGCATGCGACTTGCTCGCATCCCTCGTCGGTTCCATTCAGGACGTCTTTGAGCCCGCGGTTGACCGACATACGGCTGCAGGCGAATTCGGCAAAGGTGACCAGGCCGTCCCACGGATCCGGATTGGCGAGTGACGCGTCCGCGGCCGCCGCCATGTCGGCGAAGTTCTGTTGGAAGACTCCGTCGATCAATTCTTCTTTGCTGGCGAACCGCCGATAGACCGTTCCGACGCCGACACCCGCGCGCCGGGCGACGTCGTCGAGTGTGACGTCGATCCCTTCTTCGGCGAACAATTCACGTGCGGCGTCGATGATCAACTGCCGATTACGTGCAGCATCGGCGCGAAGGGGGCGCTCCATTGCGGTACTCATGTCCCCACTCTACCCGCCAAGTGGAGACAGCCTCTCCGTTTTCGTGTAGCGTTTTTGCTAACCGGAGAAGCCATCTCCGCATAGGTTGGGCGAGGGACTATGTCAGACATTGCTGAACGGACTGAATTCGAGCAGTCCTCAGCGCCTTCAGGGGACAACCACGCAAAGCGGTGGCTGGTTCTCGCGGTTCTGGGAATTGCGCAGCTGATGGTGGTCTTGGATGCCACCATCGTCAACATCGCGCTGCCTGCTGCGCAGCGCTCACTGGAGTTCGGTGATTCGGACCGCCAGTGGATCATCACGGCATACGCATTGGCGTTCGGCAGCTTGCTGCTACTCGGCGGTCGATTGAGCGACTTGTTCGGGCGCAGGCGAACTTTCATCGTCGGCCTGATCGGCTTCGCCGTGGCTTCCGCCATCGGTGGCGCAGCCGTCAACTTCGAAATGCTTGTTGCCGCTCGTGCCGGCCAGGGCGTATTCGGTGCGCTCCTTGCCCCGGCAGCCCTGTCGCTGCTGTCCGTGACATTCACGGATCCCGGTGAGCGTGCCAAGGCTTTCGGTATCTTCGGTGCCGTTGCCGGCGGCGGTGGCGCCATCGGACTGCTGCTCGGCGGAGCGCTCACCGAGTGGGTCGACTGGCGTTGGTGCCTCTTCGTGAATCTCTTCTTCGCGGCGATCGCCCTGGTCGGAGCAGTCCTGTTGCTCGCGCCGCACACCAGTGACTCGCGACCCAAGCTCGACATCCCGGGAACGATCCTGGTGTCGATCAGCTTGTTCAGCATCGTCTTCGGATTCTCGAAGGCCGAATCGGACGGGTGGAGTGCAACTCCCACCATCTCGTGGCTCGTTGCCGGCGTCGTGTTCATGGCGGCGTTCATCTACTGGCAGACCAAGTCCGAGCACCCGCTCCTTCCGCTGCGGGTGGTCCTCGACCGAATCCGGGCTGGCTCGTACCTGGCGATCTTCCTTTCCGGCGCAGGCATGTTCGCAGTCTTCCTGTTCCTGACGTACTACATGCAGCTGATCCTCGGGTACAGCCCGATCATGACCGGCCTCGCATTCATGCCGATGGTGTTCGGAATCGTGACAGCGGCAACGCTTTCGACAGCGGTTTTGCTACCGCGCGTCGGTCCGCGAGTGCTGATCGTGAGCGGAATGGTCATCGCGGCGATCGGAATGACGCTGCTGGCCCAGATTTCCGTGGACAGCACCTATGCAGTCCACATTCTGCCGGGGCTCGTTGTCACCGGACTCGGCATGGGCAGCATTTTCGCCCCGTCGATGCAGGGAGCAACTTCAGGCGTGCACCACGAAGATGCTGGCGTCGCATCTGCCACGGTCAACACGATGCAGCAGGTGGGCGGCTCGATCGGAACTGCACTGCTCAGCACGATTGCAGCCTCGGCTTCCACCAACTACCTGGTGGGCCGCGAGATGAATCCGCTGACCCAGGCACAGGCTGCCGTCGAGAGTTACACCACCACGTTCTATTGGGCCGCAGGCATATTCGCGGTCGGTGCGGTCTTGACCGGACTGGTTCTTCGGAGTGGACTGCTTCCGGATTCGCCGGAAGGTGAACCGGTAATCGCTCACTGACAGCAAATTTCGGGGTCGACGCCATTGCGGCGTCGACCCCGAAATCGAGTCAGCAGTTCTTATCGGGCGATGCCTGAAACCGATGAAGGACGTGATCGAGTTGTTCGGAGGAAAGCGCCGGGACGGGCAACTCGCGATGGCCGGTGCGGGACGCGCAGAGTCCGTCGATCATGAACCCGAGTGCGCGGCGGTAAGCCTGAGGGGCCTCGTCGCCGCCGAACTTCTGGGCCATCTTGACGACCTGCATGAGAAGCGGAATGTCGTTGACTTCGAAGTCGCTCCGCAGGGTGCCCTGTTCCTTGGCACGATTGACAAGTGCCGCGGTGTGCTGAGCGATCCCGGCGCGCGCGCGAGCGAAAGTGTCGGACGCGAAGCGCCCGTCCATCAGGAGATCGCCGAATCCGCGGTTGTCTGCCATGCGCAGGGAGATCACGTCGAGAAAGTAGACAAGACCTTCCCAGGCGTCTGGCATCTCCCGGGCGGTGGCGGCAATCGTTTCGATCTCGGAGCACCGTGTGTCGAACAGGGCCTGGATCAGCTCGTCCTTGCTGGCGAACCGGCGATAGACGGTGCCGACGCCGACGCCGGCGTGCTTGGCGACGTCCGCCAGCGTGGCGTCGAGTCCTTGGGCAGCGAACACCTCGCGAGCGGAGTTGAGGATGCGCTCGAGGTTGGCCTTGGCGTCGGACCGAAGGCGCGGCTGTGAGCAGTCGGCCGAGGTCCCCGCATGAGAAGCGTCGGGGTGTGTTGTCGGCATCCTCACAGTCTACGGCACTAAGCGGAATGATCGATTCCGTTAGTGCTATATTACTAAGCGGAACGTGTGGTTCCGATTGTCCGTATGAGAGAAGCCGATATGAGCACGTCTGACATCTGGGTCGGGAGCAATCCGATCTCGATGGTGGGTACGCGGAGTGCAGGTTTCGCGGCAACGAGGCTTCGCGCTCTTGCCGGCGACGGCGCCTTTGCTCAGCTCGTTCGTTTTGCCCTCGTCGGCGGAGCCAGCAACATCTTGTACTTTGCCGCTTTTCTGGCGCTGCGCGGTGACGGAGCGCTGGTCGCCAACGCAGTTGGTGCAGTCTTGAGCACCATTCTGGCCAACGAACTGCATCGCCGGCTCACCTTCCATGCCGCGGATCGCGTCAACTGGTTCACCGCGCAGTGGGAAGGCGGTGGACTCGCTCTGGTCGGGTTGATCGCCAGTTCGGCCGCCATCAGTGCGCTCGGCTTCCTTCTCCCCGGAGCCGACGGACTTCTTCAAGCCGGGCTTGTGATCGCAGTGAGCGGAATTGTCGGTGGCCTGCGATTCGTCGCTCTTCGCGGTTGGGTTTTCTGAGCGGTTCTCGAATTCGAATCGGACTCGGCTCGTAGGGAACACTGTGACCTATGAGCCTTTCGATAGCCGACTCCGGCATCCGTCTGGCTGTGCTCTGCATCGTCATGGCTCTTGTCGCCACGCTCGTCTACCGATTCACCTCTCTCGGTAGCGTTCGGGTAGTCCCCGGCGCACTCGCTCGTGGCGCTCTTCAGTTGGCTGCGATTTCGTTGATACTCGCCGCAGCCTTGGCTCACATCTGGTCAGCGCTCCTCGTGCTCGTCGGCATGTTCGCTGCGGCGTCGTTCACTGCGGCACGACGCTGCGGCGCAGGAACGTCCGGAGCGTGGCTGACCATCGCCTTGGCGTCGGGAATCGGTGTGGTTCTGCCACTGATGCTGCTGTCCGGAGTGGTTCCGCTGGAAGGCGTCGCTCTTGTCCCGATCGGCGGAATTGTTCTGGGCGGCGCGATGACTGCAACATCGATGGCAGCCAAACGCGGACTCGATGCCGTCGACGACCGGTACGGGGAAGTGGAAGCCGCACTGAGCCTTGGATTTTCCCAGCGCGATGCACGGTGGGAAGTAGCCCGCACCGCTGCCTCCGACGCCCTGCTATCGGGAGTCGACCAGACGCGCACCGTCGGCCTCGTGACATTGCCCGGCGCTTTTGTCGGCGTTTTGCTCGCGACGGGGTCGGCCGTTCAAGCCGGTGCCGTGCAAATTCTTGTGCTGGCAGGGCTGCTGTTGGCGCAAACCTGCTCGGTCGCCGTGGCGTTGGAACTCGTCGCCCGCGGCTTCGTCTTTCGAGGTAAGACTGTCAGGCCTGCGCGAGTTCGTTGATCTTGTCGCTGCGAAGGACGCGGTCGGGAAGCTCGGGTGTGTTTGCCGCGAGGGTGATCATTGCCCTGCCGATGTTTTCACTGGTGGTCACGCTGCTGGGCCAAACCTTGCGCAAGAGTGGGTAGAGAGGCACGGAGATTTGATAGAAGGCCTTGTACCACCAGGTCTTCGAGGGCGATCCCGGGCGCGGACGGATGAATCCCGGCCGGAGGATGTAGGTCGTGAGAGGGAGTGCGAGTAGCGCATTCTCGGTCGCGCCACGTACTCGCTTCCACATGGTCTTGCTGGTTTCGGTGGAGTCGGCGCTTTCGCCGGACACGTAGACGAACACCATCTGAGGGTTCACACCCGACAGTGTCGTGGCGGCGGCAAGCGTGATGTCACGCGTGATGCGGGTGTAGTCGGCTTCGTTCATGCCGGCAGAGGAGACACCGAGGCAGAAGAAGCAGGCATCCGCGCCGGTCAGATCGGCTTCGATCGCCGAGAAGTCGAGCATGTCGCGGTGAACGATGTCGACGATCTTCGGGGCGGTTGTACCGGACGGATTGCGGCCGACGGTCACGACTTCGTCGATTCGCGGATCGTCGAGGCATTCCCTCAGGACGCTGTTGCCGACCATTCCTGTTGCCCCGAAAACGACGACCTTCATGATGTTCCCCCCGGCGTTGGTTCCACTTTCTGTGATGCGCACACTACGGAACGGTCTGCAGTTCATCCGACCGGAGTGGCCAACTGAACGCTTGACCTGCAATTATGAGTCCATTTTGACCCGACTCGTGACTAAAGTCCCTACAAACCGGCTGGACGGTTGGCTGAAAATAGTTTTATGAACGAAGGAGTTGATGAAATACACGTTCTGGGATCGGAGTCAGCCGGTCGAATGGTAGAGGCGTCGACGATCATCGTTCTCGGTGCGCTCTGTGCCGTGGTCGCAGGTTCTGGCGTGTTCTTCGTCGTCGGATCGATTGGTGGCTTCGCCAGACTGCTCTACCTGGTTGTTCGTGGTCCGCTCAACTCTTGCTCGGTACCGGCGTCGAATGTCGAGCTGGTGCCTTCGAGAACGTCATGTGGTCGTTGATGCTCCCGAACGTGGAGTGAAGACGGTCAAGGATGTAGTTCTGACGCATGTTCCACGGTGACTTCGATCCCTGCTTCGGGAACTGTTCCACGGCACGCATGACGTACCCCGACGCCAGATCCAGGATCGGCCGCTGGTCCATTTCTTCGGTCGCGTGCGGCACGCACTCCGAATAGTCGCGCTTGTCCATCTCCGTCAGCAGTCGGCACACGTACATCGACGTGAGATCTGCTCGCAGAGTCCACGAGGCGTTGGTGTAGCCGACGCACATCGCGAAGTTCGGTACGTCGCTGATCATCATGCCCTTGTAGACGTAACGATCACCGAGGGTGACGGGTTCGCCGTCCACTTCGATGGACATCCCGCCGCACGCCTCCATCTTCAATCCTGTTGCAGTGACGATGATGTCAGCTTCGAGTTCGCGACCTGACGCGAGAAGGATCCCGGTCTCGGTGAAGGTGTCGATGTGATCGGTCTCGATCGAGGCCTTGCCGGATCGGAGGGCTTTGAACAAATCGCCGTCGGGTACGACGCACAAGCGCTGGTCCCAGGGATCGTAGGAGGGTGTGAAGTGAGGATCGAGGGGGATGTCTTTCGGGAGTTGACGACTGATCGCGAGGTTCAGCATCCTCTTTGCGCGCGCCGGACTGCGTCGGCACAGTTGGTAGAAACTCAGGTTCACTACGACGCTCTTCCATCGAGCGATGCTGTGCGCGAGTTGATTCGGCAGTACCGCGCGAATGGTGTCCGATAATTTGTCGCTGGACGGCAGCGCCAGAATGTACGTCGGTGATCGCTGGAGCATCGTGACGTGGCTTGCGTTCCGCGACATCGTGGGGACCAAAGTGACTGCGGTGGCGCCGCTTCCGATCACAACGACCTTCTTGTCGGAGTAATCGAGTTCTTCGGGCCAGAACTGGGGGTGCACTACCTCACCGGCAAACGATTCACGTCCGGGGAAGTCGGGGGTGTATCCGCCGTCGTAGCTGTAGTACCCGCTGCAGAGATAGAGGAAGTTACAGGTCAATGTTTCGTCTTCGTCGCCGGTCGTGACCGTGACTGTCCAGGTCGAGTTCGCTGACGACCATGATGCGGCCGTCACCTTCCGGTTGTACCGAATCTTCTTGTCGATCCCGTTCTCTCGCGCGGTGTCGCGCACGTACCGCAGGATCGAATCACCGTCGGCGATTGCTTTGGCATCTGTCCACGGGCGAAACGGGTAGCCGAGCGTGAACATGTCGGAATCCGATCGGATACCGGGATACTTGAAGAGGTCCCAGGTTCCGCCGCTGTTCGCTCGGGCCTCGAGGATTGCGTACGACTTTCCTGGGAGCTCGGTCTGGAGTCGATAAGCAGCACCGATGCCGGACAAGCCGGCGCCGACGATCAGGACATCGAGGTGTTCGGTGCTCATCAGTTCGGACTCCGTATCGACTATGTGGGGCCACCGGCAGAGTTAGTGCTCGATCACCACACTACTGAACGATGCTCAGTAAGGCGAGGAGGACCATGTGATCGTTGGTGGTCGGATTGCCGCGCACAGTGGTTTACCTGCGGCGTCGGTGAGCCCGAGGTCTGCGTGGAGCACGCCGGAAGCGTCGGCCTGCTCGACGATGTGCTCGGGGATCGCGTCGAGCATCAGCTTTGCGCGCCGAAACATCTCGAACGTCTGGTCATCGGATACCGTCACCCAGGACAGGTAGATGAAGCGTCCGCGAGGTGGACCCTGGATGTGTGAACCGAGAATGTCCCAGGCACCGGACTTTCGCTCCAGACTCGCTGTCAGTTCCCATCGCACTGTCTCGGTATCTCCTGGTACGAGGTCGAGGATTTCGTGTGGCTTGCCTCGGCGCTGAACGCCGACGTGGATGTTGCTGCGCCCTTCGAAGGTTGCGGTTTCGGAACACTCACGTCCGGGCAGGCTGTGACCGGTGATGATGATCTGCATATCGACATCATGCTCTGCACAGGTCGGGAGGGGTTGGCGTGGTGAGTCGTTCGGGTAGAACCTTTGTTGCGGCCGTGGTGGCGAGCATTCTGTTGTCGAGTCTCGGGTGGGGGTCAGGTGCTGCCGCGGCGACGGCGGACGAACCGGAAGTCGCGGGCGCGCTGGAGTCCTATGGCGAACTCTCGGCCGCAGTGTTTCCGGTCGGCGCCGGTGAGACGCAGCGGGTCGTGTATCGAACTCTGCGTACCGCTGACAGATGGGGGGAGTCGTCAGGGTCCGTGTTTCTGCCGGAAGGTGCCCCACCGGCGGGCGGTTGGCCCGTCATCTCCTATGCCCACGGAACTTTGGGCAGTGCGGATCAGTGTGCACCCTCGTCGACCGGATTCGGTCCGGGCGAGATCGAACCGATCGAACGCTGGTTGGAAGAGGGATACGCGGTAGTCGCTACCGACTACTCGGGACTTGGTACCGACCGGGTGCTGGCCTATCTCGACGGACATGCCGCCGGCGCGAATGCGGTCGACATCGTGCGGGCTGCGCACGAGTTGTACGGCAGTGTGCTGAGTCCGCGGTGGATGGTTGCGGGTTTGTCCGAAGGCGGTCATGCGGCGTACTTCGCGGGACACGAGGCCACCACTCGTGCACCGGAATTGGATTTCCGCGGCTCGGTCGTTGTTGCCGGCCCCACCCATATGGAAGGTTTGTTTCCGTTGGGCGGACCGCTGTTTCCCGACATCGGCATCACCGGGTTGGTGGGATACGCGCTGTACGTTCTGGCCGGGATCGACGATCAACGACCCGAAGAGAACATTCGGGAGGTTCTCTCGCCGCAGGGGATCGAGTGGATGGAAAAGGCTCGGACACTGTGCGCCGGAGATCTCGGCCGCCACATTCGCGCCGAACGAATCCAGTTGAGCTCGTTGTTTTCTCGGTCGGTGTGGACGCCACGCTTCCACGATCTGTTTCGCGAGATGATGCAGGTGCCGGTCGACGGCTACGACCGGTCACTGCGTGTGGTGCAGAGTGCGTCGGACACAACGGTTCCTGTCGCCCTTACCTGGGCGCAACTGGTCGACATGCGTTCGCGAGGAACGCAGTTCGAGTATCAAGAACTCAGCGGAATCAGCCACGGCCAAACGACGGTCGCTTCGATGGACCAGACCATGGAGTTCATCGATCGATTGATGAGGTGATGTTCGGCGGTGTTGTTGTTGCGGTGTTGTTGTTGCGGTGTTGTTGTTTCAGGGTGGTTGTTCAGCGCATACGTCGCGGCCCGTAATCGTGGCCACCGTTGGCGAACCACACGATTGCCGCAATCGCGTACAGGATGCAGACCAGGAGTAGTAGCCCGCCTGCGATCCACAGCGAGATCTGACCGAGTCGTTTCACTCGATCGGACGCGTACCGCGACCCGGCCACATCGCCGTCGGCCCACAGCGGATACACGTTGAAGGCGTGCGTGAAAGCGGAGAAGGAGAGCGGCCAGAAGAACAGCAGCGAGACCACTGCCCAACCCGCATTGACGGGCGGTCGAATCGGGTGCTGAGGAACGGATTGCTGGACGGTGGGTTGATCCGGGTTGGTCATGGGGGCTCCTGACATGAGGTGGCCCTTTCGACGCTACTGCGATGGAGCTGAAGAATCACTGAGTGTGCACGATCAGCCGTAATGCCAGTCGCGATCCATCCGTCGGAAGTACGGAAAGAGTGTGGCCTCCTCGAA
The DNA here is from genome assembly GCF_046097995.1 of Rhodococcus sp. 5A-K4. Lineage (NCBI taxonomy): Bacteria > Bacillati > Actinomycetota > Actinomycetes > Mycobacteriales > Nocardiaceae > Rhodococcus > Rhodococcus sp. 5A-K4. The sequence continues at coordinate 312,673 of NZ_JBJURM010000003.1, forward strand.
ATCGAGGTGCGACTGCATATGATCCGCCAATTCGGAGATTGCGGTTTGTGCCCGATTGACCGTGGAGGATTCGGTGCTCAGCGCGAGTGACGCACGCTTGGCTTCCGACACGATCTCCCCGACAAGCTTGTGTTCTGCCTGCAGTCGTTCGACCGCAGGGGCCAACTCGGGAAAGTTCCTGGTCATTACCGGGAACATACGTTGATCTTCGATGGTGTGGTGCAGAGTCAGCGTTTTGCAGTAGAAGTCGCAGTTGACCCGTAGTTGCCAGACGAAATCCGCGATCGTCAGATTGTCGATCATTTCGGGTATCCGAGTCAGATCGGTGGTTTCGTCCGACAACAGTTGCAGGGCATTCTCGAGTACCTCGATATCGGCTCGCAGAGGTTCGTGAACCTGACGTAGCTGTTCGATCATCCTCAGACCGGCAACTGTTGCCGTGTTGTGTGAATGAGGGGCGTTCACGTCAGCGCAACTCGATCCCGCTCCGCGAGCATCCTCGCTACCGGCAGGACGTCCTTCGCTGCCATCTCGATACGTTCGAATACCTCGGGGTTGAGGATAGTCGTTCCGTCGAAATCACCTGAGCTGAGATAGATCCCGACCGGAGCGGTCAGCGCTTGGAAGAAAGCGAACAGTGGCCGCAGGGCATGGTCCAACACGAGAGCATGGCGGTCGCTGCCACCTGTCGCAGCAAGAATCACCGGAGTGTTGGCAAGCGCGTACTGGTCCACGAGATCGAAGAAATGCTTGAACATTCCCGTGTACGAGCCGCGGAACACCGGTGACGCCGCGATGACGATATCGGCGGACTCGACTGCTGCCAGCGCTTCGGCGGTCACTGAGTCGACGTGATCGCGATCCAGAGCAGATGCAAGACCTGGAATCAGATCCACGATCTCGAAAACTCGTGTGTCGATCTGCTCGAAGTCTCCCAAGGTTTCGACGATCAGGTCGACGAGGGCACGAGTCTTGGAGGGTTTTTGGAGGTTGCCGACAACGGCAACAATTTTGAGCGGTGTGCTCATCGAAACTCCTATTTTTGGGACGATTTCAGTGATTCGATTTCCTTACGCACAACGGGGGCTACTTCGGTGCCGAGGATCTCGATCGCACGCAGCATGTCCTTCTGTGGCACGTTGCCGAACCCCATCTGGATCATGATGCGGTCATGATGGAACAGTTCGTACTGCGCCATCGTCTTGTCGATGATTTCCTGCGGGCCGCCGAGGAAGAACGCACCCGCGGTGGTTGCCTGCGCTTCGTATGCCCTGCGCGGCATGGGAACTCCGTTTCCCCGCTGATGATGATTCTGCATCCACCCGGCCTGGAAGTACGGGTACGACGTGTCGAGTGCTGTTTGCTTCGAGGTATCGACAAATCCTGGCGAAGCAATCGAGACCGCCAGCTTCTTCGGATCGTGTCCGAACTCCGCTGCAGCCCTGCGGTATAGATCGACGAACGGTTCGAACTGTTGGTAGCTTCCGCCGATGATGGCAAGCGAGAGGGGCAGGCCCAGTTTCGCGGCACGGACGACAGAGGCCGGAGTACCTCCGACTGCGATCCACACCGGAATCTGACGGTCCGGGCGGGGCGTCACGTCACCGTCGATCAGTGGTGCGCGAAGTTGTCCTTCCCAGTTGATCGGGTTCTCGTCGCGCAGTTTCAGTAGTAGATCGAGCTTTTCGGCGAAGAGCTCGTTGTACTGGGACAGGTCGTACCCGAAAAGCGGAAATGACTCCGTGTACGAACCTCGGCCGGCAATGATCTCGGCACGGCCTTCGGAAAGCAGGTCAACTGTCGCGAACTGTTGGAACACACGGACGGGATCGTCGGAACTGAGTACAGTTACGGCGCTGGACAGCTTGATGTTGTCGGTAGCCTGAGCCATTGCCGCGAGCACAACTGCAGGGGCTGAGACTGCGAAGTCGGTGCGATGGTGCTCGCCGACGCCGAAGACATCGAGTCCAACCTGATCGGCAACGGTTGCCTGCTCCACCAAATGGCGAAGGTGGACACCGGGATTCATCATCGCGCCGGTGGTGGGATCTGGGGTGAGTTCACCGAAATGGTAGACGCCCAATTCGAAAGCCATGTTGTTTCTCGCTATCTGTTCGTGGGGGTGATGGAAAGTTGTTCTACGTGCGCATCGCATGCGCCGCCTTGATTCGTGTGATGTGCGGCAAGTCGGGAGAAGAAGCGTTCGAGTGCCGGAAGCTCCTCGGTTTCAATGAGATCAGAGAAGTATTCGGCGATCCCTCGCGTGTGTATGGCGGACGCTTTTCGAAGCGTCTTCTTGCCCGCAGGCGTCATCGACACCGTCACGACGCGTCGATCGTTGTCCGGTCGAACGCGCTCTGCCAGTCCTGCCTCGACCAATCGATCGACGACGCGCGTCACGCCACTGGTGGTGACCAGGACCAGTTCGGCCAGATCGCCCATTCGGATCGTGTTTCCCGGCGCTTCGTGCAGTCGGAGCAGAACGTCGTACTGGCCAAGGGTGAGCCCGGTGGTGGTTCGAAGGTCCGCCTCCATCTTGCCGAGGATGACGCTGTGGCTGACCACTAGGTCACGCCAGACGGAACCGCGTCGACGTTCATCGGTAGTCATCGGTGACAGCCTCCATTTATTTGCGCTCGCAAGTATTGCTTACTCAAATAATACGCCTGGATCGATCGAACTATTCCCCGCTCTCATTTGTGCTGGTAGCAAGGTATTGACTCGAACACGTGTTCGAGTATTGTTTGGGGTGGGGATCGGGGGATTCAATGAGTGTTCTGTTGTCGGATGTGGTGTCTGGTTCTGCGGTGGGGTTGCGCGGACGCCTGTGGCGGTTGTCTGCTGCGGAGTTGCGTGCTGCTGCCATCGAGGCGAGTGCGGAGATTCTTCGTCTCGAGGCTGTTCGTGTGGCGGTGGTGGACGAACTCTCGATGCGTCCTGATGATCAGGTGATTGCGAGCCGCGGGGTGGGTTGCTGGTTGGCGGCGAATACGATGCTGCAGGTTCGGGACGGGAAGAAGATCGCCGCCCTGGGTGCTGCGCTTCGGCCTTTTCCGGCGGTGGCTGCTCGATTCGATGACGGGGACTGCTCGTTCGAGCACGCGGTGTTGATCGTGGCGTTCTGCGAGTCACCACCAAAGGGCATGCCTGACGAAGCGCTACCGAAGTGCATCGATTTGTTGTTGGCTGCCGCTTCCGGAGTGGAGGCCACGACCACGAAAGTGCGAAACGTCATCGCGACCTTGGAGCGCATTTTCGAATCGGATGAGATTCCGCCCGCCGAGGATGTGGATCGGAATGAGTTGCGGATCGCGTCGACGTTGAATGGTCGGGTGGTGGTGCGCGGTGATTTCGACGCTCTCACCGGCGAAATGTTGTTGTCGGCGTTGTCGAATCTGACGATGCCCACCCCGGCACCCGATGGAACCCCGGATTCTCGGTCCGCAGCGAAGCGGACCGCGGACGGGTTCACCGAACTGATCCGCCGGTATTTGGATTGCGCGAAGACCGGTACGGATGGTGGTCAGCGGCCGCATGTGAACGTGCACATCAATGCTCGTGATTTGGCTGAGCATCGGGGTTGTGCCGCACAGTCTTCGGATTCGGGTGATGACGGCTCACTGGAGCCGGCCGATCTTGATGTCGGTCACATGCCGTGGCTCGGGCCGCTGTCGGTATCGCAGACCAGACTCCTTGGGTGCGATTGTTTCCTGTCCACCGTACTGCTCGACGGTCACGGGGCGCCGCTCGATGCGAAACCCGGGAAACGGTTGGTCACCGCGGAGCAGCGAGTGGCGCTGATCGCGAGAGACAAGGGTTGCGCCTTCCCGGGCTGCACATGTGTGCCCGCGTGGACCGATGCACACCACATCCGGCACTGGGCCAACGGCGGCCCGACTGTGATGAACAACCTTGTCCTGCTGTGCCGTTCACATCACCGGTTGATGCACCGCAAAGCCGGGTTCGTCGGGAAATGGGAAATCCGCATCGGGGTCGACAACAAACCCTGGTTCATCCCGCCGACCTCGATCGACCCGCAGCAGCACCCGCGGCCGGCGAACACCACCTTCAAAACCTGAGGTAGTACTCCTCGGGCACAACAGAACACGGGCCAGCACCGCATCGAAGGGATCCTCCGATGCGGTGCCAACAGGCCGTGGGGGAGTCGAATCAGTGCTTCGAGCGCTTGTGGCGGTACATCTCGGCATCGGCCGTATCCCAAGTCTCGGAAAGGCTTTGGAACATGGAAAAGTCGGCTCGGCCGATCGAACAACAGACGTCGGCATTCCGGAACGCCTTCTCCAAACACTCGACCAGGTAGTCGACGGCGCGCGGCTGTGTATCGAGCAAAGCGATTCCGAACTCGTCTCCGCCCAACCGTGAAACCACCGCACCAGGGTGCGCGCATGCTGCCAAGATCTTGCCGGCCCGTTGAACATATTCGTCACCCGCGGCGTGACCGAGTTCGTCGTTGATGGTCTTCATGCCGTCCAGATCGACGATGATGATAGATCCCGGATCGGCGAATTGGCGGTACCGAGTTTGCTCGGCCTCGAGGATGCGGTTCCACCCGCGCCGATTGAGAAGACCTGTCAGCGGGTCGGTCTCGGCATCGAGTTGCGCAGTTTCGGCCAGTCGCACTGACTGCGCGCGCTGATAGTCGACATCGAGAATGGTTCCGAGGAGTCGGCACAGGAGAGTGAGGAGGGCCAGGTTGTCCTCGAGTACGGAGTCGCCCGTAATCGGGTCGGCGCCACACAGAGTGCCGAAGAGACTGCCGTCGTTGTGAAGGATTGGGATGCTGACGTATGCGCCTATGCCTTCCCACCTGTCATCTCGGGAAAGTGCAGGTACGAGTGCGCGATTCGATGAGACTGGCGGCGCATTTCCGAGGACTACCTCGCTGCACATGGTGTTTTGCCAAGTACGGGTCTCGCCGACTTCGATGTGAAGTGGGTTGGGTGAGACGGTGAGAAAGATTTGATTCGACCCGTCGAACCGCGTGATCGACCACAGTGCCAGCGGAAGATATTCGTCGAGGTAGGACACGACCGAGCGACTTGCATCGTCGAAATTCGTCAGTGGTGGCAGGAGTGGCAGCATCGGGATGGTGCGCGCCTGGCCGTGCGGCATTTGGTGACCTCCTGATCGACCCTAAGATTCTGTCGATGTTCAGGCTCTTGGTCCCGCGTGCGACAAATCTTCCACGAACAGTCTGCCTCGAGAATCCTGTCGATTGCTGAAAGTGTGCTGTGATTCTTCCGACCGCGGGGCCGTTGATTCTTTGGTGGCCCGCTAATCTTCCGGTATGGAGCTGGCGCGTGGAGCGAACACAGTCGTTGACGGAACTTCGCTGAAGGTGGCGGTGAACGGTAGCGCCCCGGGCACGGTGGACCTGATGGTGTTCCAGCTCGACGAACGGAACAAGGTGCGGAACGACGCAGATTTTGTCTTCTTCAATCAGCCGGTGTCGCCCGAAGGTGCGGTGCGCTTGGAGTCCGGCGGCGTCATCGAAATCGACATTGCGAGGTTGCCCGCCGACATCCACCAGCTGAGTGTTGCCGTGGCGCTTGATGCGGCGGCAAACGGAACCCTTTCTGCTGTCGGGGGCCTTGGTGTCGTGGTGGAGCAGGCTGGTTCCACCGCTATCGTGGCTCAGGCTTTGGGTTTGACGAGTGAGAGGGCAGCGGTCCTCGTCGAGATCTATCGCCGCGGCACGGACTGGAAGGTTCGGAACGTTTCGGCGGGTTGGGACAGCGGATTGGCAGATCTGGTCACTGCATTCGGAGTCTCGGTCGACGAGGAACCGCAGAGCCGACCCGACTCGGCTGAATCGGCAGATGGCATTCGGACCGTGCCCGACGAAGCCAAACTCTCGATGGTGAAGCGGGAAAAGCTGGACCTCCGAAAGCGCGAAGTGGCCAAGGTCCTGCTGACCAAGGGTGGCAACGGAATTTGGGCGCGAGTGGTCCTGGTGATCGACAAAACCGGAAGTATGGCCAAGCAGTACCGCACCAGAGTGGTGCATCGTGTTGTCGAACGCATGGTTCCCGTTGCGATCCAGCTCGATGACGACGGCAAGCTGGAGCCGTACTTGTATGCAGTCAGCTTCGTCAAGCTTCCCGAGATCTCTGTCCATGACGCGGAAGAGTGGTCGGATACCTACCTGCACTTGCGCGGCTCGCACGGCGGATTCAACTATGACAAGATCGGCGCCGCAAATCGTGAAGTGCCGATCATGACTGAGATTCTCTCCGGCCTGACACGTGGTTCGGCGCCGACGCTCGTCCTGTTCTTCACCGACGGAGGCTTCAGCGAGCGCAAGGAAATCACGAAATTGATGCGCGAAGCGTCTGGGCTCCCGGCCTTTTGGCAGTTCGTCGGAATCGGCAAGGCCAACTACGGAGTGCTGGAGAAGCTCGACGACCTCGACGGCAGGGTGGTCGACAATGCCGGATTCTTCGCGCTGGACGACATCGACACCGTCGACGACGCCCAGTTGTACACCCGTTTGCTGAGTGAATTCCCGGATTGGCACAAGGCAGCTGTAGCCGCGGGCATCACGACGCCGTGATTTAGCTGGTCGAAACCAACTGCGGTGCATTCTCTTTCAAGAATTCGTCGATGTGCGCCCAGGTGGAGTCTCTCGCGGTGGGGCCGGCAACGAGCCCGAGGTGACTTCCCGGCGCCTTCTCGAACCGGACCGACGGCGCGCCGGTGAGGACCGACGTGATTGCTTCCACCGAAGCGATGGGTGCAATCACGTCAGTGGTGCCGCCGATCGCGAGAACGGGAACGCTCAGAGCTGACAGTTTGATCTCGCGTCCGGCAAGCGTGACGGCGTCGTTGTAGAGATTGTTGCCGAGCATGAGTTGTTCGCAGATCTGCTGAAATGCCTTGCCCGGGTATCCAGGCATGGCTGCCATGAACTTGTCTATCGATTCCATGCGAGCCAGGGTCTCGGTGTTGTGAAGATTGCGGACGATGAACCATGGCTTGAGGACTTCACGCTGCAACGCCGTCACCTTGTAACTCGCCTGAACGAGTGGAGCAGGTAGTCCGCCGACCAGATTGGTCGCGGAGGTGAGCGGGGTGTCGCCCGTGTATTTGCCGATCAGCCTCAACGGGCTGATAGCGGGAATCTTCGTGTAATCGATTGGCGTGCCGATTGCCGTGATCGATGCGATCGGAAGGTCGGAGTGAGCGGAGCCCGTGAGCAGAGACATGGTCCCGCCGAGGCTCCACCCGATCAGCGAAACAGGTGCGCCGTCATGTAGGTCCGAGATCGTACGGATCGCTTCCGGGATGATGTCGTCGACCCAGGCCTCGAAACCCATTCCGCGGTCGGAGTACCGCATGGTCCCGTAGTCGAGGAGGTAGGGCGTGTTTGCGCCATCCAGTAGGTGTGCGGCGAGGCTCTGGCCTGCACGAAGGTCGTAGCAGTCGGCTGAAACCGCGAGGGGAGGTACGAGGAGAACCGGATTGCCTCTGGGCGTCCACAATGCGCCGAAGCGATATAGATCGCGGTGTAGACCTTCGCTGATCAGTACCGACGGCGTGCGTTCGGCCTTTTCGACACCGTCGCCGAACGAGAGTCCCCATGCATTGCGCGCTGCGGTGTCCAGCGTCGGACGCCACGTCGCGATCAAACCACTGATATCGAGCACTGGTTCCCCTCGGAGTCGAATCGGCGGACGGCCGAGTCAGCCGCGCTCGGTGTATGTTACCTGCCTTCACATACATCGATCTCGGGGGTGCAAAAACCCAGCTCGGCAACGGAGCCACCGTGCCGAGCTGGGCTGATCGGGGTGATATGGCAGTGATCGGGCGGGGACGATCAGGCGGGGACGATCAAGCCGGTCGAGGCTGTGGCCGTCGCGTATCGCTGTGCAACGTCTTCCCAGTTGATGACGTTCCAGTAGGCCTTCACGTAGTCGGCCTTGACGTTCTTGTACTGCAGGTAGAAGGCGTGCTCCCACATGTCGAGCATGAGCAACGGAACGATACCGATGCTGATGTTGCCTTGCTGGTCGGTGAGTTGCTCGATGACCAGGCGCTGCCCGACCGTGTCGTAGGCCAGTACCGCCCAGCCGGACCCCTGCAAAGTCGTTGCTACAGCGGAGAAGTGGTTGACGAATGCGTCGAAGGTACCGAAGTGCTCGTCGATCGCGGCTGCCAACTCGCCTTCTGGTCGCTCACCGCCGTTGGGGGAGAGGTTCTTCCAGAAGATCGAGTGATTGGTGTGGCCGCCGAGGTGGAAGGCGAGGTTCTTACTGAGCAGCGGCGCCTTCGCGGTGATCGTGCCGTCTTCGCGTGCAGCAGCCAACTGCTCGATTGCGCTGTTGGCGCCCGCCACGTACGTGGCGTGGTGCTTGCTGTGGTGCAGTTCCATGATCTCGCCGGAGATGTGCGGTTCGAGTGCGGCGTAGTCGTAGTCCAGCTCGGGGAGAACGTATTCAGTCATGTGACATGCCTTCCTTTGAGGAAATGTTGTGAGACGAGAGATTTCGATAGGTTCGATCGTGATAGACGAGCGGCGCTGACACGTGCTGCGGATCGATGACGTCGACGACGCGCGCGGTGACAATCACTGCGGAGCCACACGTCGTGGCATTCAAGGGAACCGCCCGCAAGGCGTGGCCCGTGCCGTGCAGGAATGGTTCACCCGTCGACAGAAACGACCAGCGCATGTCGTCTCCGAAGCGGACAGCGCCGCGGGTCGCGAACGTGGCCGCCAGTCGCGCGTTCGCCGAATTTGCCAGGTGAACAACAAAACTGCTTGCGGAAGCAATGACGCTCGCAGAACCACGCAACGACTGCAGTGAGAACGCCAGAACTGCCGGATCGGCGCTGATCGAGATCACCGAAGACGACGTGATGCCGGCCGGGCCGTCATCGCCCGTCGCGGTGATGATCGAGACGCCGGCGGGATGATTTCGGAATGCCTCGACGAATGCGCTTCGGATGGACGGCGCCGAATCAACAGCGACGTCCGAAACAGGTTGGGTGCCAACCAGTTTTGTCGTCACACTTAGCACCTCTTCTGACTCGGGTTTTGCTGTCGTTGCACTGTCTTGTGCAATACCGACGTTAAAACCTCGAGTGCAGTTGAGGTCAAGGTGCTGTGGCGGACCTCACCGTCCGAGCTTGGCTGCCAGACGTTCCATGTATCCGACCACCTCTTCGGGGCTCTTGTCCGGAGTGCCGAACATCGCCTCCGTGACACCGATATCTACCCAGTGGGCGAGCTTCTCCGGATCGGGTTTGCCTGCCAGGACGGTTATTTCAGGCTCGCCGACTCTACCTGCTTCGGCCCAGATCTTTCGGAGCAGTTCCACGTTTCCGTCGATCTCCTGCTCGATGGGTGTGGTGATCCACCCGTCGGCAGACTTTGCGATCCACTTGAAAGTCTTCTCGTTACCGCCACCGCCCAAGAGGATGGGCGGACGGGGCTTCTGAACTGGCTTGGGCCAGGCCCAACTTGGCCCGTACTTCACGAATTGGCCGTCGTACGAAGCTTCTTCCTTCGACCACAGTTCACCCATGGCTTCGAGATACTCGCGGAGTGCGGTCCGGCGTTTGTTGGGCGGTACGCCGTGGTCGGCGAGTTCCTCTGCATTCCAGCCGAATCCGACGCCGAAAACCACGCGTCCGCCGGAAAGATGGTCCAGCGATGCGATGGTTTTCGCGAGAGTGATCGGATCGTGCTCGAGGGGGAGGGCCACCGAGGTGCCCAATCGGATGGTGCTCGTGACCGACGCGGCGGTGCCGAGGGCAACCCAGGGGTCGAGTGTGCGCATGTAACGGTCGTCGGGCAATTCTGCCGACTGGGTTCCGGGGTGATCGGAATCCCTCGATACGGGGATGTGAGTGTGCTCCGGAACGTAGAAGGCGTCGAATCCATTCGCCTCCGCAGCCTTTGCTGCATCGGCAGGGCGGATGCCGCGATCACTGGTGAACAGGCTGAGTCCGTAGCGCACTGGTTCTCCTTCGATGGTCCGTCGAAAAACTGTAACCTGTTGCATCTTCGTTCGGATAGGTTTCCAGCCCAGTAAATCGATTGCTGACGTGACCGGAGGCGTGGTGAACTCGGGCGGAGTTGTTGTGGGCCGAGAGGTGGATGCAGTAGAGATGGATGTAGCGGAGATGAATCGGTTGTCGTGGAATGCAGCGACCGTCGCTCACAACAGTCACAAAGGTGACCAAGCACAGTTCTTTCGCAACGGCGGGTCGACCTTGTTTCCGGAAGAAGTGGCGCTGCTCGGCGAGATCGACGGTTCCTCGATTCTTCATCTGCAGTGCAATTCCGGTCAGGATTCGTTGAGTTTGGCTGCTCTCGGTGCCGCGGTGACCGGCGTCGACATCTCGGATTCTGCGATCGACTTCGCCCGAACATTGTCTGCGGAATCCGGCATTGCCGCCGATTTCGAGCGAGCGGATGTATCTGCGTGGCTCCGAGATGCCGGCGCTACCGGGAGGAAGTTCGATCGAGTCTTCTCTTCGTACGGAACGGTGATCTGGTTACCCGATCTCGACGAGTGGGCCGAGGGGATTGCCGGTGTTCTGGCGCCGAACGGTCGATTCGTTCTGGTGGAGTTTCATCCGTTTGCCATGTGTTTCGACGAGAAGTGGTCGCTGACATACCCGTACGGAGGCGGGACTCCCGTGACCGAACCCGGTGGCGTCGGCGACTACGTGGCAGATTCAGCCGATCTCGTCTTGCCGGGCGCTCAGGGAGACGGAGTCGAGAACTTCGAAAATCCCTTCCCTTCATGTGAATTCAACTGGTCCATCGCCGAGGTGCTCGGCGCCCTGCGGCGTGCCGGATTGACGCTCGAGTCCTTCGACGAGTACCCGTACGCCAACGGTTGGCAAGGATTCGAGGAGATGGCAGAACTCGGCGGCAAGCGTTGGGGAGTCCCGGCCGGACGACCAGAGATACCGCTGATGTATTCGCTGTCTGTTCGCTTGGCCGACTGACGCCTATTTCCCCCGCATTTGCGGGTAATTGCAGACACAGGTAGTAATTACCCCCATGCCCACGACGCCACTGACACGACGCATCGCCGTCGACCTGTGCCGTCTTGGTGCCAACTGCTGTTGCTGTTGATTCCTTCCGACTCTCCTGAGTGAGAATGGCGCCGCTCTGTGTGCCTTCGCCCCTGCATATGCGCTCGTTGCTGCATGTGTGCCGGAATTTTCCGTACGTCGAGGAAGAACAGCGATGTCGACTCCTGTCGAAGCAATAGAACCAACATCAGTCGCGGAACCGAACCGTGAGCCGCGTCGGCCGTGGACTTCGAGTGTGACCACTGTCGGACTGCCGGTGCTTTCCGTGATCGCATTCTTGGCCTTGTGGCAGGTCGCCGCGGCGAGCGGCACCTGGAGTGAGACCTTCGTGCCCTTTCCGAGCACGGTCTGGCATGCCTTCGTCAACACGATGACCACGCACGACGGAGTGCGTGGCTACCAGGGGTATTTGCTCTGGGAGCACCTCTACATGACGCTGCGACGGGTGCTGGTCGGTGTGATCATCGGCGTCGGCTTGGGCGTGATCTTAGGTTTGGCAATGGGATCGGTGACATGGCTGCGGAGCCTGCTCGAACCGTGGTTGACCTTCCTGCGGGCACTGCCGCCCTTGGCGTACTTCTTCCTGCTGGTGATCTGGCTGGGAATCGACGAGGCGCCGAAGATCACGCTTCTGGCGCTGGCTGCCCTCCCGCCGGCAGCAGTGGCCACCACAGCTGCTGTTGTCGCGGCACCCGTCGGGCTGGTCGAAGCTGCCAGGGCGCTGGGAGCCTCACGGGCACAAGTGATCCGAGACGTGGTTGTCCCGTCGGCGCTGCCTGAAACTTTCACGGGCATTCGCTTGTCGGTGGGTATGGCGTACTCGTCAGTTGTCGCGGCCGAATTGTTCAACGGCATCCCCGGAATCGGCGGAATGGTCAAGGATGCAAGCAATTACAACAACACTCCGGTAGTGCTGGTGGGGATCTTCGCCATCGGATTCTCCGGTTTGATCATCGACGGACTGTTGCGGGCTGCTGAGCGCCGCGCCGTTCCCTGGAGGGGAAAAGTATGACCGACAATGAGATATATGGCAGCATTTCCGAGCCCAGCGGCAATCTGAAGCGCAACAGCAATCCGAACCGCAACGAGGGAAGGGCTTCCCGGACGGCGTTCACGGTGCTGATCGGCGTTCTTGCCCTTGTTCTCGGTGCGTGCTCGGTGGATCATTCGGGCCAGGATTCGTCCAAGGAAACGATCCGTATCGCTTACCAGTCGTTCCCGAGCGGCGACTTGATAGTCAAGAACAATCGCTGGCTCGAAGACGCACTGCCCGAGTACAACGTGAAGTGGACGAAGTTCGATTCGGGAGCCGACATCAACACCGCCTTCATCGCCGGTGAAATCGATTTCGGCGCAATCGGTTCGAGTCCGGTTGCTCGTGGCCTCTCGGCACCGCTGAACATTCCGTACCAGGTCGCGTTTGTTCTCGACGTGGCCGGCGACAACGAAGCCCTGGTGGCGCGCAACGCAACCGGAATCAAGACCGTCGCAGATCTGCGTGGCAAGAAAGTGGCCACGGCATTCGCCTCGACCGCGCACTACAGTCTGCTGGCAGCACTGAACCAGGCCGGACTCAGTGCTGACGACGTCCAGTTGGTGGATCTCCAGCCGCAAGCATCCCTCGCTGCCTGGCAGCGAGGTGACATCGATGCCGTCTACACCTGGTTGCCCACGCTCGACGAACTCCGTAAGGACGGAACACAGTTGATCGCCAGCCGCGAGCTCGCGACGGCTGGAAAGCCGACACTCGATCTTGGTGTGGTGTCGACCGCGTTTGCCAAGGATCACCCCGAGATCGTCGATACCTGGCGCCAGGTTCAGGCCCGCGCGCTCACGACAATCGCCACAGACCCGGACGCGGCAGCGGAAGCTGTTGCCGCGCAATTGGGCGCCTCGAAGGACGACGCGGCAGCGCAGCTGAAGCAGGGAGTGTTCCTCACTCCCGAGCAGATCTCCTCGCCGGAATGGCTGGGCACCGAAGGCGCTCCCGGGAATCTGGCAGTGAACCTGCAGAGTGCAGCGCAATTCCTGGCCGAGCAGAAGCAGATCGACAGTGTGCCTGATCTGGCGGTCTTTCAGAATGCTCTCTATGTGAAGGGGCTTCCCGATGTCCTTGACCAGTAGCGAGACCGCACAGCAGGCCGCGGGAGGATTCGCTGCCGACCGCCCGGGCGCGATCCGAATCGACACCGTCTCGCACAAGTACGGCCACGGTCGAGAGTCCGTCACGGCACTCGGGCCGGTATCGATCGACGTCACACCTGGTGAGTTTCTGGTCCTCGTCGGAGCGTCGGGTTGCGGCAAGAGCACGTTGCTGCGGCTGATTGCAGGTTTCGAAAATCCTTCCAGTGGAACAGTTCAGGTATCAGGATCCGACCCGATTCCCGGGTCGAGTGCCGGCGTGGTGTTTCAGCAACCACGACTGTTTCCGTGGAAATCGGTGGGCGGCAACATCGATCTGGCACTCAAATATGCCGGGGTGACGAAGAGCGAACGCGGGCGAAGGCGCGACGAGCTTCTCGACCGCGTCGGTCTGGGCGGCACAGCGGACCGGCGTATCTGGGAAATCTCCGGCGGGCAGCAGCAGCGGGTGGCAATTGCCCGGGCCTTGGCGGCCGAAACGTCGTTGCTGTTGCTGGACGAGCCCTTTGCCGCATTGGACGCCCTCACTCGCGAGCGTCTGCAGGAGGACCTCCGCAGTGTCAGTGCCGAATCGGGGCGAACAAGTGTCTTCGTCACTCACAGTGCCGACGAGGCGGCCTTTCTCGGCTCCCGCGTCGTAGTTCTGACAAGCCGGCCCGGCAAGGTCGCGCTGGACCTGAAAATCGATCTGCCACGAACCGGCGTCGATCCCGACGATCTCCGAGGCTCACCCGAATACGCGGCATTCCGAGCCGAAGTCGGCCATGCGGTCAAGGTTGCTGCTGCAGCGTAGGTACCCTGCGCGTCGACTGCCAGGTGGCCGCGTCGATAATAGGAAGGAGAACGTGCAGGACACGACGAACAAGGAGTGGTCATGGCAACTGAGGTGGAGTCCGGTGACCTCGTGCAGGCAGCCGGCCATGCGGGTCCGTGGACGGTAGTCGAAGTTCGCCAGGGCATGGCGTTGCTCGAACACAGTGACGGGCACAGGTTGTCGCGTCGAACGACGACGTTGACCGTCGTCCGCAAGGGCTCGGGCAAGAAGACGACGGCGGTCGACGACGGGAAAGACGAAAACGGGTCGCCTACCCTGTTCGACTGATCTTCTGTCAGCCCGAGACGGCGTCAGCTGGAGAAGACGTCGTCGACGCGTTTGTCGAAGTACTCGGCGATTCGGAACGCCAGCGACAGACGCGGGTCGAAGTGGCCCTTCTCGATCGAGATGACGGTTTGGCGCGTGATTCCGAGTGCGTCGGCGCACGCTTGCTGTGACAATCCGGCTGCCGTACGAAGTTCTTGAAGGTTGTTGCGCATCAGATCTCGATCGTGGGGGCGCGGTCCCTCGACACCGCCCAGTACCGAATTCCGAAGTCGACCAGGCCGAGGGCAGTGAAGATCAGGAGCGGCAGTTCGGGAGCGCCGAAGACATTGTGCGCGATCAGCGCGATTCCCATGGCAGTGATCAAGTCTGTGAACGCGCCGAATCCGGCCTTGCGACTCCATTCTGTTTCGACGGTGTCCTCGGGATAGGCGGGAGCCTTGTTCTTTTCCGATGGGAAAAGGGCCCATACCGATCCGATGCAAGCCGGCGCCATGACGATTGCGAAGACGACGAAGGTCAACGTCTTCTGGTCGCCGGCGGTCAGTGCTGCGAAAAAGCCGAGGGTCAGCGTTACTGCGACGCCGATGCCGATAACCAGGCTCCACCGTGCCGTGGTGCTCATGAAGCCTCCCGGATGTAAGAGTTCTTTGACAGGGTTGAGCGTAGATTCACGCACGCCGTATGTCAAAGAACTCTTACATCGCGCTCCGGGTCACGCGATTCCGAAAGGCGCTGCGTATGAAAACTTCCCCGTCCGATCAGCGCGATGTGTGGTGAGCGTTCTGATCTGAAAGTGAGCGCCCCACTCAGCTTCCGGAGACTCCACTCCGACGTCCGTGCTGGTGACGAATCCGAACCGCGGGTAGTACTCGGTGCTGCCCAAGAGTGCGATCAGCGGCACGTCCAGGGCGTCGCACGCGCCGACCACCGCGTGCATCAGTGCCGAACCAACCCCGCTGCGCTGGTTACCCGGGGTGACAGCCAGCGGGCCGAGGCCAACAGCCTCCACGGGACCTACCCATCCGCGTGTCCCGATCACGAAGCCGACGATCTCACCGCCGGCTACGGCGACCAGCGACAACTTCGGTAAGTAGTCGTCCGAGGCGAAGAGTTGGCGTGTCAGTTCGATCTCGTAGGGAGTCTCGCCGGGCGGTGCCTGGTCGGCAAACGCCGCCCCGAGCAGTGAATAGATGGCGTCACGGTCGGAAGAAGTTTCGCGGCGGATGTACATGGCCACGAAACTACCCGGTTCACTTCGGATTGTGCTCCCCGTTTTCGGCCTGACGTGCCACTCGCTTTTCGTAGTCCGCACGCCCGTTCGGATCTACCGATGTCAGTGCGCGGCGATCATCGATCACCCGGCGGCCGATGTTGATGATCCATTCGGGGACCAGTGCGTCGACGAGATCCCAGCCCGCAAGGTAACGGGGAACTGCAGTTTCGGCTCGCCGATGCGCGACCGTGTCGACGACGGCCTTGGCCACTACCTCGGGCTCAACCGTCGGCATTCCCTTTCCGAGTGGCACGCCTGACGAGAGGCCGGTCCGCACCGCGCTGGGCAGGATCGCGCTGACGCTGACCCCGGAATCTGCGAATTCGACACGGGCAGAAGCCGAAAGACCCACTGCGCCGAACTTGCTGGCGTTGTACACGGCCATCCCGGGTACCGGAAGTTTGCCTGCCATCGATGCGATGTTGACGACGTGCCCGCGTCGTCGATCCACCATGCCGGGCAACACGGCGCGCATCCCGTGAATAGGCCCCCAGATGTTGACGTCGAGGGTGACTCGACTGGTGGCGTCGGACTCGTCGAGGAAGCTGCCGAGCGGCATCACTCCCGCGTTGTTGACGAGAATGTCGATGTGGCCGAATTCGCCGATCACCTTGGAGGCGAACACATCCCAGGAATCGCGCGAGGTGACGTCCAGCAGGTAACCGCGGGCACGTGGGCCGATGGACTCCGCTGTGTCGACGGCCGTCTCCTCGTCGAGATCGCCGACGCATACGAGTGCACCGCGAGCAGCGAACAACTTGGCTGTCGCCCTTCCGATTCCGCGGCCACCGCCCGAGATGACGACGACCGCTCCGTCGAGATCGATCGGCGGGTAGGTGGTGCCGAAGAGGCTCATGCGGTGTACTCCGGTTCCGGACTGGTGGTGGGCTCGGATGGCGTGGGTTCGGATGGCGTGGGTTCAGGGGGCGTGTTGTCTGACTCAGGGTTCGACGTGTGGTTGTAGGCATACGGATCGAAGTCCCGTAGCCGTCGACGCATGGCACCGGACGACCACGGCCAGTTGAAACTGTTGCGGCCGTTGACGTCGAAGAAGTAGCTTTCGCAACCACCGGCGTTGTAGACCGTGGTCCCCAATGCCTCCTGAACCTGAGAGTTGAAGGCTGCCTGAACTTCCTCTCGCACGTCGATGGTCAGCCAGCCGTGACGACGGGCGTGGCCGATTGCCTGCGCCACATAGTTCAGTTGGGCTTCCAAGATCATGAACGCCGACGTGTGCCCGGTGCCGAGGCTCGGGCCCAGCAGAATGAACGCGTTGGGGAATCCACTGACGGCGGAACCGAAGTACGCCTGCGGGCTTCCCTGCCAATGATCGTCGAGTGATCGACCTTCTCCGTCGAATACCTTGGATGCGATTGGCATGTCGAGGATGTGGAAGCCGGTTCCGAAGATGATGGCGTCCACCTCCGCCTCCACTCCGTCGGCGCCGATCACGGTGTTACCGCGGATCTGCTCGACGGCGTTGGCATGGACGCTGACGTTGGGTTTGCCGAGGGCCGGATAGTACGAGTTCGACATGAGCAGTCGCTTGCAACCGAGGGTGTAATCGGGAGTCAATGCCTTGCGCAGCTTCGGATCGCGTACCTGCAGGCGCAATTGGGCTGACCCGAGTTTCTGCACGATTCGCAGAATCCACGGATTACGGAATCCCAATCCGAGCGCTTCCATGATTCCGTATTCGATGCTGCGCAAGGCTTTCTGTGCTCCCGGCACGAATCGCATGACGGACCTTTCGATCCGCGGTACGTAGTGATCGGGTTTGGGAAGAACCCATTGAGCGGTTCGCTGGTAGAGGTGAAGGGCGGAGACCTGGGAGACGATGCGCGGAACGAACTGGACTGCCGACGCTCCGGTTCCTACGACGGCGACGCGTTTTCCGGTCAGGTCGTAGTCGTGATTCCACTGCGAGGAATGAAACACCTCTCCCTCGAACGCTTCCAGTCCGGGGATCGCCGGTGTCAGGGGTTCGTTCCATGGGCCGGCAGCGGCTATCACGAAGCGAGCAGTCAGTTCGCCGCTGGAAGTTGTTATCTTCCACAGTGATTGCGACGCATCCCATCGCGCGGAGAGCATTTCGACCCCGAAGCGAACGTGTTTGTCGACTCCGTGCGTGCCCGCCGTGTTCTCGATGTATTCGCGGATCTCCGGTTGCTCCGCGAACAAGCGCGTCCAATCCGGATTGGCGGCAAAGGAGTACGAGTACAGACCGGATGGAACATCACAGGCGCACCCGGGATAGGTGTTGGCGCGCCAGGTTCCACCGAGGGAGTCGGCCTTCTCGAGGAGTGCGAAGTTGTCGATTCCGAGACGCTGCAGGTGGATAGCCGCGCCGATTCCGGAAATTCCACCGCCGATGATCACGACCTCGAAGTGGTCAGATTCGTTGTTCACTGAGTCTGCGCTTTCACTGGTGGGAACGAGTGGGCTGGAACGGGTGCACATCGAGTTCGCGCTTGACGCTCGCACGTGTTGTACGCAGCGATGATTCGAAGGTGGCGAGCCGTCGGCGGCCGTCCATGAAGTTGGCGCCCATCACGGCAAGGTCGTCGTCGGTGGCATCGATTCGTATGACTCTGGTACCCGCGGAGCGGACCAGTTCGATCTCCTGATCGAGCCCCTTGGACATGGCATTGCGCAGTGCACCGCGTTCGATACGGGCGGCTCCGCGCGCCGGCCTCAGGGTTCGAGAAGCCATGGGCGCCAGTACAACCAGCTCGTCCAGTTGGAGGGGGAGCAGAAGGTCTACCGAAGCCGTGGATGCGGCGCCGCCGTCGATGTACCTGACGCCGTCGATCGTGACGGGTGGAAACCAGCCGGGAATCGCCCATGACGCTCGGAGTGCTTCACCGACGGTCACTTTCGGAGCCCCCTGTGCCCCGAATGCGACCCGTCGCCCCGTTCTGTAGTCCATGGATACCATGTACGCGTTCGGATGTGGGAGCCACGAATCGCCCGGAGCAAGTGATTCGGCGAGCGTAGTGAGCCAGGACGGGTCGCCGCCACCAACCGGTGCGATGCCGCTCATCCGGCTCAGAACCGGAAGGTCTCGACGCGTGAGGAGTCGTGGATTGCCGACGCCCAGTCTCGGAAGTGGCGGGAGCTTTCCGGGCGCCGACGCGATGTGGGTGAGGAGCTCGGGGCGTGCGGCGGCGTTGCCGAGTTGCATGGCAACCAACTCGTCGACACCGACTCCGCTGCCGAGCATCGTCACGAACTCGGCGCCGGCGGACGTCCCGATGATGGCTGTGGCTTCCCGTGGATCCCAGTCGAGCGCATCCCGGACCGAGGCGAGCGCGGCAACAGTCCAGGCAAAACCGAGAGTGCCGCCGCAGCCGATGGCCAAGCCGCGTCTCGGTGCGCTGTTTTGGCGCACGGTGGTACCGGTCACATCTGAAGTCATGTTTCGGAGACTATCAGTATCCGAATAACGTCGGTACCCCAAAAATTGGTTTCAGTACTCCACTCGACGACCGTTCGCGGTATTCGGCTACCGTGGGAATCTCGATACCGAGGACCACTGGGAGGTTCCGATGGCGCGATTGACCAGGCAGGAAGCGCAGGCGTTGACCCGCGAGACCCTGTTGGCGACGGCCGTCGAGCACTTTCTCGATCGCGGATACGCCGCGGCCTCTCTCGATCAGATCGCCGAGGACGCCGGGTACTCCAAGGGGGCGGTGTACTCGAATTTCAAGAACAAGGATGAATTGTGTGCCGAAGTTCTCGGCCGGATCAGGCTGACCAAGGTCGGTGAGATCACTGCGCAACTCGGGGCGAAATCGACCCTCGACGATGCGGTGGCTGAATTCGCGCGGTGGGCCGAGCGAACAATCGGGGACCAGAGGTGGACGCTGCTCGAGGTCGAGTTCTCGGTGAGATCGCGGCACAGCGAGGACATTCGGGAGAAGATCGCGGCGGGTGCAGACCAGGTGCGGGGACTGATCGCCGGACTGGTCCAACACCTCACGGAATCCAACGGGGTGACGCCGACGCTGGATCCGGACGCAGCCGCGCTGCGAATGCTCAGCGTCGGAATCGGTTTGGGGCTACAGCGCGCAATCAGCCCAGAGCTTCCCGTCGATCCGCTGGTGGATACGGTGCGGGAGATTCTGTCGGGCGGCTGAGGAGTGCGCGGAGCATGCCGCCGATCTCGGCGACCGCTGCACGGGATCCGGCACTGGGCCCCAGAACGTTGACGAAGCCGTGGATGAAGCCGGGATAGCGTCGATCCGTGACGTGAACACCGTTGTCTCGCAATCGTGCTGCGTACGCTTCGCCTTCGTCTCGGAGTGGATCGAATCCCGCCGTGATCACGATGGCTGGTGGCAGTCCGGCCACGTCGGGGGCGCGTAGCGGCGATACCAACGGGTCGAGTCGATCGGCATCCTTGCCGAGGAAGCTGGACTCGTAGAAGTTCATATTGGCCTCGGTCAGGAAGAAGCCTTCACCGAACGTCGTTCTCGAGGGAGCCTTCTCGTGAAAGTCGGTAGCGGGGTAGATCAACAGCTGTGCTGCCGGTGGGGTCTTGCCGTCGTCGCGGGCACGCAACGCCACCGTCGCGGACAGGTGCCCGCCCGCACTGTCTCCACCGACAGCGATGCGTGTCGGGTCTGCCCCGAACTCTTCGGCGTGGTCGACGATATCCTGGTACGCGGCATAGGCGTCGTCTACCGGTGTGGGGAAAGCGAATTCGGGTGAAAGCCGGTAGTCGACCGAGATGACCCGTGCGCCGGAGGTCTCGGCCAACAGGCGACACGGAGCGTCGTGGGATTCGATGCCGCCCTGTACCCAGCCGCCGCCGTGGAAGTAGACGAGCAGAGCGCCGGTGTCGGCAGTCGGAACGTAGAGCCGGGCGCGGAGCGGGCCGTCGGCACCCGAAACGGAGATCTCTTCGGTGCGGACCTGCGCGGGTCTGCCGCCCATCATGATCGCGGTTCGGGTGAGATTGGCGCGAGCAGCGGCGAGTGACTGGGGATCGGTGGAATGTGAGGGGAGTGGCCGCGTCTTCGCGAGCGTGAGCAGCAGGTGTGCGTCGGCGTCGAGCGTGTTGCCCTCGATGACGACGGGTGGCCCGGTGATTCGACGTTTCACCGCGCTGGGCAGCGCGAATGCGGCTGCTACCAAGGACGCTTCGGCGCGATCTCGAATGCTGCGGCTGCTGGCCTGCTTCACGGATTCCGACACGTGGCGCAGACTACCAAGCATGACTACTGCGGCACTGTCGATCACGCAGATCGAGAACACACATCTGGTTCGGTGCGGTCACGCCAATTGGGTCCTGGTCGAAGAGGGGGCCGATCTGACGTTGATCGACGGCGGATACCCGGCTAACGGCGCCGACGTCGAACGCTCGATCGAGCAGATCGGTCACCAGCTCGGGGATGTTCGGGCAATCCTCGTCACTCACGCGCATGTCGACCACATCGGTGGAATCGCGGACATCGTGACTCGGCTCGAGGTTCCGGTCCTGATGGATCCGTTGGAAGTGCCCCACGCGAAGCGGGAGTACCTGCAGCAGTTGTCGCCGGCCAAAGTTCCGTTGCTGTTGTGGCGGCGAGGCGCTCCGAAGTGGCTACGTGACGTGATCGGAGCGGGCGCGTTGAAAGGCGCGGAACTGCCTCGAGCACAGGCCTTTGCGTCAGGTGGTGCGCTGGACGTTCCCGGTCGGATCGTGCCGATTCCTACCCACGGGCATACCGACGGCCACAGCGCTTACCTTGTCCCCGAGGCAGGAGTCATCGCGTCGGGTGACGCTCTGGTGACCGGACATGCGACGTCGAGCGTCGCCGGACCACAATTTCTGGTGTGCCCCTTCAACCATGACCGTGGAGCGACGGACCAGGCGTTGGACAATATTGCCGCTGCGCCCGCCGGCGCGCTGTTTCCCGGACACGGGCCGGTCTACGAAGGCAGCTTGGCTGCCGCAGTCGAACAGGCCCGAGCGGGCCGGACAAGGATGCGTCCATGAGTACTGTCGAAACGGTCGACGAAGGCGCGGTGCACGGTTTCCTGCACCGCCCCGAGTCAGTGCCCGTCGCAACCCTGGCATTGACCCACGGCGCCGGAAGTAATTGCGACACTGTGCTGTTGCGTGCTGTCGCCGACGGCTTTGCTGCAGCAGGAGTGCAAGTTCTGCGCTTCGATCTCGCGTTTCGGGTGCGTCGAGCTTCGGGGCCGCCGCATCCGTCGCGTGCTGCGGAGGATCGTGCGGGCATTGCCGAGGTGATTGCCGCTGTTCGCTCGGACTACTCGGTGCCCGGACCCGTTCTGCTCGGCGGACATTCGTACGGCGGTCGGCAGGCGTCGATGCTGGCAGCGGAGAACCCGGGACTTGTCGACGGCCTGGTCCTGCTGTCCTATCCACTGCATCCACCGAAGAAGCCCGAGAAGCTCAGAACCGAACACCTGCCCGACCTGAACACACCGACCGTTGTCGTCCACGGATCGAAGGACGAGTTCGCGACGACGGAGGAGATACAGGCAGCACTCGACCTGGTTCCCGCCGCGACACGTCTGGTGGAGTTCGAAGGAGCGCGACACGACTTGTCCGTGGTGAAGTTTCCGGTGGTGGAGGCGACAGTCGCGGCCGCATCGGCTTTGTTCGTGTTCTGAACGCCGAGCGGGCAGTTGCCCGTGTCGGTGGTTCCTGGTGAGATCGAATCATGAGTGCCCAGCCGTATCAGCCCAGTGCCCTGTCCGACGTCACGGTGAGCGTCGACGGGGACGACACAGTCGTCAGCTTCCCTCGGGTGCTGCCGTATCCCGTCGAGAAGGTGTGGGAGGCGATCACCGACCCGGAGATGTTGGCGCAATGGACGCCGTACACCGCCGATCGGAATCTGAGCCGTACCGGTGACGCCGTGATCACCATGCTCACCGAGGACGGAGCCCCCGAAATGTCGCTGCCGGTCACCGTTCACGTTGTGGAGACCACTCGGTGGCTCGAACACGAGTGGGGCCCGGACGAATTGGTGTGGGACCTGACCTCGGTCGAGGGCGGCACCCGCGTCGTACTTACGCAGAGGTCGCGCGCCGAGGGGATGGCGTCGGCACTCGCTGCCGGGTGGCATTTGTGCTTCGACGTACTCGATGCCCTTCTGGCAGGCGAGCCCTTCGGACCGATCGTGGGCGAACGGGCGCGCGAGTACGGTTGGGACGCACTCAACTCCGGTTACGCGCGACAGTTGGGCATCGACGAATCTCAGGTTTGGTAGCTGCTCAGAGTTTGCGACTGGCAGGCTTTCTGGTGGAGGCTCGCACGATCAGTTCGACGGGAAGTTTCACGGATTCGACGTTCTTGCCGGAGATCAGTGCGAGTAGGTGCTCGAGCCCGGTCGCGCCGATCTTTCGGGCGGGGGACCTCACCGTTGTCAGGGGCACCGGGAGTTGCGAGACAACCGGAATGTCGTTGTAGCCGACCAGCGCAAGATCGTCGGGAATGCTCAACCCGAGATCACGGGCCACACCGAGTACGCCGATCGCGATGGTGTCGCTCACCGTGAAGACGGCGTCGGGGCGTGAATCTCCACCGAGCAATGTGGCCGCCGCATCGACACCCCCTTGAACTTCGAACTCGGACGCCACTATTCGGTTCGGCGGCAGTTCCAGACCGGCTTCGGTCAGGGCATCGCGGAAACCCGCGACGCGTTCCCGCGACGTGCTGGCGTGATCCGGCCCCGCGATCACTCCGAGATCGCGATAGCCGCAGTCCAGTAGATGCTTCCCCGCGAGGTAGCCGCCGAGGCGGTCGTCGCCGCTGACAAAGGGAAGACCTCGGTTCGGAGACGACGTCGCCGAGTCGATGTGCCGGTTCAGCAGCAGGATCGGCAGTGAGAGCAGGGGGAGCGAGTCGACGAAATCGGTACCCGGCAGGTGGATGCTGCTCAGCATGAGACCGTCGACCTGTCGGCTGACCAGGAACTCGACCGCTTTGCGCTGTGCGTCCAGATCGTCGGGTGGGCTGGAGAGCAGGACGGAGTACCCGGCTGCGGTGGCGGCTTCCTCGATGCCTTGGAACATCGTGGCCACCACGACGTCCGTCAGCCTCGGCATCACGACGCCGATGGTGGTGGTCTTGCGGGTACGCAGGCTGGCCGCCCACAGGTTCGGTTGGTAGCCGAGTTCCTCGGCAACCTGACGAACTCGGAGTGCGGAGTCGGACCAACCGTCGGCGGGCTCGGGCTGACGGAGGACCCGCGACGCCGTCGAGATGTGGACCCCGGCCTGGTCGGCGATTTCGCGCAGCGTTGGCGGACGGCCGTTGCTGCGGTTCGACGGATCGGGCGTCATCTGCGTCGGGGCTCCTGGTGTGCGTCGGTTCTGAGTCGGTTCTGAGTCGGTTGGCTGTTCGGGGATTGACGGGTGTTCAACCGGGCTCTACTGTAGGCGATGCAAACGATTGCGCAATCGTTCTCGCAAAGGATTGCGCCCGAGAACACTGGAGGCCCCGTGACCACGCCGCAGTCCCTGTCCGAGCTTTTTGCCATCGACACCCTGCTGGACGCCGAGGAGATCGCGATCCGCGACACGGTCCGCAAGATGGTCGACGATCGCATCCGCCCGCACATAGGCGAATGGTTCGAAGCGGCAGCACTGCCGGCGCGTGAGCTGGCCAAGGAACTGGGCGCGCTCGGCGTTCTGGGTATGCACCTCGAGGGCTACGGCTGTGCCGGAATGAGTGCCACGGCGTACGGGTTGGCCTGCCAGGAACTCGAAGCTGTCGATTCGGGCATTCGCAGCCTCGTCTCGGTCCAGGGCTCGCTCGCCATGTTCGCGATCCACCACAACGGAAGTGAAGAGCAGAAGGAAGAATGGCTCCCGCGGATGGCGGCGGGTGAAGCCATCGGTTGTTTCGGCCTCACGGAACCCGATTTCGGATCCAACCCCGGCGGTATGCGAACCAACGCCAAGCGCGACGGCGACGACTGGGTCCTCAACGGAACCAAGATGTGGATCACCAACGGCTCCATCGCGGACGTCGCCGTGGTCTGGGCGCGAACAGACGACGGCGTGCGCGGATTTGTCGTTCCCACCGACACTCCGGGATTCTCCGCCCCCGAGATCAAGAACAAGATGTCGCTGCGTGCGTCGGTCACCTCGGAACTGGTGCTCGAGGACGTGCGTCTTCCTGCCTCGGCGATGCTGCCCAAGGCACGCGGACTTTCCGGCCCGCTCGGCTGCCTCAACGAGGCACGCTTCGGCATCATCTTCGGCGCGATGGGCGCCGCACGTGACTGCCTCGAGACCGCGATTTCCTACGCGCGTGATCGCAAGGTCTTCGACAAGTCGCTCGCCGCGTACCAGATCACCCAGGCCAAGATCGCCGACATGGCAGTCGAATTGGGCAAGGGGCAGTTGCTCGCCATCCACCTCGGACGCCTCAAGGACGCCGGGACGGTTCGCCCCGAGCAGGTCAGTACCGGCAAGCTCAACAATGTCCGCGAGGCCATCAAGATCGCCCGTGAATGCCGCACCATTTTGGGCGCCAACGGCATCACGCTCGAGTACCCCGTGATTCGGCACGCCAACAACCTCGAATCCGTTCTCACCTACGAGGGCACCTCCGAGGTTCACCAGCTCGTGATCGGTCGCGCTCTCACCGGTGAAGAAGCGTTCCGGTGACGGTCGACGCTGTCGGAGCACTCGACGGGCTGGTGATCGCTGATTTCGGTCGCGTCCTCGCCGGCCCGTACGCCACGATGATTCTCGCCGACCTCGGCGCGGAGGTAGTCAAGATCGAACGTCCGGGTGTCGGCGACGACACTCGTAGTTGGGGTCCGCCATGGGTCGGGGACGAGTCGAGTTACTTCCTGTCGGTGAACCGCAACAAGAAGTCGGTCACTCTGGATCTGCGCGAGCAGGAGGATCTGGAGAGTGCGCGTGAGTTGGTTCGCGGCGCGGATGTAGTGGTTCAGAACTTCCTGCCGGGAACGATGGACCGGCTGGGATTGGGTTACGACTCTGTGCGAGAAATGAATCCGCGTGCGGTCTACTGCTCGATCAGCGGCTTCGGTGGCAACAACTCTTTGCCGGGATACGACCTGTTGATCCAGGCGGTGGGCGGATTGATGAGTATCACCGGCCCCGATTCCAAGACTCCCACCAAGGTCGGCGTCGCGGTGGTCGACGTCATCACGGGCCTACACGCCAGCGTGGGAATCCTTGCAGCGCTGCGCCATCGCGATCGAACGGGCGAAGGACAGCACGTCGAGGTCAATCTGTTGTCCTCGTTGCTCTCCGCGCTCGCCAACCAGTCGTCCGGCTACGTTGCCGCGGGCGTGGTGCCTCAGGCAATCGGCAATCGACATCCGAGCATCGCACCATATGAGGTATTCGACACCGCGGACCGTCCGCTGGTCCTCGCTGTCGGCAATGACCGGCAATTCGGTTCGTTGACAGAGGTTCTCGGAGTTCCCGAACTTGCCGCGGATGTGCGGTTCATCTCGAACCGGGATCGGGTCGCGCATCGAGAAGAGTTGTTCGATACCGTCACTGCTGCATTGGCCAAGGGCACTGCAGACTCGTGGTTCGAGGCGCTGACCGAGCGAGGTGTCCCGTGTGGACCTCTCAACGACATCGCCGACGCGATAGCGCTGGCGGAGCGACTGAATCTCGATCCGGTGGTGTCCATCGACGACCCGCGTCGCGATGCACCGACCCGGCAGGTAGCCAATCCGATTCGGATGAGCGGCACGCCGGCAACCTATCGGTCGGCCCCGCCGCGGTTGGGGGAGGACAGCGTTCCCACTCCGTCGGGAGTCAGTTGACCCAAGCGAATCGGCCACCGGAATACCGGTGGCCGATCTGCGTGTGTGGGTGACTCAGCTGACCTTCAGGACCAGCTTTCCGGTGTTCGCACCGGCGAAGAGAAGGTTGAGGCTGTCGCCGAACGCGTCGATACCCCCGTCGACGACGTGCTCGCGGGCAGTCAATTCGCCACTCTTGATCCACTTTCCGATCTGCTCCTGCGCTTCTGCGTAGCGATCGAGGTAGTCGAAGACCACGAAGCCGGCCATCGTGGCCCGATTGACGAGAAGTGACAGGTAGTGCGCGGGGCCTGGCTGAGGCTCGGTGGCGTTGTAACCCGCGATGGCGCCGCAGATGACCACCCGAGCGCCCAGGCGCAAACGGGAGAGAGCAGCGTCGAGAATTTCTCCGCCGACGTTGTCGAAGTACACGTCGATACCGTCGGGAGCATTGGACTTGAGCGCCTTGTAGACGGATTCGTTCTTGTAGTCGATGGCGACATCGAAGCCGAGGTCCTCGGTGAGCCACGCGCACTTCTCCGGACCGCCGGCGATGCCGATGACCCTGCATCCGTGGAGCTTTGCGACTGACCGACCAGGCTGCCGACCGCGCCCGCGGCACCGGATACGACGACGGTGTCACCGTCTTTCAGCTTTCCGACGTCGAGCAGTCCGAAATATGCGGTGACGCCGGGGAATCCGAGAGCTCCGAGCCAGGTCGGTAGGGGAGCGATCGATTCGTCGACCCGGGTCACATCTGTTCCGTCGGACACTCCGTACTCGGAAGCGCCGAACGATCCCGCCACGATGTCCCCGACCTGGTAATCGGGGTGTTGGGATTCGGTGATGCGTCCGACGCCGTGGGCGCGCATGACGGAACCGAGCTTGACCGGCGGAACGTACGACTTGACGTCGTTGAGCCAACCGCGCATCGCGGGGTCGAGGGAGAGGTATTCGACCTTGACGACAAACTCGCCCGGTCCGGCGGACGGGATCTCGGCATCGACGTATTCCCAGGTGGAAGCGTCGGGAAGTCCTGTCGGGCGGGCGGCGAGGCGTACTTGGCGGTTGGTCATCTCTCCCCTTCGGCGAAACGAATTGAACTTGAGGCCGGATTCAATATAGGTGATGGATCACGAACTGGGAAGAGTTGGATGAACCGATTGACGACTATGTATGTTCGATCGATGAGCAATGTGGTCGAAGACGCGCCTGGTTGGTTCACTCGGGCGTTGGCAGCGCCGGTCGAGACGGGGTCGGTGGAGGTCGAGGGTGCCTCGGTGCACTTTCGGGCTTGGGGGCCGGCGGGGCCGGGAATCGTGCTGATTCACGGCGGCGCCGCCCACAGTCGCTGGTGGGATCACATTGCGCCGCAGTTCGCCGAGGGGCGCCGCGTCGTCGCTCTCGACTTGACGGGCCACGGCGACAGTGACACTCGCGACGCCTACGCGATGTCCCAGTGGGCTCGCGAGGTGCTGGCGGCGGCCGAGGCAGGGGGAATCGACGGCAAGCCGATTCTGGTGGGGCACAGTATGGGTGGGATTGTTTCTTTCGTGGCCTCGCATCTGCATGGCGAACTGTTGGGCGGGGTTGTCATCATCGATTCTCCGCTCAAGGCGCGTACGCCCGAAGAGGAGGCAGCTCGACGCCAGAATGCGTTCGGCCCCAAGAAGGTTTATCCCACCAGGGAAGACGCGATGGGCCGGTTCCGCTTCGTTCCGCCGCAGGATTCGGGTCTGCCTGCGGTGCGTGACCATGTGGCGGCCACGTCGATGGAGGAAGTCGAGGGCGGTTGGTCCTGGAAGTTCGATCCGAATTTCTTTCTCCGAGTAGGCGCCGAAGATGTTCTCGACAGTGAACCACGTTGCCGCGTAGCCTATTTCCGAGCTGAGAACGGTATCGTGTCCGATCGACTCATGGAGCACATGCGCGGATTGTTCGGGCCGGAGGCCATCGTGGCGGAGATTCCCGAAGCCGGACATCACGTCATGATCGATCAGCCGTTGCAACTCGTGACCGGGGTGCGAACTGTGTTGAGTGCGTGGTCCGTCGCAAGTCAAGTGCCGGTAGATCAAGCGGCAGGTAACGTCGAGGGAAGGGTAGAAGCATGAGCACGGAATTGACGCTCGAACCGAAAGTCGAAGCTGCACTGAAGTTGTGGCACACCATGATCGAAACCGGCGATCTGTCGGCGCTACCGACGATCGTCGCGCCCGACGCGCAGTTCCGATCGCCCACGGGATTCAAGCCGTACCAGTCCGCGGATGCCGTTGTGCTCATTCTCAATACGGTGATCCAGGTGTTCGAGAACTTCGAGTACCACCGTCAGTTCGCCGGAGCCAACGGTCGGCAGGTCGTGCTCGAATTCAGTGCGAACATCGGCGATAAAAGTCTCAAGGGAATCGACATGGTCGAATTCGACGAGGACGGCAAGATCGTCGATTTCGAGGTCATGGTGCGTCCGGCCAGCGGGCTCGCGGCTTTGGCTGCCGAAATGGGTAAGAGGCTCGGGCAGACGCTACCGACCTACAAAGCCTGAACTGAGTCCGGCCAAGGCTCAGTTCGTACTGAATCCGCCGTTGGAGTGAAGGAGTTGTCCCGTAATCCAGCCTCCGGCGTCGGACATCAGAAACCGAACGAGGTTTGCAGTGTCGCCGGGAGTACCCAGCCGGCCGGCAGGAGTCTGGAGGGTTGTGGCCTGTTTGATCTCCGGTGTCATCCATCCTGTGTCGATAGGTCCTGGGTTGACGACGTTGGCTCGTATGCCGCGTGATCCAAGTTCGACTGCGGCGGCGATGACGATGCGGTCGAGAGCGCCCTTGCTGGCCCCGTACGGAAGATTGTGGGCCGCATGGTCGCTGGTGAGTGCGATGATCCGCCCGGCCACCTGACTGACGTCGCGCTGTTCCGGAAGCCGTTCAGCGAACGCTTTGATCAGCAGCCAGGAGGCGCGAGCGTTGACGGCGAAATGTCGTTCCCAGCTCTCGACGGTGGTATCGAGGATCGAGCTGTCGACGCTTTCGCAGTGCGAGAGCACCAGCCCACGAAGGTCATTCCGCGATGCGGCAGCGTCAACGAGCTGTGCGGCCGCATCCGGCGAGGCCAGATCTCCGGGAACCAGGTCGACACGGCTCCCGAGTGCGCGACACTTCTCGGCAACGTCCTGCGGATCGTGCGCTCCGCGGACGAACCCGACGCGTTCGTCATAAGGCGCCCAGTAGCCGATCGTCAGATCCCAACCATCCTCGGCGAGACCCAATGCGAGGCTTGCTCCGATCGACTTGCTCCGGCCGACGCCGGTGATCAACACGGTCCCGCGCTTGTCAGACACTGCTCGCCTCCAGAGATGTCCTGCAATTCAAATGGGGTGAGGTCACTTCAGATGGAAGCATCACTGTAGCGGGCGAGCTGTCGACTGTATCGAGCGAGCTGTCGCCGTAGGTGCCTCGACCTGACCAGTGTCTTGACACGGCGCTGGTCACAGCGTTTGACTGAGATGCAAGCTCGAGTTGATTCGCCGGACTGTGTCCCGGGAGGTTGACCTATGCGCGGCAATGGAATTGCAGGCAAGGCTTTCTCAGGCGAGGGCTGTAGACGTGGACAAGAATCTCACCGAGCAAGGTCTCATCGCGGGACCGTCTCGGTTCTGGCTTTGTTTGGGGTGTGCGTACTTTCGTTTGCCACCACTCAGATGGCCGGCGCGCAACCGGTTGCAGAGAATGTCGATACCGGGTTCGTGATCCCTTTTGCCGGGGCACCGGTCTACGAGAGCGTCGCGCCCACGCAGATGACTACTCCGGATCAACTCAACCAGCCGCTCGGTCAGCAGACTGCGGAAAAGATTGCCGCGCAGATCGGACTCGAGCCAGCCGACGCTTTGACCGAGGAGCAGTATCGCGACCTCATGGCCGGCGGTGGGGTCGGTGGCAATCTCGAGGATGCCGAGGTGATCGACGAATGCGCCCGGATTCTCACCAATACGAACGGGCGGCCCCTCTATTCCGGCACTACGCCGTCGGTTCTGGCCAGTTACGGGTTGTACGTGAATCCCGACGGATTGCTGGAGAGTCCGGCTAACGCGGATGCGCCGACGCGACAGGTGAATACGCTGATCGCCCCTGGCGGTTTTGTGGGCACCTGGTTGCGCAACAACGGTGCGACGCACACTCTGATTGCGCTCTATCAGTCGGCATACACGGTGCAGGCAGTCTACGGATTTGCAGCGCAACAGATTTCGGGAGCAGCGCAGCTGGTGACCAACACCAAAGGCGATGTGAGTTCGGAAGTCGGCATGTCGATGGCGCCGCCGCTCTGGATAGTGAACTTCGCACTGCTCTACATCTTGAAGCCGTCACTGGCGGCGGCCATGCCTGCGCACTGGGCTCCCATTCCGCCTGCCGTTGCCGACGCCGTGAAGGCGAGTCCCACCGGTCAAGTCGCCTTCAGTGACTACGCGTCCTATTTCGAGTGATCGGTCTGCCGGACAGCGCTGACGAACTTCTCGATCAAAGCGTGGTCCTTGACGCCCCTCGACGATTCGACGCCGCTGGAGACATCGACGCCCCAGGCACCGGTGGCATCCAGCGCGTCGCGCACGTTCTCCGGGGACAGTCCGCCCGCCAGGATCCACTGGCCGTGCGGGCGTGATTGCTGTTGTGCCCAGTTCCACGGCACCCCGGATCCGGCGTCGGCGCCGTCGATCAGGAGCTCGTCCTCACCGAGGTCGAGGTTGTAACCGTCGCGGACGTTGCTGGAGACAACAGCGCGGATGACAGTGAGGCCGGCGTCGTGCAAGCGCTGCACTTGCTCGGCGTCGACCAGATCGTGAATCTGCACGGTACGAAGACCGGTGATCGCGGCGATCTCGAGGACCTGATCGATCGGGTTGCCGAGAAAAACTCCGATTGCCCGGATGTGTTCGGGGATTCGTGCAAGAAGATCGACTGCGAGTGCGGGGTCGACTTTGCGGACGCTCTCGGCGAAGACGAAACCGATGGCGTCGACGCCCAGGCCCACCGCGAGGTCGACCGTGTCAGCGTCCCGCAGCCCACAGACCTTGATGAATGTCACCTGATACACAGTACTAGCGCCGTCGCCGTACCAGCGTCGTCGTCTAGCCTCGTGCGTGCGACATTTCTACGTGCGAGAGGCTTGACGTGGACTGGCTCTACCGAATCAGTTTGATCTCGGGACCACTGCCGGTGATCCTGACTGTGCTCGGGGTCCTGGGTGGTGTGTGGCTGCTCGGTTCGAACGTCCGCTGGTACTACCGCAGAGCGGTACCGATCGCGGGGCTGATCGCGCTGGTGATCATGATCGCCGTCTGGATCACCGTCGAAAAGGTGATCGTGCCGTTCCCGGATCCCATCGAGATGTCGATCTACGTGTGGATCGGAATCGGTATCTACGCGCTGCTACTTCTCGGGCCGCGAATCAAAGCGGGCGGAACCGTAGCCAAGGCGGCGCTGTCTGTGGTTGCGACTTTGCTGGTCATCGTCACCGCCGCGACGCAGATCAATCTGGTCTTTGCTGCCTACCCGACAGTGGGAATTGCCTTCGGACACGACGATTTCGACCGCATATCACTCAGCGAAGTTCCCGGTCCGACGGATCCTGTTGTCACCGGCGATCCCACCGACACGGTGTGGAAAGCGCCGGAAGGCATGCCGATTCGCGGACGAGTCACGACTTTGCCTGTTCCCGGAACGATTTCGGGATTCTCCGCGCGCGATGCCCAGGTGTATCTGCCGCCGTCGTACTTCACCAATCCGCGTCCGCTTCTTCCCGTGCTCGTGCTCATGGCCGGTCAGCCTGGCAAGCCGGAGGACTGGCTTCAGGGCGGAAAGCTGACCGCGACAATGGATGCTTTTGCCCGGGATCACGAGGGGTTGGCTCCGGTCGTAGTGATAGCCGATGGAACAGGTTCGCAGATGGCCAATCCGCTGTGCACCGACTCGTCGCAGGGCAAGGTCGGCACGTATCTGGCAAAGGACTTGCCCGCTGCGGTGGCGAATGCGTTCCAGATCGACACGAACCCGAGGGCGTGGGCCATCGGTGGCCTCTCTTACGGTGGTACTTGCTCACTGCAGATGGCTACCAACTACCCCGACGTGTATCCGACGTTCCTCGATCTCTCCGGTCAGTTGGAGCCCTCGCTCGGTGACCGACAGCGAACCGTCGACGAGATATTCGGCGGCGACGAGGCGGCATTCGTGAAGGTGAATCCGATGGACCTGCTGGCGACCCGGAAGTTCCCGAACTCGGGCGGAGTGTTTGTGGTCGGAACAGATGACAACGAGTTCAAGCCCGGCCAGCAAAAGGTGTACGAAGCGGCCAAAGCGGCCGGAATGGACGCCAGATATCTCGAGCTTCCCGGTGGTCACAGCTTTTCGGTGTGGTCGGCCGGCGTCGAGCAGGAGCTGACGTGGATCTCGCAGCGAATGGGTCTGATCAGCTGAATCCTGTTCCGGTTTTGGAACGTGTTCTATATTCGGTGTGTGGCTGCCGTTCGGCAGTCTCTCGATCGTTCACCGACTGGAGTTCAGGCACATGTACGAGTGGTCCGACACCGACCTGATGTTCCGCGACGCCTTGCGGGGCTTTATCGACAAAGAGGTGCGACCTCACGTCGACGAGCTCGAAAGTGGTGCGCTGCCGCCGTTCGACATCATTCGCAAGCTGTACTCGACCTTCGGTCTGGCCGACATGGCACGCGAGGGCCTCGAGAAGTCGCTCGCGCGCGAGCGCGGCGATACTCCGTCCGGTGACGGTGAGAAGTCGAGCGCCTTCAGCGGCGCAGGCAGCATGGGCGTTGTGCTCAACAGCGAATTGGCCGGCGTCAGCCTCGGTCTTGTCGCGTCGTTGGGCGTCAGCCTCGGATTGGCCGCCGGAACTATCCGCAGCCGCGGCACACTCGCGCAGAAGGAACGCTGGCTCCCCGGCTTGGTGACATTCGAAACCGTCGGTGCATGGGCGATCACCGAACCGGACTCCGGCTCGGATGCCTTCGGCGGTATGAAGTCCTACGTACGCCGCGACGGTGACGACTACATCCTCAACGGCAACAAGACCTTCATCACCAACGGTCCGTACGCCGACGTGATGATCGTCTACGCAAAGCTCGACGAGGGGGACGCTTCGGTTGATCGTCGTGACCGCAAGGTGCTCGCCTTCATCCTCGACAAGGGCATGGAGGGGCTCACACAGAGCCCGCCGTTCAAGAAGATGGGAATGAACTCCTCGCCGACGGGTGAGCTGTTCTTCGACAACGTCCGTATCACCAAGGATCGTCTGCTCGGCGAAACCGAGGACAGCGGAAAGTCCGACGGAAAGTCCAGCGCCAAGGAGAGCTTTGCCGCCGAACGCATCGGCATCGCATCGCTCTCGCTCGGCATCATCAACGAATGCCACCGTCTGAGCATCGAATACGCGAAGTCCCGCAAACTGTGGGGACGTGAGATCGGGCAGTTCCAGCTCATCCAGCTCAAGCTCGCCGAGATGGAGGTCGCTCGAATCAACGTGCAGAACATGGTCTTCAACGCGATCGAACGCACCGCGGCCGGAGACAAAGTGAGCCTGGCGGAGGCGTCGGCGATGAAGCTGTACTCGTCGCGCGCAGCGACCGAGGTCGCGATGGAAGCCGTGCAGCTGTTCGGTGGAAACGGCTACATGGCCGAGTACCGAGTGGAGCAGTTGGCGCGTGATGCCAAGTCGCTCATGATCTATGCGGGCAGCAACGAAATTCAGGTCACCCATATCGCCAAGGGCCTCCTGGGCTGACACCGGAACGTTTTCGCTGGTCGGTCGACCGCAGCAGGAACCGGATAGTCTTGCTGCGGTCGGCGACACCGCGCCGACGGATCGGAGTAAGCAGTGAACGCGCCAGATCCCACAAATGTTCATCCGATGGCCGGGCAACCACGAGTGGTGTTGCTGAAGCCGTTGATCGACAACCCGTTGATCGAGGTAGGGGAGTACACCTACTACGACGATCCGGAGTTCGCCGAAGAGTTCGAGACTCGAAACGTGTTGCATCACTACGGTCCCGACAAACTGGTGATCGGAAAGTTCTGCGCCCTGGCCACCGGTGTCACCTTCATCATGAACGGCGCAAATCATCGTATGAACGGTGTCTCCACTTACCCGTTCCCGATCATGGGCGGCGATTGGGCCCGGCACATGGATTTGGTGCAGGATTTGCCGTCGCGCGGTGACACCGTCGTGGGGAACGACGTGTGGTTCGGCGGGAACGTGACAGTCATGCCCGGTGTCCGGATCGGCCATGGGTCGATCGTGTCCACCGGCGCCGTCGTAACGCGCGACGTCCCGGACTACGCAATTGTCGGCGGCAACCCGGCGATGGAGATCAAGCGCCGCTTCAGCGCTGAAGACATCGAGAAGTTGGTGCGAATTGCGTGGTGGGACTGGCCGATCGAGAAGATCACCCGCCACGTCCGAGTGATCTCGGACGGTAGTGTCGCGGAACTCGAAGCGGTCGAGTGATCTCCGCGCCCGCTAGTTCGTTCGTGTGAGCGAGTAGTTCCGGACATAAAGCAGGGCGGCCGCGAGAAGGCCGACGGCAAGACCTGTTGCGGTGAAGGTGATCAGGTTCGGCTCGAGGTCGAAGTGGATAACGGCCGATGCCGGGTAGGGGTTCTGAGGGTCGCGCGGTTCGGGAAGGACCACCGAATAGAAGGTGGGCGGCCAGATTCGTCCGACAACGGCAACCGCGAGTCCGTAGGCTGCGCCGAAAGCTGAAAGGGCAAGCGGAAGAGCAAATTTTCTACCGTGCGCGTCGCGGGCCAGTCGCCATCCCGTCGCGTTCAGTATCGCCGAGACGACAACGGCGACAGCCGTTCCGACCATCAGGAACCAAGCGGCCGCGGGGAACCAATGTGGTGCGTCGGAGTAGCTGTAGCCGTCGATCACCCACATGTACCCCGTCTTGCCGTCCTCTATCGGCGGCGGTGGTGGAGGTTGGATGCCGATATGTTCTGTCCGCGTGGATGGCGTGGCAAATCGCCAGGCGAGCACTCCGAGGACGCTCAGGAGTAATCCGGTCGCGATGAAAACTGCGAAGAGTGGTTCTGCAACGCGGTTGCGAAGCGTAGTGAGTCGCATTCGAGGATCGTCTCATCTCAGCCCGAGATCGAGACTCTTTGTCGGTGGCTTGCATTAGCTTGTGCGCATGACTCTCACACTCGGCATGATCACTTTCGACAGTCTCGATCCCGGTCCGCTCGCAACGTGGTGGGCGGCGCAGTTGGGCGGAAACATCGTCGAGGAGAACGACGGTTGGTTCTACATCGTCGCGGTCCCTGACAGCGCCACCAACTTCGCATTCCAGAAGGTCCCGGACCCCACTGCCGGCAAGAATCGCATCCATCTCGATTTGGGGAGTCCGGATCTCGACGCCGAGGTGGCGCGGCTCGTCGAGGCCGGAGCAACCGAGCACCACCGGGAGAACATGGACGGTTTCCGCTGGGTGACGCTCCTCGATCCTGATGGGAACCAGTTCTGCGTGTCCGGTCCTCACGCCTGAGCTGACAGGTTCTGAGCTCACCCGATTCGCGCCCACTGATTTCGTGCCCACTGATTTCGCGGGCACCGATTCGGGCATGATGAGGGGCATGACTTCTCAGACTTCTCGGACCGGGGCCGACGCAGTCGGCCTGTGCAGCTTCGTCGATTCGTCACCGTCGCCGTTCCATGTGTGCGCGACGGTGGCGACCGAGCTGACGGCCGGTGGGTTCGTCGAAGTCCACGAAACGCAGTCGTGGCCCGCCGAGCCCGGACGGTACTTCCTCGTGCGCGGTGGTTCGCTGATTGCCTGGAGCACCGAGGGCGTGGGAAACACCGCTCCGTTCCGGATCGTCGGAGGTCACACCGACAGCCCGAATCTGCGGGTCAAACAGCATCCCGACCTCACTTCGGCCGGGTGGCAGATGGTGGGCCTCGAACCGTATGGTGGTGCGTGGCTGAACTCTTGGCTCGACCGCGATCTCGGTATCTCTGGCCGATTGAGTGTCCGGGTGGGAAACACGGTGGAGCAGAAGCTGGTTCGCATCGACGACCCGATTCTGCGTGTTCCGCAGTTGGCTATCCACCTGTCCGAAGATCGCAAGGGCGTGACGCTGGATCCGCAGCGGCACGTCAACGGAATCTGGGGAGTGGGTTCGAAACCCAAGTCGTTCATCGGCTTTGTCGCCGAGCGTGCGGGTGTAGCCGCGTCGTCGGTTCTCGGCTGGGAATTGATGACACACGATCTTGCGCCCAGCGCAGTCGTGGGGGTGGACAAGGAATTGGTCAGCGCCCCTCGGCTGGACAATCAGGGCACGTGTTATGCAGGGACACAAGCACTTCTGGCCGCAGTCGAGTCACCCGGTCAGCAGGTCCCGGTGCTCGCACTCTTCGATCATGAAGAGGTCGGCAGCATGTCCGACCGTGGAGCTTTCTCAGATCTGCTGAACACCGTGCTCGAACGGATCGTGTTGGGGCGCGGTGGTGGCCGCGAAGAATTCCTGCAGGCGATGGCGGGCTCGGTGTGTGCGTCGGGCGACATGGCTCACGCGACGCACCCCAACTACCCGGACCGCCATGAGCCCGCTCATCGGATCGAGATCAACGGTGGGCCTGTACTCAAGGTGAACCAGAACCTGCGATACGCCACCGATGCGGCAGGTGCAGGCGAATTCGCGCTCGCGTGTGATCAGGCGGGAGTGCCGATGCAGCGCTACGTCCACCGCGCCGATCTGCCGTGCGGCTCCACCATCGGACCCATCACGGCATCACGGACCGGACTGTCCACCGTCGACGTCGGCGCGCCCCAGCTCGCGATGCACTCGGCCCGCGAGTTGATGGGCGCGGCAGACGTCCGCATGTATGCCGACGCGCTCGGTGCCTTCCTCACGCCTCGAAGTTAGAGGTCGCGTAGTTAAAGTGCTGAGAGCCCGGCGGGTGCGGCCGGGAGACCCTCGAAGAAGTCGGCGCTCGGTGTGAAGAACATCGAGCCCGTCACAGCCGTCGAGAAGTCGAGTAGTCGGTCGTAGTTGCCGCGGGGGTCGCCGAGAAACATGTTCTCCAGCATCCGTTCGGTGATCGCAGGCGTGCGGCAGTAGCCGATGAAATAGGTGCCGATCTCGTCGTCACCGAGGCGCCCGTACGGCATGTTGGCACGCAGGATCTCAAGAGCCTTGCCGTTCTCGTCCTTGATCGCGTTGAGCGCGACGTGCGAGTTGGCCGGCTTCACGTCGGACGTCATCTCGATGTCCTCGAGCTTGCTGCGCCCGATCACACGCTCCTGCTCGTCGACGGTGATTGCTTCCCAATCGCGCATCTTGTGGATGTAGCGCTGGATATGGACGTAGCTGCCGCCGGTGAACGCAGGATCCTCGTCGCCGACCGTCACTGCAGCGACGGCGTCGCGGCCGACCGGATTCTCGGTGCCGTCGACGAAGCCGATGAGGTCGCGGTTCTCGAAGTACTGGAAGCCGTGAACCTCGTCGACCACCGTGGCCGCGCCGTGCAGTCGCTTCGTGATCTGCCGAGCCACCTCGAAACACGCGTCCATACTCATCGCGCGGATGTGGAAGAGCAGATCACCGGGAGTCGACGGCGCCGAGTGGACGTCACCCTGCAAAGCGGTGAACGGGTGCAGCAGCGCAGGGCGCTGACCGGCGAACAGTCGATCCCAGGCCAGCGAACCGATGCTCGTCACGACGTCCAAACCCGATCCAGGGACACGCAGCCCCACAGCCCGCTGCAGGCCGGCGACATCGGCGAGCAGTTCTCGTGTGGTGTTCTCGCCACCCGGATTCACGGTCGCGACCAGGAAAATTGCAGCCGGAGTGAGGGGAGTGGTCACCGACTGGGACTGTGCCGTGAGGTCGGCTTGACGAACATCCTGGGGCATGCGAGACCTTTCGAGGGAAAGAATGAACCGGCCTGACCTTAAGAAAACCGACCGGATTACCCAAACCGGGGCGGGTGTGACGGGCGATACTTCGCAGGCCCGGAGGTGTTGCGGGTGCTGCCGTCTGCGGAAGTCGTCGGCCCACACCGATAGACTGTCCCCCGGCACGTTCTTTCGTTGGGCACATTCGTGGTGTCCCGCTCCGCGCCGGCTTGCCTCTTGACTCCCGTAGGGAAGGGACCACTCTCCAGTGTCTGCTCACCAGGTCGATACCGTCACGCACGCATCGGCTGATCCCGATGCCGCTCAGCCGTTCAAGGAGCTCGGTCTCAAGGACGACGAATACGCACGCATCAAGGAGATCCTGGGCCGCCGTCCCACGGACGCCGAACTGGCGATGTACTCGGTGATGTGGAGCGAGCACTGCTCGTACAAGTCCTCGAAGGTCCACCTCGGATACTTCGGCAAGACCACCACCGACGAGATGCGCGCCAACATGCTGGCCGGAATCGGCGAGAACGCCGGCGTCGTCGACATCGGTGACGGCTGGGCAGTCACGTTCAAGGTCGAGAGCCACAACCACCCGTCGTACGTCGAGCCCTACCAGGGTGCGGCAACCGGTGTCGGTGGCATCGTCCGCGACATCATGGCCATGGGTGCTCGCCCGATCGCCGTCATGGATCAGCTTCGGTTCGGTGCTGCTGACGCCCCCGATACCCGCCGCGTCGTCGACGGTGTCGTGCGTGGTGTCGGTGGATACGGAAACTCCCTCGGCCTCCCCAACATCGGCGGCGAGACGGTCTTCGACGAGTCCTACGCAGGCAACCCGCTGGTCAACGCACTGGCAGCCGGCGTCATGCGCGTCGAGGATCTGCATCTGGCCTTCGCTTCGGGTGCAGGCAACAAGATCATCCTGTTCGGCGCACGCACCGGTCTCGACGGCATCGGCGGCGTCTCGGTTCTTGCGTCGGCGACGTTCGACGACGAGGGTGGAGACACCGGCGGACGTAAGAAGCTCCCTGCGGTTCAGGTTGGCGACCCCTTCACCGAGAAGGTGCTCATCGAGTGCTGTCTCGACCTCTACAAGGCCGGCCTCGTTGTCGGTATCCAGGACCTCGGCGGCGCCGGACTGTCCTGCGCCACCTCCGAGTTGGCTGCGGCCGGCGACGGCGGCATGCACATCAACCTCGAGAAGGTTCCGATGCGCGCCACCGGCATGACCCCGGCCGAGGTGCTCTCGAGCGAATCGCAGGAGCGCATGTGCGCCGTGGTCACGCCCGAGAACGTCGATGCGTTCATGGAGGTCTGCAAGAAGTGGGACGTCCTGGCCACCGATATCGGCGAGGTCACCGACGGTGAGCACCTCACCATCTCCTGGCACGGCGAGACCGTCGTCGACGTTCCCCCGCGCACCGTCGCTCACGAAGGCCCGGTCTACAACCGTCCCGTCGAGCGCCCGGCAAGCCAGGACGCGTTGATCGCGAACACGACCGCCGGACTGAAGCGTCCCGAAACCGACGCCGAGCTCGAAGCGACCCTGCTGAAGATGATCGCCTCGCCTGCCCTGTGCAGCCGCAAGTGGATCACCGAGCAGTACGACCGCTACGTCCGCGGTAACACCGTCCTGGCCGAGAACGCCGACGGCGGTGTCATCCGCATCGACGAGAAGACCGGACGCGGAATCGCACTGTCCACCGACGCTTCGGGCCGCTACACCGCGCTCGATCCGTACACCGGCGCGCAGCTCGCATTGGCTGAGGCTTTCCGCAACGTGGCAGTCACGGGCGCAACGCCCAAGGCCGTCTCCAACTGCTTGAACTTCGGTTCGCCCGAGGACCCGGGTGTCATGTGGCAGTTCCAGCAGGCTGTTCGCGGCCTCGCCGACGGCTGCGCCACCCTCGGCATCCCCGTCACCGGCGGCAACGTCAGCTTCTACAACCAGACCGGATCCACGGCCATCCTGCCGACGCCGGTGGTTGCCGTCCTCGGTGTGATCGACGACGTTCACCGCCGTATCCCGACGGGCCTCGGACTCGAGCCTGGCGAGACGCTGATCCTGCTCGGCGACACCCACGACGAGTTCGACGGTTCCATCTGGTCGCAGGTCGAGCACGGTCACCTCGGTGGCGTGCCGCCGAAGGTCGACCTCGCCCGTGAGCAGCTGCTTGCGGACATCCTGCTCGCCTCCTCGCGTGACGGACTGGTCACCGCAGCTCACGACCTCTCCGAGGGTGGACTGGCCCAGGCTGTCGTCGAAGCCGCGCTGGCCGGCGAAACCGGTTGCCGCATCCTGATTCCCGAGGGCGCAGATCCATTCGTGACCCTGTTCTCGGAATCGTCCGGACGCGTCCTGGTTGCGGTTCCTCGCACCGAGGAGACCCGCTTCACCGGTATGTGCACCGCTCGCGGCTTGCCGTGGACGCGTATCGGGGTCGTCGACGAGGGCAGCGACTCCGTCGAGGTCCAGGGACACTTCTCCGTCACGATGGCTAAGCTCCGTGAGGCCTTCGAGGGAACGCTGCCCGCACTGTTCGGGTGATAGATGGTCGATTCCGGAGAACTGACTTCTTCTGACAGCCAGCCGCAGGAACACCACCTGCGGCTGGCTGTTCCCGCATCTCTCGAGAAGTTCGACAACCGCTTCACCGAGTGGGCGTGGGGGCTCCTCAAACTCGACTTCACCGGCATCGCGTTTGCCGCGTTCTTCTTCTGCTGGTCTCTGACGCCGTCGTTGCTGCCGCGCGATTGGCTCTTCCAGGGTCTGATCGGCGGCATCAACTCGGCCATCGGCTACGGCGTCGGCACCGCGATCGGTTGGGCTGTGGAGCGATACCTGCTCAGCGGTCGACGGTGGTGGCCCCTGCCCGAGCCGGTGCCTTCCGCGATCAAGGTCTTCGTACCGGTCGCATCCATCGTCGCGGCGATCATCATGTTGGTCTACGCCGCCGGGTGGCAACGCGAAATTGCGGCGCTGACCGACGCCGAAGGCACGACCACCTCCGGCTACATCCGAACCCTCGGATTGAGCCTCTTCATCGGCGGCCTGCTCATCTCGATCTGGCGGGTCCTCCACGATCTGGTGAAACTGATTGCCCGACAGCTGATGCGGCGGTTCCACTGGTCGCGGTCTGTGGCCAATGGTGTCGGCGTCCTGGTTGTCACCGTCCTGTTCTTCATGTTGGTCGACGGCGTCCTCGTCCGCGGAATCTATGCCGCGACCAACTCGATCTTCAGTCTGCAGAACTCGACCACTCGCGACGGCGTCGTCGAACCGCAGGATCCGATGAAATCGGGCAGCCCCGAATCTGCTGCTCCCTGGGACACATTGGGGTTCGAGGGGCGCAACTTCGTCTCGCGTGGACTGGACGCCCAGGAACTCGAAGCGGCAACCGGTAACCCTGCGATGGATCCGATTCGCGTGTATGCCGGACTCGAAAGCGCCGAAGATCCCGAAGAGCGTATGGATCTGGTCATCAAGGAACTGGAGCGAACCGGCGCCTTCCAACGCAAGGTCCTTGTGGTCATTCCGACGACAGGTACGGGGTGGGTCAATCCCACTGCGGCACAGGCAATCGAACTTGTACATGGCGGCGACACTGCTCTTGTCGCCAGCCAGTACTCGTACCTGCCGAGTTGGATTTCGTTCCTCGCAGACCAGGAGAAGGCGCAAGCTGCCGGGCGCCTGTTGATCGAGCGGGTACACGAAAGATGGCTTCAGGAACCGGAAGCCACCAGACCGAAGTTCATGGTCTACGGCGAGAGCCTCGGCGTCATGGCCGGCGCGGGGGCATTCGACACACTGCAGGCGGCGCGCGATACCGCCGACGGAATTCTGTGGGTAGGTCCGCCGAACGCGACGCAGTTGTGGCGTTCGATCGAGAAGAGGCGCGATCCCGGCACTCCCGAAGTGGCGCCCGTGTACGCGGACGGTCTGGCCGGAGTCCGGTTCGCGGATCGCTCCGAAGACATCCCGACCGACGGTATGACGTGGCCGCAGCCGCGAGTTCTGTTTGTCCAGCATCCTTCCGATCCGGTGGTGTGGTGGTCACCCGACCTCATGTTCAACCGGCCCGAGTGGCTCAAGGAAGTACCGGGGTTCGACCGCTCACCGTCGATGAAATGGTTCCCGGTCGTGACGTTCTGGCAGGTGTCCGCAGACCTCGGTAACGCCGCGGGAGTTCCGGACGGTCACGGTCACAATTACGGAACCTCCGTTCTGGACGCCTGGATCAGCGTCGCCCAGCCCGAGGGATGGACGGCCGCAG
This sequence comes from Rhodococcus sp. 5A-K4, assembly GCF_046097995.1. Taxonomy (NCBI): domain Bacteria; kingdom Bacillati; phylum Actinomycetota; class Actinomycetes; order Mycobacteriales; family Nocardiaceae; genus Rhodococcus; species Rhodococcus sp. 5A-K4. The sequence continues at coordinate 355,196 of NZ_JBJURM010000003.1, forward strand.
AAACCGAGCGGGTGCGGTCGGCGTTGGTTGTCGCCGTGAAGTCCGAGGGCCCCGAGAAGTGAAGGGAGTCGCCTCGATCGCGCTCTCCGCCGCCGCGATCACCTGGAGCAACGTCGTGCTTCCGGCATTCGGTCTTTCGCCTCGCGCTCGCGCCGTGGTCAACACCGCGGCCGGTCTGTCGGCCATCGGAGTCTTACTCGCACGTGGTTACACCCGCGAGGAACTCGGATTGGCACACACCGGAATTCGTGGTGGTGCCCAGTTCGGCGGAGCCGCGGCCGGGGCGGTCCTCACCGGATACAGCGCCGCTCTGGTTGTCCCGTCCTTGCGTGCGACACTCGCTGCCGACGAGCGAGCAGACGGCCGTGAGGACTTCCTCGAATGGATCATCTTGCACATCCCCTTCGGCACGGTGCTTTCCGAGGAACTGTTGTTCCGTAGCGCGATGTCCGCAGTCTGGAATCGTGAGCTGAACCGTCCCACCGCGCAGGCTGTTCATGCACTGACTTTCGGGTTGTGGCACGTCGCCCCCGCCCGCGGTGCCGGCGACAACGTTCCCGCTGCAGTGGCATTCACCGGCGCGGCGGCACTGCTGTTCGAGTGGCTGCATCGCAGGGGTGGCAGCGTCCTCGCACCGGCATTGCTGCACCTCGCGACCAATGCCGGTGGCGCACTTGCCGTTCGTATCGCTACTCGAAGACAGGGAGTGAACTGATGCCGCCCCGCCGCGCCGTCGACCCCGCCGAATTCCGTGCCGCAGTCCTGGCTGTCGGCCCGTGGCTTCGCGATCCGGAACTTCCGAAGCCTTCTCGCGCTGAACTCGGCGCCGCAGTGAAGATGAGTGCGCGCACTCTCGAACAGATCGCCCCCGGATCGAGCGTCGAGGTGCGGGTGCCGCCGTTTGTCGCCGTGCAATGCATCGAAGGTCCACGTCATACGCGCGGAACCCCGCCAAACGTTGTCGAGACGGACGCTCGCACGTGGTTGCAGATGGTCACCGGACTGCTCGAGTTTTCCGAGGCCGCAGGTGACGGGCGAGTCGACGCCTCAGGGAGCCGCGCCCCCGAAATTGCGCACTGGCTCCCACTGCTCCGGTTGGCGTAGTGACAGAGACCATCCGGTTCGCTTCGGCGTGATCTGAGGCCCAAGGCTGCCCTCAGGGGAAGTGTGTCCCAAAATGGCCGTAGACTGTGGATGCCCCCCAACCCCTGCCCACAAAGGGAGCGCCCGGTGACTCGTGCCGATCTGTCGGTCAACAGTCCAAATCTCCTCGCTTCGAACCCGTCCGACGAGGACGAGAACGAGCCCCGCGAAGAATGCGGTGTATTCGGCGTCTGGGCGCCGGGAGAGGATGTGGCGAAGCTCACTTATTACGGCCTGTACGCACTTCAGCACCGTGGTCAAGAAGCTGCCGGCATTGCGGTAGCCGACGGCTCCCAGGTGTTGGTGTTCAAGGATCTCGGCCTGGTCAGCCAGGTATTCGACGAACAGACTCTCGCAGCGATGCCAGGACATGTCGCCGTCGGACATTGCCGTTACTCCACCACCGGTTCCACGACGTGGGAGAACGCGCAGCCCATCTTCCGTACGACCACTGCCGGTACCGGCATCGCGCTCGGCCACAACGGCAACCTGGTCAACACCGCTGAACTCGCGAGCCGCACCCGTGCAGCCGGCCTGGTCAACGACAAGCGCCCCAATGCCGCGACTTCCGACTCCGACCTCATCGGTGGTCTCCTGGCACACGCTGCCGGCGACAGCACCATCGAACAGGCCGCGATGGAATTGCTTCCCACGTTGGAGGGCGCGTTCTGCCTCACCTTCATGGACGAGCACACGCTGTACGCAGCGCGCGATCCGCACGGCATCCGCCCGCTCTGCCTCGGTCGACTCGACCGCGGTTGGGTAGTCGCCAGCGAGACCGCAGCCCTCGACATCGTCGGCGCGTCGTTCGTTCGCGACATCGAACCCGGTGAGCTACTCGCGATCGACGCAGACGGCGTCCGCTCCTCGCGTTTCGCGAACCCGACTCCCAAGGGTTGTGTCTTCGAGTACGTCTACCTCGCGCGTCCCGACAGCGTCATCGGTGGCCGTTCGGTCCACTCGACCCGCGTCGAGATCGGCCGTCTGCTCGCCAGCGAGCACCCCGCCGAAGGCGATCTGGTCATCCCCGTTCCCGAGTCCGGCACCCCCGCCGCCGTCGGGTATGCCCAGGGTTCGGGCATTCCTTACGGCCAGGGTTTGATGAAGAACGCCTACGTCGGCCGTACCTTCATCCAGCCGTCGCAGACGATCCGTCAGCTCGGTATCAGGCTCAAGCTCAACCCGCTCAAGGAAGTCATCCGCGGCAAGCGGCTTGTGGTGGTGGACGATTCGATCGTCCGCGGTAACACTCAGCGTGCGCTCATCCGGATGCTCCGCGAAGCCGGCGCCCTCGAAATTCACGTCCGTATCGCCTCGCCGCCGGTCAAGTGGCCCTGCTTCTACGGCATCGACTTCGCCTCACCGGCCGAATTGATTGCCAACGGCGCAGGCGGACAGGATGCGACGTTCGAGGAAATGCTCGACGGTGTGCGTCGTTCCATCGGAGCGGACACGCTCGGATACATCTCCACCGAAGGCATGATCGCCGCGACCGAGCAGCCGGCCAGCCGTCTGTGCGCCGCATGCTTCGACGGGACCTACCCGATCGCGCTTCCCAAGGAAACGTCGATCGGCAAGAACGTCCTCGAGGGGATGCTCGAGAGCACCGCAGGTTCGACGGCCACTCGCGACAACGACAACGCGAGCGCGCTCAGCCGCCCCTGAACACCGAAAGCTGCAAAGCGCCGAAAATCGATAGCCGAGAATCTGCCGTCCACAACATGTGGGCGGCAGATTTTCTGTTCCACGACTTTCCGTTCGACGACACGGCATACGTCGTGAGCATCTGGCATAGTGCCCTCCGTGGCGCAACTGAGAATGGATGGGCACCGGGTACTGGTCGCAGACCTGGTGGGGGACACCATCAAAGCGATCAACGGTTCGATGGTGGCGTACGAGGGTGCGATCACCTTCAAGAACGCCGGTATGGGCGGTGGCGGAGGGTTACGTGCCGCGCTGAAACAGAAGGCGGCAGGTGAATCACTGTCCCTGATGGAAGTCAGCGGACAAGGCACCGTCTACTTCGCGGTCGACGCCCAGGACATCACGATCATCGAACTCGACAACGACGCTCTGCACGTGGAAGCGTCACAGTTGCTCGCACTGGTCGGACAGCTGCGAACCGATGTGAAATTTGCCGGCCTCCGCGGCGCAGGTTCCGGACAGGGCTTGTTCACGACGGTCGTCAGCGGCACAGGTCTGGTGGCCGTGCTGTCGAAGGGCGGACCGATCATCGCGCTCGAAGTCAGCCCGCAGTATCCGCTGGTTGCCGATCCCGACGCATTCGTCGCTCACCGCGGCCAGCTCAACCAGAGCTTCGTCACCGACGTCACCTGGCGCTCCGCGATCGGCGGTGGCAGCGGTGAAGCGTTCTCGCTGCGATTCGACGGATCCGGAGTCGTCTACATCCAGCCCGAGGAGCGCTGAACCATGCCGTTGGAATTGGTGAACAGCAAGGTCGTCAAGTCGACCCTCGCGCCTGGCCAGAACGTGCTCGCCCGCACCGGGTCGATGCTCTACTACACCGGTGACGTCCGCTTCATCCCGCACAGCATGGGCGGTGGGCCAGGCGCCATGCCGAACATGGGCGGTATCGCCGGGATGGCCGGCCGCATGATGTCCGGCGAGCATGCACGCATGATGGCGGCCGAGGGAAACGGTGAGGTCTTCTACGGGCACGCCGGTTTGTATGTCGAGGTCATCCACCTCGACGGTTCGTCGATGCTCACGGTCGAAGCCGACCGACTCCTCGCACACGACGGTTACCTCCAGAGTTCGATAGTCGCTCTCACGTCGCAGGGCGGTGTGCGCGGAGCGGTACGCGGAGCGATGACCGGTCAAGGACTGTTCACGACGCAGTTGCACGGCCAGGGAAGCGTCGCGGTTCTCTCGCACGGGGGCGCGATTCCGTTGCAGGTCGGTCCGAACAATCCTCAGGTCGTCGTCGACCCGCAGGCATACGTGTGCCACATCGGTCAGATCAACGTCGACATCTCCGCGAACGTCGGCTGGCGCGAGGCCGTCGGCAAGGGCTCGGGGGAGTCCATCCAGCTGAAGATGACCGGCGCCGGCACCGTCTGGGTCCAGGCGTCCGAGCAGAAGTTCTGAGAGGGCAACGAGCATGGGTATCGAAATTCACAATCCGGCAACTCTGCCCGCCAACGACAACGTCCCGGGCAACGACTACGCCTTCTGCGTCGAGATGGCCGGACAACCGTGGTTCACGTCCAAGGGCGCGATGATCGCGTACTACGGAAACATCAACTTCGAGCCGCTCGGGCGCACGAGCATGACGGCGATCGTCGCGGCCAGGTTCTCTTCGCCGCTCTACGCGGACGACTGGGTGCTCGCCCAGGGGCAGGGCAAGTTGATCCTCGGCGACCGCGGATTCAACATCAATTCCTACGACCTCGACGACGGCAACCTCACGATTCGCGCGGCCAATCTCCTCGCCTTCGAGACGAGCCTGGACCTCAAACAGTCCATCGTCCCAGGCTTTTTGACGCTGCTGGGAACGGGCAAGTTCCTGGCGTCGTCCAACGGCCCGGTCATGTTCGCGGAGCCGCCGCTGCGCATCGACCCGCAGGCGTTGGTGGGTTGGGCCGACTGCCCGTCGCCGTCCCATCACTTCGATGCGGACTGGATGCAGAGCTTCCTGGGCGCGGTTCGGGGAAGCATGTTCGGCGCGAATACCGGTGAAGAACGCCAGTTCGATTTCACCGGAGCCGGCACGGTGCTGATCCAGTCGAGCGAGAAGGTCGTCCACGACGGGCACCTCCTCAAACACATCGAATCCGAGACCGTTGCACTCGGGCAGAACAGTCTGCGAGCGCTGCACTCCTCGATCGGTGCGCGGCTGCAGAACTGACGTCTCGGGGTACGCGAGGTCTCACCGAGGGGGCCGGTCCGGTAGCGTATGGGCGTAATCGTCGGTATTTGTGTGCGCGCTCTGGGTCTCGAGTCGAACGATCCATCTCGCGTCACGAGGATTGCAAACACTTCACATTGCAAGACCACTTACCTGTGCACGAGCAATACGTGCTCGCGAGAAATACAAGGCTGGAGTAGTAACCCGATGACCGAGGACAGTCACCGCACCGCAGGCGCCTCCTACGCGGCAGCAGGAGTCGATATCGCCGCAGGCGACCGGGCGGTGGAACTCTTCGCCCCTCTGGCCAAGAAGGCCAGCCGCCCCGAGGTCATGGGTGGCCTCGGTGGTTTCGCCGGCTTGTTCTCCCTCAAGGGTGACTACAAGGAGCCGCTGCTCGCCGCATCGACCGACGGCGTCGGAACCAAGCTCGCTGTCGCGCAGGCGATGGACAAGCACGACACGGTCGGACTCGACCTCGTCGCCATGGTTGTCGACGACCTCGTCGTCTGTGGCGCCGAGCCGCTGTTCCTTCAGGACTACATCGCTGTCGGCCGGGTCATCCCCGAGCGCGTCGCGGAATTGGTCAGCGGCATCGCCGAGGGCTGCATCCAGGCCGGTTGCGCTCTCCTCGGTGGCGAGACCGCCGAGCACCCCGGCATCATGGCTGACGGTGACTACGACCTCTCCGCCACCGGCGTCGGTGTCGTGGAGGCCGAGAAGCTGCTCGGACCGGACCGCGTTCGCCCCGGCGACGTCGTCATCGCCATGGGCTCGTCGGGGCTGCACTCCAACGGTTACTCCCTGGCCCGCAAGGTCCTGCTCGAGATCGACCGCATGAACCTGAGCGCACACGTCGACGAGTTCGGCCGCACGCTCGGTGAAGAATTGCTCGAGCCCACCAAGATCTACGCCAAGGACTGCCTGGCACTCGCTGCCGAGACCGACGTGCGCACGTTCTGCCACGTCACCGGTGGCGGCCTTGCCAACAACCTCGCGCGCGTCATGCCCAAGGGCTTGGTCGCCGAACTCGATCGCGGAACCTGGAGCCCCGCTCCGGTGTTCGCGATGATCGCGCAGCGCGGACGCGTCGAGCGCGCCGAGATGGAGCAGACCTTCAACATGGGCGTCGGCATGGTTGCCGTCGTGGCGCCCGAGGACGTCGACCGCGCACTTGCCGTCCTGACTGCACGCCACATCGACTGCTGGACGCTCGGTAGCGTCAAGAAGGCGTCGGACGCCGCTGCAGAGCGTGCGTTCCTGGCCGGAGACCACCCGCGCTTCTAGGCCGCAACGTCAGCTGCCCCATCGGAGAGATCCGGTGGGGCAGTTTTGTGTGTCCGTACAAGCAGGCGCGGGGCAGAAAATGGAACGCAAAAATGAGGAAGAGCGATCAGCTCTTCCTCATTTCACAGTCTGCGCGGTGGCAGTGCGCGGTCAACGCCGCCAGTCGTCGTAGTCGTCCTCTCGCGCATGCCCTTCCCTATCGGAAGTCTGGTCCGATCGGACACTGCTCCGATGCGAGTTGGTCGATCCACCTGCGAGCTCTCTTTGCAGGCTGTCGAAATCCGTGGTCGGTACGCTGTACTTCAATTCGCGTGCAACCTTGGTCTGCTTTGCCTTAGCCCGGCCGCGGCCCATGGCTGACCCCCTCGCGCTTTCGCGGGGCGGCCTGGGGAATTTGGCGGCCCCGTTTGAGTGTGTAAGTTTCCTGACACACACTCTAGCGTGGAAAAGTCGCTTCCGCTTCCACGAACGCCTCACCGCCGTGTCTGATTGCTCTCACTATGGCCGCGAGCTGCCAGGATGCTGAAAGAACTCGTCAGAACTTTGTGAGAACTGCTCAGAAGTTTCCGGGAATTGCGCGAATCGTCCCCACTCGGGCGTCCCCGCCGAAGACCGGAGCGGATGCGAGAGCCGCCAATTCCTCGGTCCACTCGGTGTTCATACGCTTGAGCAGAGCTGCCGCCAATGGCAGGAGCGCCCGCTCGTGGCCGTCGTCGATCTTGAGGGCGAAAGCGGAACCGTCTGGAAGCGCTCCGGCGTAGATGCCGTCGTATCCGGTCTTGGAGAACAGACCCGGCACGGCGGACATCAGGCGCTGATCGTTGCGGCCCGTGCCCGAGACGAGGAAGGGGTTTTCGCGGACCGCGTCGGCCACAGCCCGTTCAGGGGAGTCCGGCTCAGCCGAGGGCAGGCGTCCGAATGCCCGAGCCAGGTTCGTGAGCGAAAGCGGGACGATCGGGAGACCACAACCGTCGATGCCGAGTTCCTGCTCTTCCTCGCCGCTGAGATCGAAGATCGTCTCCTGGATCGCGAGTTGGAGCGGATGGGTCGGCTCCATGTACGTCTCGAGCGGCCAGTCGTTCACGACGCACGTCGCGAGCATCGCGGAGTGCTTGCCCGAGCAGGTCATGTAGATCGGACTGGGAAGTTCGCCCGCTGCGATCAGTTCGGCTCGGGCCAGTTCGTTGCCCGGCAGATCGGAGGGGCACTGCAACTGGTCGACACCGAGTTGGTAGCGAGCGAGAAGCGCGGCGACCAATTCGATGTGATCGGCCTCGCCCGCATGTGAGGACGACGCGACGGCCAACTCTTCCGGACTGGTGGGTGCAAAGCCGTTACGAAGCGCAGCGACGGCTTGCAGCGGCTTGTTCGCCGAGCGTGGGTAGATGGGTGTGTGAATTTCCCCAAGTCCGACAACGACCTCGCCGTCTGCGCCGAGAATGACGGCCGATCCGCGATGCACGCATTCGCGGAATCCGGAGCGGACCACTTCCACCAATTCGATACTCACGAGTGCACCTGCGCTTCTGCTTGTTCGACGAACCTCTGGACGCGCGCGGCGACGTTCGGTGCAAGATCGGTGTGTTCTGCGAGGAGCCGTCGGAGTCTCTCGGGGTCGGTTCCGGCAAAGACTTCTCGAACAGTCACTCCGTGATCCGGTACGTGGACTCGGGTGACCGAGTCGCCCGCGGCGATCGTGCCGGTCCGGTTGACGCGAAGGTAGGCGCCGACGTCGGTCCGCTCGGTGAATCTTTTGACCCAGCCCTTTTCCGCGGCCCAGATGCCGAAGGTGCCGCACGGGACGCGGGGAGCGGTTACTTCGAGTTCGAGAACGTCCGACGCCTCGGCTCCGGTGATGTGCCAACGCTCGCCGATCACGGCGTCCGTGACGAGCATTCCGCTGATGTGGAGGTTCTCGCCGAACCACCCCGGGGCGAGCGGTCGGCCCAACTCGTCCGACCATCGCTGCGCTTCGTCGCGCTGATACGCGTAGACAGCTTGGAAGGCGCCGCCGTGGAACTCGGTGTCGCAGACGTAGTCGCCACCCAGGCCGAGTCGGCCGACCGCTACGCGGCCGTCGACGGGACGCTTGTCGATCGCGGTCCGGGGGACTCGCCTGACGCCACTGTCACGTTCGGTGTGGACGACGCAGACCGCGTCGACCATGCCCGTCACTTTCCGCGCAATCGGTTGACAGCCTCACGTCCGGCCTGGGGTGCGTCGTCCGCGACGATCGAATCCGGATCGATGGACGCAGCGCTGGGGCCGGCCATCAGTTCGGTGTCGACCGGAATGTTGCGCTTGATCAGAGCGAGCGCGATCGGGCCGAGTTCGTGATGATTGACGACGGTCCCGACACGTCCGACTGCTCGTCCGCCCGCCGTGATCGGGTCACCCGGTTCCGGGACCGCTTCGGCGCTGCCGTCGAGGTGCAACATGACGAGATGGCGCGGGGGCTTGCCGAGATTGTGAACCCGGGCGACGGTTTCCTGACCGCGGTAGCAGCCCTTGTCGAGGTGGACGGCGCCGTGTTCGGCCGGCCCGCCGATCCAGTGGACCTCGTGCGGGATCGTCCGCTCGTCGGTGTCCAGTCCGAGGCGAGGCCTCCTCGCTTCGACGCGGAGCGCCTCGAAGGCCCAACTTCCGGCGGGCTTGGCACCGGCATCGGTCAGCTTGGTCCACCACGCCGCCAGTTGCTCACGTGGGACGAGCAGATCGAAAGAGTCCTCGGTGGGCCACGGCATGCGGCGGACGAACCCGCCGTCGGCCAGCGCGAGAGCGTCGTAGGCATCGGTTGGTGTCTGCACGCCGATCGCGGAGAGGACAGCCGGGGATTCGGGACCGACCAGGCTCAATACCGCGAGTTCGTTGCCGTCTCGAGGTTCGGCCTTGGACCAGAACACCATCTTCTTCAAGAAGGAGAGGAGGTCGGGTCCGCGGTCGGCTTCGGTGTCGATCCAGGTGACACCGGCCAGGTCCGTCTGCACGAAGTGGTGCTCGACGCGTCCGTTGACATCCAGGCTCAGGTTCTCGGCACTCTTGCCGTCGGGGAGCGCGGCGATGTGCTGGCTCGAAATCGTGTGCAGCCACGTGAGGCGTTCGTCGCCGGGAATGGCGATCACGAATCTGTGACTGCGGTCGACCACCACTGCTGCGCGCTGCGCGGTTCGCTGTTCACCGAGGGGATCGCCGTAGTGCCATGCGACACCGATGTCGGCCGAACCGTCCGGTGCGGTGACCGCGCCGGGGGAAGTCAGAAGTGGGCTGTTGGGCACAAGAGCGTTGTCGACCACAAGACCAGTCTAGGAGTGTGGGCGGGATCGCGGTTACAGGGCGGCCCCGGCGGCTTGGCGGATCGTTAGGGTTGATGGCATGCCTGATCGCGTATTGGTGACTCTCGACCATGAGGTGCTCGATGCTGACGCACCGTTTCTGCACGCCGACGACCTGGCGGTGGTGCGCGGCGACGGAGTATTCGAGACGCTGTTGGTACGCGACGGTAGGGCGCGGGTGGTCGAGGGACATCTGAGTCGACTGGTTCTGAGCGCGCGGGCACTGGGTCTGCCCGCCCCCGTTCTCGATGACTGGCGTCTGGCGATCGAGATGGCAGCCGAGGAGTGGGGGACCGAGAAGGAAGGCGCGCTTCGTCTCGTTCTGACTCGCGGCAGGGAGAGCGGCGACAAGCCGACAGCCTTTGTGATGGTCGGTCCGGTGGCCGATCGGGTCAGACAGGTCCGCGAATCGGGGCTGTCGGTGATGACTCTCGAGCGAGGTTTCTCGGTCGATCTCTCTGCCCGGGCACCCTGGCAGCTACTGGGCGCGAAGACGTTGTCCTACGCAACCAACATGGCAGCGCTCCGATATGCGGCGAATTTGGGTGCCGACGATGTGATCTTCGTCAGTTCCGAGGGCAATGTGTTGGAGGGGCCACGCTCGACGGTGGTGATCGTTCGGGACAGGACTTTGATCACACCGCCTCCCGCACAGGGCATTTTGATGGGTACGACGCAGCGTGCTCTGTTCGACGTTGCCGGCAGTGCTCGCTTCGATTGCCGATACGAAACCCTCCGACCTGCGGATTTGATTGCGGCCGACGGAGTGTGGATGGTTTCGAGCGTCACGCTGGCCGCGCGCGTCCATACACTCGACGGGCTCGCATTGCCAGAGCCGAAGGTCTCCGAGGAATTCGCGGAATTGGTTGAACGTGCAATTGATTCGGATTCAGCAGGGCGATAGGCGAATAGGAATCGCGACAGGTCTCTACTACATTTGGTAGTAGCAAAGTCCTGCGGTCCAAACCGGACAGCAGTACCGTGTCCGCAGGGGCCGAGCGACTGCCCGCGTCTCGAACCCCGAAGCCTGTCCCAGGGCCCTACTCTCGGAGTAGCCAATGGATACTTTGGACGTCTCCAGGTGGCAGTTCGGTATCACTACCGTCTACCACTTCATCCTTGTTCCGCTGACCATCGGACTTGCACCGATGATCGCGATCATGCAGACGATGTGGGTGGTCACCAAAAAGGACCACTGGTATCGGCTCACCAAGTTTTTCGGCAAGCTCTTTCTCATCAACTTCGCACTCGGTGTAGCCACCGGCATCGTGCAGGAGTTCCAGTTCGGAATGAACTGGAGCGAGTACTCGCGATTCGTCGGTGACGTCTTCGGAGCTCCACTCGCGTTGGAAGGCCTGGTCGCATTCTTCATGGAGTCCGTATTCATCGGACTCTGGATCTTCGGTTGGGGCAGGCTGCCCAAACTTGTACACCTGGCGTGCATTTGGCTCGTGGCGATCGGCGTCAACGCGTCGGCGTTCTTCATCATCGCGGCCAACTCGTTCATGCAGCATCCGGTCGGTGCGACGTACAACCCTGAGACGGGTCGTGCCGAGCTCACCAGTATCTGGGAGCTGTTGACCAACAACACCGCTCTTGCTGCCTTCCCGCACGCGGTTGCCGGCGCCTTCCTGACGGCGGCGACGTTTGTTGCCGGCATCAGTGGTTGGTGGATGGTGCGGAACATGCGTCGCGCCAAGCAGGCTGAGGCCGCCGAAGCCGAGCGCCTCGAATCCGATGCGCGCACGATGTACCGTCCGGCAACACGATTCGCCTTGCTCGTCATGATCGTGGCCGGAATCGGCATCATCTACACCGGTGACGTCCAAGGCAAGCTCATGTTCCAGCAGCAGCCGATGAAGATGGCGTCGGCAGAGTCGCTGTGCGAGACCGAGATGGATCCCGATTTCTCACTCCTGACCATCGGAACTCACAACAACTGCGACAGCGTGACTCACGTAATAAAGGTGCCATACGCTCTGTCGTGGTTGGCCGAGGGCAAGTTCACCGGCGTCGAACTGCAAGGCGTGAACCAACTGCAGGAGCAGGCGGAGCAGGACTTCGGACCGGGCAACTACCGACCGAATCTCTTTGTCACGTACTGGTCTTTCCGCGCCATGATCGGCCTCGCCGCCGGTTCGGCAGCACTGGCTCTCGCGGGACTGTGGGTCACACGTAAGGGGCGGGTCCCGGACCAGAAGTGGTTCGGAATCCTCAGTCTCGTCGCGATTCCCACTCCGTTCATGGCGAACAGCGCGGGCTGGATCTTCACCGAGATGGGCCGTCAGCCCTGGGTGGTGCATCCCAATCCGACCGGCGTCGACATGATCAGACTGACTGTCGACCAAGGTGTTTCGGACCACGCGTCGGCTACCGTCTGGGCTTCGCTGATCACCTTCACCCTCCTGTACGGAGCGCTGGGTGTTGTCTGGTTCAAGCTGATCGTGCGGTACGCGAAGGAAGGTCCGTTGGAGCACGACATGCATCCACCGGGCGATACGGATCATGACGAGCCGGAAGATCCGGACAAGCCCAAACAACTGTCGTTCGCGTACTAGGAGGCGATCATGGGACTTCAAGAAGTATGGTTCGTGCTCGTCGCAGTGCTCTTCATCGGTTACTTCGTCCTCGAAGGGTTCGACTTCGGTGTCGGAATGCTCATGCCGATCGTCGGCAGAGGCAGTGACCTCCCGGCAGATACGCGTCGACGGGTGGCGCTCAACACGATCGGCCCGGTGTGGGACGGCAACGAGGTGTGGCTGATCACCGCCGGTGGCGCGATGTTCGCGGCATTCCCGGAGTGGTACGCAACCTTGTTCTCCGGGTTCTATCTGCCGCTGCTGATCATCCTGGTGGCCTTGATCGTTCGAATCTGTGCCATCGAATGGCGAAGCAAGATCGATGACGACAAATGGCGTCAGCGTTGCGACTGGGGCATCATCTTCGGATCCTGGGTCCCGGCAGTTCTCTGGGGCGTGGCTTTCGCGAACATCGTTCGGGGCGTGGCGATCAACGCCGACAAGCAGGTCGAGTCGGGATTCTTCGATCTGCTCAACCCGTACGCACTGCTCGGCGGTCTGACCACCGCGCTGGTGTTCGCTCTCCACGGCGCTGTGTTCCTGGCGCTCAAGAGTGCCGACGAGGTTCGTGAAGACGCAGTGAAAATTGCTGCACGACTCGCAATTCCGGCTATTCCTGTCGCCGGCGGATTCGTCCTGTGGACGCAGCTCGCCTACGGCAAGGGATGGACGTGGATTCTGGTAGCCGCAGCTGCTGCTGCACTGATCGGCGTCGTCTTCCTGACGCGGGCCGAGCGTGAAGGCTGGGCTTTCGTTCTCACCTGTGTGGCCGTCATCGCCACCGTCGTGCTGCTGTTCGCCTCGCTGTTCCCGAACGTCATGCCGTCGACGCTCGATCCGGCGTACAGCCTCACCATCGAGAACGCGTCGTCGAGTCCGTACACGCTCAAGGTGATGACGTGGGCCGCGGCATTCATGACGCCGGTGGTGATCATCTACCAGGGTTGGACGTACTGGGTGTTCCGACAGCGCATCTCCTCCAAGCAGATTCCGGCGTCGATCGGTCTGCGATTCAAGGAGAAGACGTGGTAGTGGCAAACCCGCAATCACAAAAGATTCGAAACACGAAAGAACTGACGGTCGAATTCACGTGACTATCGAAGTAGGCGACGCTCCCACCACTCGGGAGCGTCGCCGGGGGCCGATCGACCCGCGGCTGTGGCGACATTCCGCTTCTGCGCGCGGCTATCTGATCCTGACGGTCGCTCTGTCGATGGTGAACGTCGTGATGGTCATCGTCGCGGCGCTCATGATCGGCCGAGTCCTGGCCGGAGTGATCACCACTCGAACTGTGGATGTTTCTTCGTGGACAACCGAATTGGTTGTTCTGGCCGCAGCTGTGGCGGTCAGGGTTCTGGGGACCTGGCTGCAGACCAGATACGCACACCGGGCGTCGACTCGCGTCGTTGCCGAGATCAAGAACGGCGTGCTGACGTCGGCGACGGCGATGAGTCCGCGCGATCTGGATCCTCGGCGTGACGAGATCGCGACCGTGGTCACCCGCGGTGTCGACGGCCTCGGCCCGTACCTGACGGGATACCTTCCGGCTCTGGTCCTGTCGGTGACACTGACGCCTATCACCCTGATAGTCATTGCGGTGCAGGACATGACGTCCGCGGTCATCATATTCGTGACGTTGCCGCTGATCCCGATCTTCATGATTCTGATCGGCTTGCTGACGAAGGGTAAGTCGGAGAAGACGTTGGCAGCGATGACCACGCTGTCTTCGCAGCTGCTCGATCTACTTGCCGGACTGCCGACGCTGCGAGCGCTCGGTCGTCAGCAAGGCCCTGCCGAGCGAGTCCGTGAACTTGGTGACGCCCATCGGCGAACGACCATGTCTGCCCTCCGCGTCGCATTCCTGTCCTCGATGGTGCTTGAACTGCTCGCAACACTCTGCGTCGCATTGGTGGCCGTGAGCATCGGCTTGCGACTCGTGTACGGGGACATGTCACTCGAGCCGGGGATAGTCGCGTTGATCCTCGCACCCGAGGTGTATCTGCCGCTTCGGATGGTGGGAACCCAGTTCCACGCCGCCGAGGACGGAATGGCGGCAGCCGACAAGGCATTCGAGGTGATCGAGGCGGATTCTGCGGCACCGGAGGGTGGTAGCACGACGGTGGTCGCTTGCGGCGCCGACATCGTCTTCGACGGACTCGGCGTGACCTCTCGTGGGGGAGTCGCACCGTCTCAACTTTCCGCCGTGGCGTCACCAGGGGAGATCACCGTGCTCACCGGTCCCAACGGCTGCGGCAAGTCGACGGCAGTGCACGCGCTACTCGGACTGATCGAACCGAGCAGTGGCCGCGTGACGGTCGCCGGCGTCGATGTCCGAGACCTGGACGAGTACGCGTGGTGGAGTCAGTTGGCATGGCTTCCCCAGCATCCGGTCCTCCTACCCGGCACCGTTCGTGAAAATCTCGATCTCACCGGGGTCGTCGATGCGCAAGCATTGGCTCGCGCCGCTGCTGCGACGGGATTCGACGCGGTATTGGCCGAGCTGCCTGCGGGTGTCGAGACCGTTATCGGCGTCGGCGGCACAGGTTTGTCGCTGGGGCAGCGACAACGACTGGCGCTGACACGCGTGCTCGCCTCCGACCGCGCAGTTCTTGTCCTGGACGAACCCACCGCTCACCTCGATTCCGATTCTGAAGGGACAGTGTTGGCTTCTCTGAGAGCACGGGCGGAGCGCGGCGACATAGTCGTCGTGATCGGCCACCGTCCGAGTGTGCTCGCCGCAGCTGACCGGATCGTCGAGGTGCGCGCTCATGAGAAGTGACGCTCACGATCCGCTTCTGCGTGCTCTTCGGCTACTGGAACTTCGACCACGACGCTTACTGACTGCGGTGGCCGCCGGTGTGGCAACACTTGGTAGCGCACTCGCCTTGGCCGCGCTGTCCGCATGGTTGATCACGCGCGCATGGGAGATGCCTCCCGTTCTCGATCTCAGCGTCGCTGTGGTTGCCGTGCGTGCACTGGGAATCTCGCGTGGCGTCTTCCGCTATCTCGAGCGATTGACGACGCACGACGTCGCATTGCGCGGCACCACCGCAGCGCGGTCGAGGATCTACCAGCAGTTGGCAGCGGGAGATCCCGCGGCCGCCGCCGGACTACGACGCGGTGACCTGCTCTCCCGTACGGGCTCCGACGTGGACGCGCTGGGCGACGTCGTCGTCAAAGCGCTGATCCCGATTGCTGTTTCGGTTGCCCTCGCCTTCGCCGCGGTGGGAATCCTGTTGTTCATCTCGGTTCCGGCCGCACTCATTCTGGCTGTTGCGCTGGCGGTGTCCGGGATTGCGGCGCCCTGGCTGTCGGCGCGAGCTGCTCGACTTGCGGAGGCCGACAGTTCAGCTGCCGCAGCGCGATTCAGTGAGTCGGCGGTTACCGCGCTCGACCATTCCGCTGAGCTTCGAGTATCAGGTCGCTTGGATCAGGCGGTGAGCGAGGCTGTGTCCGCCGAGAACGAGGTGGTCGATGCAACCGATCGCGCGGCGGTACCGAGTGCCTTTGCCGCCGCTGCGACGCCCCTGGCAATCGGCGTGAGCGTCCTCGGTGCCCTGCTGATCGGAATTACGCTGTACGGAACCACCGACATGTCACCGATGTCCATGGGAATCCTTGTACTGCTTCCGCTGTCGGCTTTCGAGGGAACCGCGATACTGCCCAGCGCGGCAGTTGCATTGACCAAGGCGCGGCTGGCGTCGGCTCGCATCATGGCGGTACTCGATCGAGCCGACGCGGAACACGTCGAAGGAAATCGTGCGTGGCCGGAGAACGGGATTCTCAGCGTGCATGCATTGCAGGCGGGTTGGCCCGGGGGAAAGGTGACCGAACCGCTCTCCGTGGATCTTCCTCGCGGTGCCCGCGTTGCCGTCGTCGGGGAGAGTGGATCCGGAAAGACCACCGCACTGATGACGATGGCGGGGTTGCTGCCGCCCGTCGCGGGAACAGTTCGCGTTGGCGCAGTGGATATTTCGGATATCGATCCGGCCGACCTGCGCACGCACGTGGGGTACTTCGCCGAAGACGCACACCTCTTCGAGACGTCGGTACTCGAGAACCTGCGCGTTGCGCGGGGTGACCTCACCGCCGAGGACGCGGAGAAGGCACTTGCCGCAGTTGGTCTCGGCGACTGGTTGTCGGAACTGCCGGAAGGGCTCGATACCTACCTGGTCGGCGGTATGCGAGCGGTTTCGGGCGGTGAGCGTCGTCGGTTGCTGTTGGCACGCGCGATCGTCTCGCCTGCGGAGGTGCTGCTGCTCGACGAGCCGACCGAGCACATGGACGCGGAGGCAGGCGCTCAGTTGCTCCGCGAGTTGCTCAGTCGCGACGCAACGCTGGTCGATTCTTCGCGAACCGTTGTTGTCGTCACCCACCAACTTCCGGACGGCGCAGCAGCTGACCAGGTGATATGCGTCGGAAAAGTTTCTGTGGAAAATACGTTGCCGTCGTCGTGAAGTGGGCGTACTTTCTCCTTTACACAAGGAAGGAGGTGGTCTGAAATTGAAGTACAGACGGACGCGTGAGGTGGCTGCCAGCTAGCCGCAATCGCTGATGGAATTCACTTACCGCGTGAGCGGCCGGCGAATCCCAGGCAGCCACCCGACCCCCGAGCCCCCGATCAGTCCGACCGGGATCCGCGCGAAAGCGTGGGTGTGGCTCGGGGGTCGCTTCGTGCTGTGCGCCTTTATTAACCCCCGGCGGTTAATAAAGGCGCACAGCGTGGACAAGGATTAGGCCCCCACCATCCACCGCGCTCGAGGATCGCTCTGACCTCGGCTGCAGTTCGGCACGAGGCCCCCTCCACCTCCTCCCAACCGAAGACCAGTGTGGCGTTGCCTGACAGTTCGGATGCGTTACCTCGCCGCCGATCCCGCAGTGCAGTCGCCCGAGAAGAGTGGAAGGCAAAACCGTCGAGTCGAACGACCAGTGCGACACCGCAATTGCGGTAGTCGACGTCCTCGTAGAGAGTTCTCCCATCGACGAGGACCGGCGATTGCCGTCGCGCCTCCGGTAAACCGTGTGCGCGCTCGACTTCGATTGCGTAGCGATGTTCGAGTATCGACTGGACGCCGCGATCCAAGAGGTCCAACGTCGACGACAGCGCTTTGACATATCGCCTCGGCCGGCGGCATTCCATTCGGGTGCGTAGTTCCATCCGCGACACCTTGCACGCCGTGGCCGATCGGACCAGAGAACGAGCGGCGTCGCGAGCCGACGGCTCTGCAACTGCCAGGTCAATTGCGGTGTCGGCCAGCGAAGTACGAGCAGGCTGCGTGGCAACGCCGATGTGGGCCTGAGCGCGTGAACGATGAACGATCACTCCGGGATGGGCAGTGGACCACCCCAACGGAACGGGGCGCGCCGGGGAGCGTTCGGGTCTGACCGTCGGACTCTGACAGCGTGAGGATCTGCCGTATCGGACCGTGATGTGGACCGGCAGTTCGGACTCGATGTGCGTGAGCCCCCACTCTTCAGCAGCAGTCCGGTGACTCAGGTAGGTCTCTCCGCCGCCGAACAGAAGGGCGGCCTCGAGAATCATTGCTCGGTTGAGTGGGCCGTTGGTGCTGGATTGAACGCCGTGGAGGACGGAAGTCCATTGACCCGATTCGACCAGATGTTGGATGCGCCGCGGTGAATAGCCGAAAGGGCGCAGCTGTTTATTGGTCGCGAGCCCGTGCTGGAAGTCGAAGAGTCTTCGGAGATCAGGATCGATGTAGTCGCAGTTCATGCGAATACCGTGAGATCGCGGTCCGACAGGAATCGGTCGAAACTGCCGCTCCAGAGCCCGCCTGTGGAATTTGTCGGTGCCTGTGGATGGATCTGCTGTGCGCCTTTATTAACCGCCGGGGGTTAATAAAGGCGCACAGCAGAACTAGCCGATGTAGCGGGTCAGCCGCGCCGAGAGGCGCGGTTCCAGGCCACCGTCAGACATGATCCGCTCTTCGACGTACGCGAGGTCGCCGCCTTCGACGATGCCGTAGAGGCGCTTCGCGCCGCCGTACAGTGCACCGGACTGGCTGCGGATCACCACGTCGGTGGCAAGTTCCCACGACGCCTGGGTGAGCGCACGGCCGTAGTACATTTCGACGACGCCGGAGCTGTGGCTGAGCAGGAGTTCGACGACTTCCTGGTTGACGCTGCCCGGGATGCCGTCGCCGCCCATGCGCCAGTACCCGCTCTCGCGCAGATCAGGGCTCACGTACTTGCCCTCGGCGTCGAGACGCCAAGATCTGGACTCCCAATTGAGGTAGGGGCCGCCGTCGTGAGAGATGACGATCTGCTGACCGAAGGCGTAGTCACCGGTCTCGTCGTGCCCTTCGCCTTCGCCGCGCCAGACGCCGACGAGGGGGAGCAGTGCGAGGAGTTCGGGATTGATGTCCGGGCCGAGGCGCAGGTTTGCGGTGTCCTCTGGCAACGGAAGGTCCGGCAGGGTCGGAATGTTGAGCGACGCCGTCGACTTGGAGCGCTCGACGGCGATGGCGACAGCTTCGTCCCCGCTGCCGCGCCTTACGGCACCTGCAGAGGCGGAATCGTCAGCGGTCGCGTCGGACCCTGAATCCGGAGCCTGACTCACGACTCGTCGGTGACCAAGCGGTACACGACGTACACGGAGAACCAAGCGATCATGACGGATGCGAGTGCGAGGAGTACCTCGAAGAAAATGACCACGGGTACATCTTAGACCGCGGCGACCGACCGGAAAAATCGGGAGCCGGAATGCAGAAGGCCCCGCACCGAAGGGGTGCGGGGCCGCCTGGAAAAGCAGGAATTACTTGCTGACGGTCACGTCCACGTTGTGCACGCCCGAGCCCTCGGGAGCGACGGTGGATGTGCCGTTGCCCGAGCTGGACAGTGCACGAACGGTCCACTCGCCCGGAGCGGCGAAGAAGCGGAAATCGCCGGTTCCCGATGCCACGACCTCGGCCGTGAACTCTCCGGAGCCGTCGAGCAGGCGCACGAATGCGCCGCCGATGGGCTGGCCGTCAGCGGCGAGAACGCGGCCGGTGATGACCGTTTCCTTCTCGACGTCGACGCCGGCAGGCAGGGTCTGCCCCTGGGTAGGTGCTCCACACATGATCAGGCTCCCAATTCGATCGGTGCGCCGACGAGTGAGCCGTATTCGACCCAGCTGCCGTCGTAGTTCTTGACGTTGTTCTTGCCGAGGATCTCCTGCAGTACGAACCAGGTGTGGCTCGAGCGCTCGCCGATGCGGCAGTAGGCGATCGTTTCCTTGGTGTCGTCGAAGCCCTTCTCCGCGTACAGCTTGGTGAGGTCGTCGTCCGACTTGAAGGTGCCGTCCTCGTTTGCGGTGGTGCTCCACGGGATGTTGATGGCTCCGGGGACGTGGCCACGCTGCTGCGCCTGCTCCTGCGGAAGGTGGGCGGGAGCGAGGATCTTGCCGGAGAACTCGTCAGGGCTGCGAACGTCGACGAGGTTCTTGCTGCCGATGGCGTCGATGACCTCGTCGCGGAATGCGCGGATCGAGAAGTCGGGGGTCTCGGCCTTGTACTGCGTGGCTTCGCGGTTGACTGCGTCCTTGGAGAGCGGGCGTCCGTCGAGTTCCCACTTCTTGCGGCCGCCGTCGATCAGCTTGATGTCCTGGTGGCCGTACAGCTTGAAGTACCAGTACGCGTAAGCAGCGAACCAGTTGTTGTTGCCACCGTAGAGAACGACGGTGTCGTCGTTCGCAATGCCCTTGGCGGAGAGCAGGTCCGAGAACTGCTCCTGGTTCAGGAAGTCGCGTCGGACGCCGTCCTGGAGGTCCTTGCGCCAGTCGAGCTTGACTGCACCCTCGATGTGGCCGCCGTCGTATGCGCTGGTGTCCTCGTCCACCTCGACAAAAACGGTCTTGGGGGTGTTGAGGTTCTGCTCAGCCCAGTCAGCGGAGACTAGGACGTCGGAGCGAGCCATGGTGTTCCTTTCGATGTGGTCTTGCATCGGTCGATATCTAGCAGGGGTTCAGCGGGGTTGTGTGGCAAGCGTTTTCACGCGGTGGTCGCGCGGCCGGTATTTCGCAGCCTGGCGACGAGTGGGTAGATCTGGCAGCCGAGGCAGATGCCGAACGCGGCGTTGAGCAGGGCCGCGAACAGGGCGAAGCCGGTGGCAACGGTGCCGACGATCGTCGACCCGGCCAGGAAACCGACCGTGCCTGCCAACGCGAAGACGAAGCCGACGAACTGAGCGAAGCGCAACGGCGCCACGGGTTCGCGTTCGCTGACCGGCGAGAGTCGCGGGGCGACGAGCTTGCCGAAGATCTGGCCGTACGGGCTGCGCTTGGGGCCGAGTACCGCTCCGACTGCGAAGACGATCGCCTGCAATGCGAGAACGACGGTGGCGGCGGGCAGAGAGAAGGTCGAGAGGATGAGCGTGAGAACGAGAACGCCGGTGGTGACCCACGCGGCGAACCGAGGTCCGCGGACGTCGACTTGCTCGAGCTGGGCTGTGGTTGTGGACATCGGGAGTGCTCCTGCGCTGGATTGCATGGTGCTTGCCTGGACCGAGAAAAGGGGACGCAAAAGTCCCACTCGGTGGATTGATCACGTGAGCGAAAGCTCGAAGGTCAGAGAGATCTGACGGATGTGGTGATCAGCAACAGGTACAGCAACAGCCCCCGAGGCGGCACAGGTCTACTGCGCGGCGTCGGGTGAGCATCAGCTCGTGGCGGGTTTGCACGTCGGCGAGTTTACCCCGAATTCTCGGATTTTGGCTCGTGGGGTCCGGATAGTGGTACGAGCGCAGCTTTCAGATCGGCTGCGGACGGCACTCCGGACACTCGGAACTGTTCCTCCAGGCCACCGTCGAGGATGAACGTGGTGGGCAGCGACAGGACGCTCATTTCGCGTGCCAGAGCCGGTTCCTTGTCGATGTCGAGCTCGATCTCCACCGGCGGACGGGGAGCGTCCGCCATCGAAACCACAACCTGGCCGACGACGCGGCGTACTGCCGCGCACGGTCCGCACCAGTCGGCGGAGAAATGCAGTACGACGGGCCCGCCGTTCGGCGAAGACACTCCGGCAGAACTCAGCAGTTCGAGGCGGCTGTTCGTGGTGCCGGATGCCGCGGTGGTGGCTCGGACTGCTCCGTTGCGTGACTTGAGAAAGAGCCCGACCGCGACGACGGCGACAAGCGCGACCAGCAGAATTGTGATCCCGGTCATCGGTTCTGCAGCTCTGCGAGATCGATCGTCGTGTTTTCGGCGCTGCCTTCGATCACGATTCTTCCGCCTTCCGCGTAGACCAGGCTCGGCTGAATTCCGTAGGGGAGTGCCTGCGGATCGATCGTGTAGCTGAACAATCCGAGGACCACGGGTTCGAGTGCTGCGGGGATCGAGAAATCGGCTTTGCCCTCCGGACCGAAGTACAGGTTGCTTGCGACGATCTTGACCTGCCCACCTTCCAGAACCAGGTTGGCCTGGACGCTCACTGCAGTCTCGACCGGACCGACGGCAACCGTTCCGGTCAGCACGACGGCCCCCGCGGTGCTCGCGCCCGTTCCACCGCTGCCCCCGGTGCCATCCGACTTGTTGGCCGGCGGCGAAGATACCTGCAGGTCAGGGATGTTGAGCAGCTTTCCGAGGTCGGTGGCGTTGATTCCCATCCGGCCGTCGAGTTTGTCGACGGGGAGCTGGGTGACATTGCCGTTCACGATGTCGGAGAAGGGAACGGTGACCCCGCGCAGGTCGGCTTCGACGGTCACTTCGCCGACCACGTCGCTCTGGACGCCGGTAGCTCTGACGTAGACGTCCTTGTATTTCCCGCCGAGTGCTTGGGTGAGGAAGGGGAACCCATTGAAGGTGACCTCAGGATCCGACTCGAGTGATGCGCCGGTTCGGAGCTCGCGGGAAACCCGGTACTCGGCGTACGCGGCAGCGCCGAAATCGGCCACCAGTCCGAGGCCGAGGAGAAAGACGATGCCGATGATCAGTTTGCGCACCGCACCATTGTGACGGACTCCGGTCGGGGTTCGATGCGACGGCCCCGGTACCAGGCACGCTAATGTAGGGACCGACCAAAAGCGTCGAACTACTCGAGCGTTGCCCTCACGGGTTGCGCGGGCTACTAGATAGGAGGCCGTGTGGAACTGCTCCTCCTCACCTCCGACCCCAACCCGGAAGCTGTACTACCGGCGTTGGCGTTGCTGGCGCACTCGGTTCGGCCTGCCCCCACAGAGGTTTCCTCGCTACTCGAGGCAAGTTCCGCGGACGTGGCATTGGTGGATGCGCGCACTGATCTAGCTGCCGCACGCGGGTTGTGTCGATTGCTCGGAAGCACAGGATCCGCAGTACCTGTGGTCGCCGTCCTCACCGAAGGCGGACTCGTTGCCGTCAACGCCGACTGGGGGTTGGACGACATTCTGCTTCCCGGTACCGGTCCGGCTGAGGTGGACGCCCGATTGCGGTTGTTGGTCGCCCGCAGCGGCGGTGTTGCCAGTCCGGAAGCGTCGGGAAAGATCACGCTGGGCGAACTGGTTATCGACGAGGGGACGTACACGGCACGACTGCGTGGACGGCCCCTTGATTTGACTTACAAGGAATTCGAGCTGCTCAAGTACCTCGCGCAGCATGCCGGTCGGGTATTCACCCGGGCACAGCTGTTGCAGGAAGTGTGGGGCTACGACTTCTTCGGCGGCACCAGGACGGTCGACGTCCACGTGCGTCGTCTGCGGGCGAAACTCGGCACCGAATACGAGTCCTTGATCGGTACAGTCCGAAATGTCGGATACAAGGCAGTACGTCCGACCAGGGCCAAGGGCGGCGCAGCTGCTCCCGTTCAGTTCGAGGACGACGAAGACGTCGACTACGACGCGGCCGACGGATCGGTGGTCTGACGTGGGTTGGACAGATTCACTGCCGGCCGGATCCGCCGAGCAGGTTTCCGCGCTTCTCGATCGCGCGACCGAGTTCGACGGCAAGGCACCCGTGTCGGAACAGGGGCGCCATGTCGTTGCCGGGCGCGGCGCAGCACGACACTTTCTCGAACTCGACGGCGATACGGTCGTCGGTTATGCACAGCTGCAAGCCGGTTCGGACGAGCATCCCGACATGGCCGAGTTGGTGGTCGACCCGCAGGCGCGGCGCCGTGGTATCGGAACCAGGCTTGCCGCAGCGGTATTCGACGAAGGTCGGCCGGGCACGCGAGTCTGGGCGCACGGAAACGTCGACGCCGCAGTGGAATTCGCCAAGAGCCTCGATTTGGTCAGCGTTCGTGAACTCCTCCAGCTGCGTCGACCGCTCGATGCTCCGCAGCTTCCGGAAATCGTTGTGCCCGAAGGTATAACGATGCGGACGTACCGTGGGCCCGAAGACGATTCCGAGATCCTTCGCGTCAACAACGCGGCCTTCTCCTGGCATCCCGAGCAGGGTGGCTGGACCCAGGCGGAGATCGACGAGAGAACGGCCGAAGGTTGGTTCGACCCTGCCGGTCTGTTCATGGCGTTCGCGGACACCGATCCCGATACTCTTCTCGGCTTTCACTGGACCAAGGTGCACGCACCCGAAGGTGACGATCCCGAGCTGGGGGAGGTGTACGTCGTGGGGATCGATCCCGCGGCGCAGGGACGTGGTCTCGGCCGAGTGCTGACTCTCGCAGGCATGCATTACCTGCGCGATCGCGGCCTCGGAACGGTCCTTCTGTACGTCGAAGGTGACAACACTGCCGCCCTCCACACGTACGAGCGACTCGGCTTCGATCGGTTCCACGTGGACATGGCTTACGCTCGCGCGCTCTGACGTCACAGTCGAACACGCAGAAATGTCCAGTCTGTTCATTCTCTGTTAACCATGTGTGGTCCAACCGGACACCGCGCCCGCCTACTTTTCTCTGTGGGCAGCGCCGTGTTGCCTGATGCAGATTTCAATCATTTTGCATCTCATGTCGCCGCCCGATCGTGGGCGTGGCGGTAGCGATTTCCGGAGGATCTTGGTGAATCTCAAGCGCAGTGGTGCCCTGCTCGGTGTAGTGGCCGTGGGCGCCATGACCTTGGCCGCATGTGGCAGCGACAACAACTCGTCGTCGACGGGTGTGGACGCGTCCGCATCGAACGCAACGTGCGAAGGCAAGAGCAACCTCTCTGCCGCTGGTTCCTCGGCACAGAAGAATGCCATGGACCAGTTCGTCGCCACCTACATCTCCGTGTGCCAGGAAAAGGGCAAGACCGTCAACGTCGCCTACAACCCCAGCGGTTCGGGCGACGGTCGCACGCAGTTCATCGCCGGCCAGATCGACTTCGCCGGCTCCGACTCGGCCATCAAGGACGAGCAGGCCGACAAGGCCAAGGAGCGTTGCGTCGGCGGCGAAGCCTGGAACCTTCCCCTCGTCTTCGGCCCGATCGCAGTTGCATACAACCTCGACGGCGTCGACAAGCTCGTTCTCAACGCAGAAGTTCTCGCGAAGATCTTCAACGGTGGCATCACCAAGTGGAACGATCCGGCAATCGCCGCGCTCAACTCCGGTGCTTCGCTTCCCGACGAGAAGATCACCACCGTGATCCGCTCCGATTCCTCGGGCACCACCGACAACTTCCAGAAGTACCTCGACGCGGCATCGAACGGTGCTTGGACGTCGGGCGCAGGGTCCGACTTCACCGGTGGCGTCGGTGAGGGCGCCAAGGGTTCGGCGGGCGTTGCACAGGCAGTTGCCACGGCACCGGGTTCGATCACCTACGTCGAGAAGTCGTTCGCCGATCAGAACAAGCTCTCGGTTGCAGAAATCAACACCGGCTCCGAGGCAGTCGCACTGACCAACGACTCGGCCGCAAAGTCGATCGCAGGCGCGAAGTTCAAGTCCGACGCAACCGGCGACCTGACGCTCGACCTCGCGTCGATCTTCAAGACCAACGAAGCCGGCGCATACCCGCTGGTTCTCGCCACGTACTCGATCGTCTGCTCCAAGGGCTACGACGCGGACACCACCGCAGCAGTGAAGTCGTTCCTGACGAGCGCGGCCAACGAGGGTCAGGCCAACCTGGCCGAGCAGGGTTACGTCCCGCTGCCGGCCAACGTCCAGGATCGCCTCAACGCGTCCATCACGGCAATCAGCTGACCTAGAGACTCGTGCGGACAAGCTCATGGATCTACATTCAGACGTGAAGGAAGTGAGCGCACATGAGTGACGCGCCCATCACCTCGACATCTCGTTCTCCCGGCCCCGCAACCAGCGGGGCCGGGGTGGGCGGTCCGAACGGCACCACGGAGGACACGATTACTTCCACCAAGGCTCCAGAAACCGAGCATCCTCCGAAGGGTGACGGTCCGGGAAGCGGCAACAGCAAGACGGTGACCCGTCCGGGTGACCGCATCTTCAGCTCGCTCGCATCCGGTTCGGCAATCTTCATCACGGTTGTCATCGCGGCGATCGGCGCGTTCCTGATCTGGCGTGCTGTTCCTGCTTTGAGCCGGAACCAGGTCAACTTCCTGACCAGCCGTGAATGGGTGACGCAGAACATCAACGCGATGGCGTTCGGTGTCCTCGATCTTTTCCAGGTCACGGTGTTGGTCTCGCTGTTCGCACTGGTGCTCGCGATGCCGATCGCACTGGGCATCGCGATCTTCCTGACTTCGTACTCACCCAAGTGGCTCACGCGGCCACTGTCGTACACGATCGACCTTCTCGCGGCCGTGCCGTCCATCGTCTACGGCCTGTGGGGACTTCTCGTGTTCGCTCCGGCGATCACCCCGGTCGCGGTGTGGCTCAACGACACTCTCGGCTGGTTCCCGCTCTTCGCCGACGGCAGCGGATCGATCACCGGCGGCGGCACCATCTTCACCGCAGGCATCGTCCTCGCCGTGATGATCCTTCCGGTCATCACCGCAGTGACCCGCGAGGTGTTCATCCAGACCCCGCGCTCACAGATCGAAGCTGCACTCGCTCTCGGCGCCACGCGCTGGGAAGTTGTGCGCACCACGGTCATCCCGTTCGGTAAGTCCGGCTACATCAGCGGCTCGATGCTCGGTCTCGGACGCGCACTAGGCGAGACGATGGCGCTGTACCTGATCCTGCGCACCACCTCTCAGGCCTTCGGCTGGTCGCTGTTCGACGGCGGCTCGACCATCGCCTCCAAGATCGCCCTCGGCTACGCGGAGTTCAACAACGACATCCAGGCGGGCGCGTACATCGCGGCCGGACTGGTGCTGTTCGTACTGACCTTCGTCGTCAACGCGGCTGCCCGCGCAGTGATCGCCGGAAAGAAGGACTGACCCATGACCTCCACTCTGGACCGGCCGGTCAAGGCCCCCACTTTCCAAGGCGTCGGCGCCCGTCGTCGTGCCAAGGACGTCATCGCGACCATCCTGGTGAGCTTGGCAGTCGTCATCGCGCTCATCCCGTTGGTCTGGGTGCTCTTCACGGTCATCGCCAAGGGCCTGCCCGCTCTGACGTCGCCCACGTGGTTCACCAACTCGCTGAGCGGATTGACGGCGTCGGCCGACGGCGGCGGTATCTATCACGCATTGATCGGCACCCTGCTGCAAGGCATCGTGTGCGCGGTCTTCTCCATCCCGCTCGGTATCTTCGTCGCGATCTACCTGGTGGAGTACGCCGACCGGAAGTCGAAGCTGGGCAAGCTCACCACGTTCATGGTCGACATCCTCAGCGGTGTTCCGTCGATCGTGGCTGCGCTGTTCATCTACGCGTTGTGGATCGCGACCTTCGGCTTCCCCAAGTCCGCGTTCGCCGTGTCGCTGGCTCTGGTCCTTCTCATGGTCCCGGTCGTCATCCGCTCCACCGAGGAAATGCTGCGCATCGTCCCGATGGATCTGCGCGAGGCGTCGTACGCGCTCGGTGTGCCGAAGTGGAAGACCATCTCGAAAATCGTTCTGCCGACGGCGCTTCCCGGCATCATCACCGGCGTCATGCTGGCCCTGGCCCGCGTGCTCGGTGAGACCGCGCCGCTGCTGATCCTCGTCGGCTACGCGCCGTTCATCAACTTCGACCTGTTCAACGGCGAAATGGGCACTCTGCCTTCCGTCATGGTCGCCGAGATGAACAACCCCACCGACGCCGGCACCAACCGCATCTGGGGCGCAGCACTGACCCTGATCCTGCTGATCGCGATCCTCAACATCGTCGCGAAGCTGATCGGTCACTTCTCACAGGTCAGAAGCAAGTGATGCGGCCTCGGAACATGTTCGTACTCAACAGCGTCAACAACTCAGTAGGGAGCCGGTAATGGCCAAGCGTCTGGATCTCAAGGACGTCAACATCTACTACGGCAAGTTCCACGCCGTCGCCGATGTGGGCCTGTCCGTCCCGCCCCGGAGCGTCACCGCCTTCATCGGCCCGTCCGGTTGCGGCAAGTCCACCGTTCTCCGTTCACTCAACCGCATGCACGAAGTGATTCCCGGTGCGCGCGTCGAGGGTTCGGTCCTGCTCGACGGCGAGGACATCTACGGCTCGAACGTCGATCCTGTCGGCGTCCGCAAGACCATCGGCATGGTGTTCCAGCGACCCAACCCCTTCCCGACCATGTCCATCAAGGACAACGTCGTCGCGGGCTTGAAGTTGCAGGGCGAGCGCAGCAAGAAGAAGCTCGACGAGGTGGCCGAGCGTTCGCTGCGCGGTGCCAACCTGTGGACCGAGGTCAAGGATCGCCTCGACAAGCCCGGTGGCGGCCTCTCAGGCGGTCAGCAGCAGCGTCTGTGCATCGCGCGTGCCATCGCCGTCTCGCCCGACGTTCTGCTCATGGACGAGCCGTGCTCCGCGCTCGACCCGATCTCGACTCTCGCGATCGAGGACCTGATCACCGAGCTGAAGAAGGACTTCACGATCGTCATCGTCACGCACAACATGCAGCAGGCTGCGCGTGTGAGTGACCAGACGGCATTCTTCAACCTCGAGGCAACCGGTAAGCCCGGGCAGCTCGTCGAGATCGACGACACCGAGAAGATCTTCTCGAACCCGACGCAGAAGGCCACCGAGGACTACATCTCCGGCCGCTTCGGATAGCCCCTGGGATTGCACACTGCACGATCATGTTTCACCCCCGTTTCCAACAGGAGACGGGGGTGAAACTTTTTGGTTGTGGTGATAGTTCCCACTCCGGGGCGCAGAGCTGAGCGTCGTTGGGCGCCCGAATAATTCGATGAGCAGCGCAAGTGCGCCGAGTGGGCGCTGAAGTAGCCGACGATGTGAATCTCGTGGATACTGACGACGCTTCGGGCAATGCTAATCTCGGCCCGACAGCACGCTGTCGATCGATGTCGTTTCACAACCGGAAGGGCTTGTCAGTGCACCTCACCCCTTCAGATACCGAAAAGCTCCTCCTGAGCGTTGCGGGCATGGTCGCCCGCGACCGCCGCGAGCGCGGGGTACTGCTGAACTACCCCGAAGCGATGGCCCTGATCTCGTGTTGGATTCTCGAGCGTGCGCGTGACGGAATGACGGTTGCGGAACTGATGAACGCCGGTCGGCAAGTGCTCACCCGCGACGACGTGATGGAAGGGGTACCCGAGATGATTGCAAACGTCCAGGTGGAGGCCACTTTCCCGGACGGTCGCAAGCTGGTCACCGTGACGGAGCCCATTCGATGATCCCCGGTGAGGTACGTGTGTCCACCGAACCGCTCGAGTTCGGCACTGACGCGGAAAAGATCACGATGGTCGTCGTCAACGACGGCGATCGCCCCATTCAGATCGGTTCACATCTGCACCTTCCAGCGGCCAACCCGGCGCTGACCTTCGATCGCGAAGCGGCAGACGGCTTCCGGCTCGACATCCCCTCGGGAACGTCGGTTCGGTTCGAACCCGGGGTAAGCAGGACGGTGACACTGATCGCGCTCGGCGGACTCAAAAGGGTTCCGGGCCTGCAGATCGTGCCGGACGAAGACCTACCGACGCATGCGCGTGAGCCCAAGACCGTGATGCCGTTCGGCACGCCCGGTGTCGAGGTCGAAGAACCTTTGCGAGCGTCCTCGGTGAACGTTCGTGTGAGTGATGTTCCAGTCGAGGCGGATTCACCGGATGACGCTGCGACGACAGTTGAGAGGACAGCCGAATGAGCAGGATCGATCGACGCGGCTACGCCTCCTTGTACGGCCCGACCGCAGGCGACCAGATCCGTTTGGCCGACACAGATCTGTGGATCGAGATCGAGCACGACTACACCGCGACCGGCGACGAGATGGTCTTCGGCGGCGGCAAGAGCATCCGCGAGTCGATGGGCCAGGGCCTGACCACTCGCGACCAGGGCGCTCTCGACGTCGTCATCACCAACACGGTGATCCTCGATCACTGGGGAATCGTCCGGGCAGACGTCGGAATTCGTGACGGACGCATCGTTGCGATCGGCAAGTCCGGTAACCCCGACATCATGGATGGCGTGCACCCCAAGTTGCTCATCGGGCCGAGCACCGACGTGATCGCCGGCGAGGGAAAGATCCTCACCGCGGGTGCGATCGACACTCACGTGCACTTCCTCAGTGAAATCGAGATGATGGAAGCGCTCGCGACCGGTACGACGACGGTGGCGGGCGGCGGAACGGGCCCAACCGAGGGAAGCAAGGCAACCACCGTCACGCCCGGCGCCTGGTCACTGACGATGATGCACCGGGCCCTCGACCACATCCCGCTCAACGTTCTTCTCCTCGGCAAGGGCAGCACCGTCAGCCATGAGGCCATGCGTCAGGAAGCTCTCGCCGGCGCAGGTGGATTCAAGGTCCACGAGGACTGGGGTTCCACTCCGGCGGCAATCGACGCAGCTCTGCGAGCAGCCGACGAGTTCGGGCTCCAGGTGGCGCTGCACGCCGACAGCCTCAACGAAACCGGCTACGTACAGCACACTTTGGACGCGATCGCCGGACGCGGGATCCACGTGTTCCATGCGGAAGGCGCCGGCGGCGGGCACGCTCCGGACATCATCGTGACGGCAGGTGAGCCGAACGTTCTTCCGGCATCGACCAATCCGACGTTACCGCACACCGTCAACACGGTTGCCGAGCACCTCGACATGCTCATCGTGTGTCATGCGCTCAATCCCCGGGTTCCGGAGGATCTTGCCTTTGCCGAGTCACGCATCCGGCCGACAACTATTGCAGCGGAAGACTTTCTGCACGACATCGGTGCCATCTCCATCACCTCGTCCGACGCCCAGGCGATGGGCCGTATCGGTGAGGTGACCCTGCGGACATGGCAGGTCGCCCACGTCATGAAGGCCCAGTACGGCAAGCTGGGCACCAGCATGCCGGCCGACAACGAGCGTGCGCGGCGTTACGTCGCCAAGTACACGATCTGCCCCGCGGTGGCTCACGGTATCGATCACGAGATCGGATCGGTCGAGGCCGGGAAGATGGCGGACCTGGTGCTGTGGGATCCCGCGTTCTTCGGTGTCCGTCCTTCTGCCGTGATCAAGGGTGGGGCGATAGTTGCTGCGCCGCTGGGTGATCCGAATGCTGCTATCCCGACCCCGCAGCCGGTGTTCGTTCGCCCGGCCATCGCGGCAACTCCGGGATCAGCCCCGCACCTGTCCACGACGTTCGTCTCTCCGATGGCCATCGAGGACGGTCTGGCCGATCGTCTCGGTCTCACGCGCACCCTTACCGGTGTTCGTCCGACGCGGCACCTCACCAAGGCGGATATGCCGAACAACACGGCACTGCCGTCCATCGACGTCGATCCGGAGACGTTTGCCATCAAGGTCAACGGCGACCTGATCGCGCCCAACCCCGTTGACGTAGTGCCGATGGCTCAGCGCTACATGCTGTTCTGAAACCATGTCAATCGAGATGGCGTCTGCCGAGATAGCATCGATGCTCTTGGCAGACGGGCGTCTGCCTACCGGCGGTCACGCGCACTCGTCGGGGTTGGAACCGGCACTGGCGGGCGGACTCCTACAGAGTCAGGTCCCCGACTTCATTCGCGGTCGACTCGAAACAGTGGGACTTGTCGAGGCCGCTGCAACGGTGATCGCGCGCCGCTGGGCCGTAAGTGCCGGTGGTGCAGGCGAACTCGAGGAGATCTCAAGGGAACTTCTCGCTCGGACGCCCAGCGCACCGCTGCGTGAGGCGTCTATTCAGCTCGGACGTGGACTGGCCAGGCTGGCGTCGCGATTGTGGCCGCAGCACCCCGCGGTCCAGATGCTCATGGCGCTGCCTGGGCATCCGATGCGTCCGCTCGCGTTGGGAGTCTTCACGGCGATCTCCGGGATGGACGACCTACAGGCAGCCAGATCTTGTTTGTACGACGACGCTCAAACAGTGGCGTCGGCGGCACTGAAGCTACTGCCGGTGGATCCGGCAGAACCGGTCGAATGGTTGCTCCGAGCAACCCCGACCATCGAAACCGTCGCCGCGGCTGCCGTAGCAGTCGAGGGCGTCACAGATATACCCGCAACAACAGGACCGTTGGTCGAACAATGGTCACTCGAACACCACGCTCGATCCAGGAGGATTTTCCGTGCTTGACAACCTGAACAACACCACCACTGCTGCAAGAGGTTTGAGGCTCGGAGTTGCCGGCCCCGTCGGCACCGGCAAAAGTACCCTCATCGCCACCATCTGCCGCGAGCTCGCGTCGGAGTACGAGATCGCGGTGGTCACCAACGACATCTACACCGACGAGGACGCGCGACTGTTGCGCGCGGCCAACGTACTTCCGATCGAGCGCATCGTCGCAGTCGAGACCGGAGCGTGCCCGCACACGGCCATCCGTGACGACGTGACGCCGAACCTCATTGCGGTCGAAGACCTCGAGCGTCAGTTCCATCCCCTCGACATGGTGATCGTGGAAAGCGGCGGTGACAACCTGACCGCCACGTTCAGCCCGGCACTGGTCGACGCCCAGATCTTCTGCATCGACGTCGCGGGCGGCGGAGACGTCGCACGTAAGGGTGGTCCCGGAATCGAGCGGGCAGATCTGTTGGTGGTCAACAAGATCGACCTGGCCCCGTACGTCGACGTCGACGCGGTCCAGATGGTGGCCGATGCCACGGCCGCGCGAGACGGACTTCCCGTTCTCGCGCTCAGCCAGAAGGATCACGCAACGATCGACAAGCTCAGTGCGTGGCTTCGCCAGGTCATCGCAGCTCACCGCGCGGGTAGTCACACCCCGCAGGATCCGGGGCCGATGGCGCCGCACTTCCATGCCGATGAAGAAGACCACGGACACGGTCACGGGCACAGCCACTCTCACGCTCACTGATGCGCACCGGAGCTACGCGGGTCGTCGTCGAGAGAGTGGGTGACACCGCTGTTGCGCGAGAGCTGATCTCGGGCGACTTCCTGGCCCCGCGGTTCGTCGACGCTCGCGGGCTCACCGTGCGAATTGCCTTGGTAGGGCACAGTGCAACGCTGCTGGCCGGCGACGACCTGCGTATCGAATTCGTAGTCGCTCCGGGTACGTGCCTCGAGGTGATCGAGCCGTCGGGGACCGTCGCGTACAACGCGCGTGGCGGCCGGGCGTCGTGGTCGGCTTCGGCGAGCGTCGGCGCCGGTGCGGCGCTGATCTGGCGCGCGGCACCGTTTGTCGTCGCGGGCGGCGCGGATGTGACCAGGCGCGTGGATATTTCACTGGAATCCGATGCGGTTGCGCTGCTCGACGAGATGATCGTGTTCGGCCGGACCGGCGAAACCGGCGGTGCCCTTCGCTCGGATCAGCGCATTACCGTCGACGGTGACGCGCTGCTCGTGGAAACACTCGACCTGCGTAGCGTGCCGGGCCGTTCGCTGCCGGGAATTCTCGGTGGCCATCGCGTGCTTGGTACGACCATGCTGTTGGGGATCAAGACTTCCGACGTGGTCGAAGGGCACGTGACGCCGCTGGCGGGAGCAGGGATGCTGGCACGGGCCGTGGCCGATCACGCACACGAGGCGAGCGCAGCGTTGGATCCGATCTGGTCGCAGTGGCGTGGGCGGGTTTCGCAGAAGTACAGCGACTGATTCGCCCGACCGTCACACTTCGGGAGGCTGCGTCGTCCAGTATGTGACCAGGCCGAAGAGAGCCGGGCGCACGGGTTTGACGGAGGCATCATGCAGATTGTTGTTCTGGGCGGAACCGGCCAGATGGGAAAGCTGGTCGTCGAGCAGGCGAAAATCGGGGGCCATGACGTCGTCGCCGCCGCTCGATCGACGGGAGTCGACATCTCCACGGGTGCGGGGTTGGACGAAGCATTTGTCGGTGCCGACGTTGTCATCGACGTGAGTGATCACGTCACCAACAGTGCCAAGAAGGCGATCGAGTTCTTCGAGACGGCAGCGAAGAACATCGCCGCGGCCGAAGCCAGAGCGGGCGTTAAGCATCACGTGCTGCTCTCGATCGTGAACTGCGACGATCCGCAGTTGAAGTCCTTCGGGTACTACCAGGGAAAGGCCGCGCAGGAACGCGCGGTGGAAGCGTCGGGCATTCCCTTCACGATCCTGCGATCCACTCAGTGGTTCGAGTTCGGCGAGAAGACCATCGCGCTCTTCGGACTGGGGCCGGTCGCGATGGTTCCCCGGATGCGCTCCCAACCGATAGCGGCGAAGACCGTCGCCGAGGCTCTGGTGACATGCGCTCAGAACGGTCCGACCGGGAGGGCTCCAGATCTCGCCGGGCCTGAGGTCCTCGAGATCCCGGCCATGACGCGTGAGATTTTGAAATACCGTGGCCGACGCAAGTGGCTGATCCCGATCTCGATGCCGGGAGCGGGTAAGGCGATGAAGGGTGGGGCGCTGCTGCCCGGGCCGGGATCCACAACTGCAGGACCCACGTTGAAGACCTGGTTACACGAGAACTGAATAGGAAAGGCGGCCGCGCAAGTGCGCGGCCGCCTTTTACTCACGTGGACGGTTGGGTTCAGAGATCCGGGTAGTTCAGAGATCCGGGTACGAGGTGAGGTTGTCGACCTTCTCGGTGGTTTCCGGCTCTTCGGGCAGCTTGCCGGTCACCAGGAAGATGACGCGTCGGCCGACCTCGACGGCGTGGTCGGCGAACCGCTCGTAGAAGCGGCCGAGCAGCGTGACGTCGACTGCGGCGGCAACGCCGTGCTTCCACTCGCGGTCCATGAGGACGGTGAAGAGGTGGCGGTGGAGGTCGTCCATCGCTTCGTCTTCTTCGCGCAGGCGGGCAGCGCGCTCGGGGTCGCGGGTCTCGAGGACGACCTTGGCGGCCGCACCGATGGAGACAGCGATGCGTCCCATCTCGGCGAAGTAGCCGTTGACCTCTTCGGGAAGCACGTGGTTGGGATGTCGGCGGCGCGCGATCTTCGCGACGTGCAGGGCGAGTGCACCCATGCGGTCGATGTCGGCGACGATCTGGATTCCACTGACCACCGAGCGCAGATCTCCGGCAACGGGAGCCTGCAGGGCGAGCAGCGCAAACGCGCGCTCCTCGCAAATGGTGCTGAGTTCGGTGATCTTGTCGTGTTCGCCGATTACTTGTTCTGCCAGGGACAGGTCTGCCTGGAGCAGGGACTGGGTGGCGCGCTCCATAGCGGCACCTGCCAGTCCTGCCATCTCGCCGAGCGTGTCTGCAAGCTCGGTCATCTGTTCGTTGTAAGCCACGCGCATGAGGTCAGAGCCTACGTGCCGTGAAAGACCAAGTCACAAGCACCAGGTGAACGCAAGGTGAATGAACGCGTGTCAGTCGCAGGTGGTGTCGCCGGCGTTGACGCTGGCGATGTCGGCGGGCAGAGCCGTCGAGGCGCTGGTGTCGACCGATGTCGGATTTGCCGCCAGGATGGTCCCCGGGTCCGCGGGGGCGACGACGGTGCCGGCGAAATTGCTTCCGACGACGACCTCGATCATGTCTCCCATGCTCGGAGCGAGAACGAGAACCGCACCGGGAATCGACGACGCGACAGTGACCGCTTCAGCCTCGTAACCTGCTGCGTAACGCACGACGGTGGTCGACGCTTGAGCATTCGCCAGGCCGGTGGCTGCGCTGAAGTTGCCGACCGTGGAGATCTGGAAACCGTAAGCAGCGAGGCTGTCGGCGATCGTCGCGGCCTGCCCGGCGATTCCCGACGCGTTGGAGACGTCGACCGAGATGTTGTAGGCGCTCATCGCTTCGACGGAAGTGGCGGCGGGCGGCGTGCTGGACGTAGGAGCGGTTGTCGTGGAACTGGTCGACGACGGTGTGGTGTCCTCGCGCTCTTCACCCGGAAGCGGTTCGTCGTCGATGATCGCCTGGAAGAGGGACTTGATCTCGTCGGTGCGAGGAATCTCGTTGCCCCAGTCGTTGGTGCCGTCCGTGGGGACCGTCAAGAACGTGACCGCGCCCGCGTCGACGTTCTGCAGCGAACGGCCGAGGGTGACCAGCGACTTCGTGTCGATGTTCTCGACGAACGTGTCGCTGGTGAAGGCGTTGATGAATCCGTTGAGCTTGCTCGGATTCAGGAGGACCTGGTTGGACAGGGCCGAGCGGAGCAGCGCCGACAGGAACTTCTGCTGACGGGTGATGCGTCCGTAGTCGCCGTTACCCTCGGCTTCGACGTGGCGCGCACGCACATAGTTGAGGGCGGTACGGCCGTCGAGCATCTGCGTTCCGCCGGATGCGAGGACGGTTCCGAGGATGCCGTCCTCGATCGGTCCGGGGGAGCAGACGTTCACGCCGCCGACGGTGTCGACCATGCGCTCGAAGCCGGCGAAGTCCATTCCGACGAAGTGCCCGATTTTCAGGCCGGACATCTTCTGGATGACCTTCACCAGGCACTTGGGACCACCGAGTGCGTACGTCGCATTGAGCTTGTCGCCGCTGGCGGCCGGGAAGGTTTCGCTGGTGTACTTGCCGGCGTCGTTGTCCCAGCCCTGGCAGATCGGACGTTCGACGTCGAGGTCACGCGGGAAGGAGACGGCGACGACACGGCTTCGGTCGGCGGGAATGTTCACCAGCATGACCGTGTCGGCGCGCGCGCCTTCGGCGTCTTCGACGGTTCCGGCGCCGATCTCACCGCTCGCGCCCGCGCGGGTATCGGTGCCGATGATCAAGTATGTCTCGTCGCCGAGCTGGCCCCCGGCGTCGATGATGTCGTCGGACTCGGTGTCGAGTGCCGCAATCTGATCGAAACCGCCTTCGACCGACCGCAGATAACCCCAGACGACGCCGGTCAACGCGAGAGACATGACGGCCAGGAACGCTACTGCCGATCGGCCGATCACTTTTGCGCGATGGCGGCGGCGAATCTTGCTTTGCGCCAGACGCGTAGCGCCGGTGTCACCGACTACCCGCGGCACTGCGGAGGTGACGGGATGTTCTTCGGTGATCCAGTCCGCAGCGGCAGGCGGGACGGTCGGACGCGCGGGAATCGGCCGGGCCGGGGGCGGCGCGGACGCTGATGGAGGTGGAGTCCTGGGTGGCACGGATTTGGTCGGCGCTGCCTTGGGCGGCGCAGCCGGGGCAGGTGGCGGCTTCTTGTCGCCTACCCGACGGACCAACTCGGCGACCGAAACAGAGTCGTCGGTCGGAGGCGAATCCCGGCGGCCGGTCCGTCCACTGCTGCGACGCTCCGGGGGACTGGGTGGTTGCGGTGCTGGTCGCTGAGGTGTGGCAGGGCGCTGGGGCGTTGCCGGTTGGTCCGGTCGGGCGTTGCGGAAGCGCTTGTCTGCGAGCGGACGTTCCCAGGGGGCGCGGCTCTCGGGCGGAGGTGGGCCCGAATCGTGATCATCACCCACCGATGCAACCTGTCCCGTCGTCGACTGTCAGTAACTCGTCATTCAGATGCCGGCGTCAACCGGTTGTCGACGAAGCTGGAGCCATATTACTGGTGAATCCTGAGTGCTTCACTCAGAAAGTGATGAGAGTAATCCGACGGCGTGTTCTCGCTAGCCACCGGAGTGCATCATGTCAGCCCCGACCGGCACAAGATCGTCCTCGGGATCGTCGAGCCAACCTTCCGGAAGTGCTACCTGACCGGGCGAGCCTTGGCGACCCCGCGGGCCTTCGGCGTCCTTGGGGAACGGGACGTCGTGATCGAGCTGTCCGAGCAGGTCGTCCAGTTCGGACAACGTGCTGACCAACGCCATCGAGACCCGCAGATCCGATCCGACCGGGAACCCACGCATGTACCAGGAGACGTGCTTGCGAAGTTCGCGCAAGCCCTTCATCTCGCCGTGGTGTGCGGCGAGCAGCTGGGCGTGACGGGCGATGATCTTGGTGACTTCGCCGAGCGTCGGCGGCGTGGCGATCTGTTGTCCGTTGAGAGCTGCGCTGAGTTCCGCGAACAGCCATGGCCGTCCGAGGCAGCCACGTCCGACGACGACGCCGTCGCAGCCGGTCTCGTTCATCATCCGGGCAGCATCCGAAGCATCGAAGATGTCACCGTTGCCGAGGATCGGAACGTCGGTGACGTGTTCCTTGAGACGCGTGATCTCGTTCCAGTCAGCAGTGCCGGAGTAGCGCTGCGACGCGGTACGTGCGTGAAGTGCGACGGCAGCAGCGCCTTCAGCTGCGGCGATCCGGCCGGCGTCGAGGTGCGTGTGATGTTCGGGGTCGATGCCGACGCGCATCTTCACGGTGACCGGAATATCGGTGCCCTCGGTCGCGCGCACAGCGGCCGCGACGATCTGTCCGAACAGCCGACGCTTGTACGGCAGCGCGGAGCCACCGCCCTTGCGGGTCACCTTCGGGACGGGGCAGCCGAAGTTCATGTCGATGTGATCGGCCATGTTCTCGTCGACGATCATCTTGGCCGCGGCGTAGGTCGTATCCGGGTCGACTGTGTACAGCTGCAGCGACCGGGGGGTTTCGGTCGGGCCGAACGTGGTCATGTGCATCGTGGCGGGCTGGCGCTCGACGAGCGCGCGTGCGGTGACCATCTCGCAGACGTAGAGGCCGGACGTGCTGCCTGCACGTTCGAGTTCGAGTTCACGGCACAGCGTGCGGAAGGCGACGTTGGTGACGCCCGCCATGGGGGCGAGGACCACGGGGCTGTGCAGCTCGAGTGAACCGATACGTAGGGATGACATGTCTACCTCTGAACAAATACTTGTGACAATTGGAAGTGCCCGGTACCGAATCCGGTACCGGGCACAGAATAGCTGGTGAAACTAAGAAGCCTGCTGTTCGCGCTTGGCGGCTTCGCGTGCGAGCATGCGATCGCGCTGTTCCTCGAACTTCGTCGCGTTGGCGGCGAGGGTCTCGAGGAAGGCCGCCAACTCTTCGCGCGTGTTCTCGCCTTCGGCACTGAAATCGTTGCGCTCGAAGATGTTCCACTTGCGCAAGACGGGCCAGACGACCTCGTCGAGGTGCTGGCGAAGGTCGTAGATGCCGTGCTTGGCCATGAGAGCGCCGTTACGACGGAAGTTCGGCATGCCGGCGCCCGGCATCTGGAAGTTCTGGACGATGTTCGCCACAGCCTTGAGAGCCTGATCGGGAGCAAGATCGAGCGCGGCGGCGCAGATGTTGCGGTAGAAGATCATGTGCAGGTTCTCATCAGCGGCGATGCGCTGAAGCATCTTGTCGGCAATCGGCTCGTCGCAGGCCTTGCCGGTGTTGCGGTGGCTGACGCGCGTCGCGAGTTCCTGGAAGGTCACGTAGGCGACCGAGTGCAGCAGGCCGGCGTCGCCCTCGTCGATGGGTGCGCTGTAACCGTTTGTCATGTGTTCCATGCGGAAGCGCTCGAGCTCGACGGGGTCGACTGCGCGCGTGACGACGAGGTAGTCACGCATCACGATGCCGTGACGGTTCTCCTCGGCGGTCCACCGGCCGACCCACGTTCCCCAGGCGCCGTCCTGCGAAAAGTTCTCGGCGATCTCGCGGTGGTACGAGGGCAGGTTGTCCTCGGTGAGCAGGTTGGTGATCATCGCGGCGCGAGCTACCTCGCCGAGCTGTGACTGCTCGAGGCTCCAGTCTTCGCCGCCCATGGCTGCGAAGTTACGACCCTCGTCCCACGGAACGTAGTCGTGTGGATGCCATTCCTTGGCCATGGAGATGTGGCGGTTGACGTTCTCCTCGGCAACCGGCTGCAGCTCTTGTAGCAGCTCCAGCTGCGTCAGAATCCTCGTCATTTCTTGCCTCCATGTTGAGTGAATGCGCGACTTCGCCCCAGCCTACGGCACCGTAGGTTTGAAAAGAATGGCATGAAAATTGCTCCCCTCGAGGGATGTTACCGATCCGTAGTTATCCGGGGGCACTTTCACTACCAAGTCGTTCTTTCGACGTAGTCGCGGAACGTCCGGGCGGGATCGGACAGCTCGCGGCTCTTCGACCAGATCAGCCCTATTTTTCGCTGGGCTCCTTCGATCGGTACGTAGACGACTCCTTCGGCCCAGATCGGTGGATCCTGAACCGGCATGACCGAGACACCGAAGGACGCGGAGACCAGTCCGCCGACGGTTGCCAGCTCGCTGCTCTCGAAGACGAAATTCGGCGTGAATCCTGCGGCCGCGCACAGTTCATCGAGAATTCTTCGCATCCCGAAGTTCGGATGCATACCGATGAACGGTTCGTCGGCCGCGTCCGCGAGCTCGACCGAATGCAACTTCGCAAAGCGATGATCAGCCGGAACAGCCAATGCCAGTGACTGCTGGGCGATCTGCATCCATGCCACCTGCGGATCACGCGGCTGCGGCGAGACGACGGCCAGGTCGGACGTGCCGGCGGCAATTCTGTCGACCAGGAACTGCGCACTGTCCTGATGCAGTTCGAATCGCACTCCGGGATGCTCGACGCGGTATCCGCGCAGCATGTGCGGCACCAACCAGGTGCCGAACGAGTGGAGGAAGTCGAGCCGGACCGTACCGCTTTCGGGGCTCGCCAGCGACTGGATTTCGCTCTGCGCCGCGTCGAGTGAGTGAAGAGCGGTGCGAGCGTGTCGGTAGAGGATCTCGCCGTACCGGTTCAGTTCGAGCCGGCGTCCCTGACGGTCGAAGAGCGTCACTCCGATCTGTCGTTCGAGGCGTGCGAGTTTGCGCGAGAGTGTCGGCTGCGACAGGTGAGTCAGATCCGCGGTAGCGGTCACCTGTTGGGTTTCGGCGAGAACGACAAACCATTCGAGGTCTTCGGTCAGCATCACGAACCCAATCTATATACCTATGACACATATAGAACTCCAAGTTTATGCATTTTCTTTTGTCGAAGCGCGGCGGGAGGATTCTTACCGGAGGTAAGTGATGCCTGGAGGTATGTGGTGACTGTCGAGAATGTGATCGAATCCGAAGTGGTGCCGCTTCGCCGCGGAACATCGGGGTATCGCACGGTGACCGTTGCGCTGTTCGCGGCCGGGCTGTCGACATTCATCTCGATGTACGCGGCACAGGCATTGCTGCCTGCGTTCGCCGAAGGCTTCGACGTCTCGCCCGCGGTGTCTGCACTTTCGGTCTCGGCGACGACGGGCATGTTGGCGTTGGCGATCATTCCGGCCAGTGCGCTCTCCGAGCGGTTCGGTCGCACACGGGTGATGATCGCGTCGGCGTCGGCATCCTGTGTGATCGGTTTGCTTCTGCCACTCAGTCCGACGATCGAGGTTCTGCTGATCGGACGCGCGGCACAAGGCTTGGCTCTGGCGGGGGTCCCGGCGGTAGCGATGGCCTATCTGGCCGAGGAGGTCGATCGCAAGGACCTCGGTGCAGCGATGGGAAGGTACGTAGCCGGCACGACGATCGGTGGGCTGATCGGACGGCTGGTTCCGTCGGCCGTCGTCGACTTCAGTACGTGGCGCTGGGCATTGGTGACTGCGGCCTTGCTGTCAGCGTTGTTCGCGCTCAACATGATCCGGAAGCTACCCGCGTCGAAGTTCTTTCGCCCGCAACCGGTCTCGGTGCGTGCGATCGCGTCGAATCTACGACGCCACCTTGCGAACCCGTCGCTGCGCACGCTTTTCGCCTTGGGGTTCATCCTCATGGGCGGATTCGTCTCGATCTACAACTTCCTCGGGTTTCGGCTCACGGCAGCACCTTTCAGACTTCCCGAAGCACTTGTCGGCCTGGTCTTTCTCTTCTACCTCGCCGGAACTTTCACCTCAGCGGTAGCCGGCGGGGCCTCGGACCGGCTGGGTAGGCGCAGTGTTCTGCTCGGCTCGGTTGTTGTCATCGGTATCGGTCTGGCACTGACCGTTCCGGACAATCTGGCGTTGACTCTCGTGGGGATGCTGCTCTTCACCGGAGGATTCTTCGCGGCACATTCGGTGGCCAGCGGTTGGGTGGGGCTGATCGCGACCGATCACCGGGCCGAGGCGTCGGCGTTGTATCTGTTTGCCTATTACGCGGGTTCGTCCGTGGCGGGCGCCCTCGCTGGTCTCGCGTACGCGGGCGGCGGTTGGGGTGGGGTCAGTGCCTTTGTGGGCGCGCTGCTGTTGGTTGCGTTTGCATTGTCGCTGAAGATGTTTCGATCTTCGACGGTCGAATGACAGAGCACTGCGGCGACCCCGAACGGGATCGCCGCAGTGCGTTCTGTCTAGCGTCTTACTTCTTGCCGCCGCCGAGGAGGCCGCCGAGCAGGTCTCCGAGGCCGCCGCCACCGGATCCACCCAGGATGCCGCCGAGTGCGCCGCCGATGCCGCCGCCGGAATTGCCGCCACCGCCGAGAATTCCGCCGAGGAGATCCCCGAGCCCGCCGCCACCGGAGGCCTGGGTCTGCGCGCCGGCGCCGCCACCGGTGAACTGCTTGGCGAGGTAGGCCAGGACGATGGGAGCGAGGATCGGCAGCAACTGCTTCACCAGATCGTTTCCACCGCCGCCACCGACACCGCCCAGTGTGCTGGCGACCTGATCGGTGTTGCCGCCGAAGATGTTCGAGACGATCTTCTGACCGTCAGCGGTGTCGACTTTGCTGATGTCGACGCCGTCGTCGAGAAGGCTGGTGTCAGCGTGCGACTGCAGCGCACTTTCGAGTGAGGCTGCGCCTGCGGGATCCTGAGCGTTGGCGCCGAGGCCACCGACGAGGGTCGGAAGTGCAGTCTTGACCGCCGATTCGGCAGTTGCCTGGTCCACGCCGAGTTGCTGCGCGATCTGGTCGATGGGGATCTGGGATAGAAGGTCGTCAAGCGATGCCATTGATGCCCTACCTCTTCTGGGGTACTACTCGTCAGTACCCGGCTGTTGCAGACACTAGTGAATGTCGGCGTCGACGGTAACCCTCCGGTTGCCGAGCGGTCAGGCTCGGGTCTTCTCGCGGGGGACCAGACACGCTAGGAGAGCGAGAATCAGTCCGCCGGCCGTCAAGATGAATCCTGTCTGATTTGTCAGGATCGTGGAGTAGTTTTCCCTGATGACATTGTCGAATTGATCGTTCACTCGGTAGTAGAACGTGCCCAGAGTTCCCAATCCCACGATGATTCCGATCCACGCTGAAATACGAGAACCGAACAAAGCGGCGATCAGAATCAATACGGCTGCAGCGAGCAGAAGTATCGCCATCGAACGGTAGAAGGTCACGGACTGATCGCCGAGTTGCTCGATTGCCCACCCGGCCGGAAAACCGTCCCGCAGGTCCTCGAGGCGAACGTTGTTGGGTTTGACCCCGGCCAGTACGTACATGAACGAGCCGACGGCAACGGCGATTCCACAAATGAGCAGAACCAGATGAACTAACGTGCGCATGCCACTCT
Source organism: Rhodococcus sp. 5A-K4 (assembly GCF_046097995.1). Classification (NCBI taxonomy): domain Bacteria; kingdom Bacillati; phylum Actinomycetota; class Actinomycetes; order Mycobacteriales; family Nocardiaceae; genus Rhodococcus; species Rhodococcus sp. 5A-K4. Next base: position 397,857 of record NZ_JBJURM010000003.1, read on the forward strand.
CCCCGTGTTCGGAGTTCGGTAACGCGGTCGTCGCCGAGCCTAGCGGTGTCGCGGGTGTCAAGCGCGGTATCGAGCGTGCAGAATCGTCTCCATGCCCGACAACATGCGTCGACTCGAAGAGATCTCGTTGTCCCTGCCGGAGGCGGAGCGCGTCGACATCGAAGCGTGGGACGGCCACCCGACCTTCCGGGTCCGCGGCAAGAACTTCGTGTTCTGCAACGTCGAAGCCACCTCCTTGACCGTCAAGTTGAGCAAGGAGGAAGCCGAAGCGGTGGTGGCCACCGAACCAGGTGCAAGCGCTGCCGGCTACGGTCTCGGTCGTCACGGGTGGGTTGCGCTCGACATCGGCACCGACGTTTCCGAGGAGAAATGGTCGCAACTGGAGGAGTGGATCTACACCTCGTTCACCCTCGTTGCTCCGAAGCGGCTTGCCCGGATCGTTCTCGATGCGGATGAGGAACGCCCGTAACGGATAGATTCGTCAGTACAGACGCCGACTAGACGAGGATTTGTCATGACGACACCGGAAACTTCACCGGCCACCGCAAAACCGGGCATGCCGCCGTGGGTGAAGAAGGCCATCGGGATCGCAGTGATGGCGGTGGTCCTGGTCATCGCTTACTTCATCCTTGCCGCCTTCCTTCCGCGTTGGTGGGCGCAGCGAATTGCGTCGTTGGCGAACGGCAGCTTCAGCGCCGGAATCGCGTGGGGACTGCTGTTCGGTCTCGTCTGCACCCTGGTCCCGCTCATCTTCTTCCGGGCGGTCTGGCAGGTGCGCAAGCGCAAGCATGCTCGAATCATCCAGATCACGGCTCTCGCGTTGGGTGTGATCTTCGCGCTGCCGAATCTGCTCTCTCTGACAGTTGTTCTCGGCAACAACAATGCAGCGCATGCGGGCGAGCGGATCCTCGACGTCGACGGCCCCGGTTTCCGCGGAGCCTCCGTTGTCGGTGCAGTCCTGGGCGTTGCGTTGTTCCTGGGTCTTGTTGCGCTCGGCTACATGTACAAAAAGCGTGGCAAGGATCTCGACAAGATGCGCGGTGAGCTCAAGCAACACGAGCCGCAGAGTAAGGGCGAGGCTCCGGCCCCGGAAATCTGAGTCAGCTCTTCGACCGAGTGCTCAGGCCGACACCGACTCCGACGGTTCCCGCCGCCACCAGTCCGGCGAGCGGGACCGCCCAGTGTCCGGCAAATGTGCAGGCGAGAACCAGGATTGCGCTCACCGGTAGAACAGCCTGCTCGATCCTGTCACGCTTGAAGTGTCGTGAGTGCATGAGCCACACGAAGATCAGGAACATCGCGGCGGGGATCGTGACCGCGGCAGATGCTGCGAACGTCGAAATGTGCGCCTCGCCAACTGCTTCCTCGACGGCTACTTCGATGCCGGCGCCGATGGCCGCAGCGGATCCGAATACGAAGTAGTGCCCGTATCCCCACAACAGGACGGCGCGATTGCCCTGGTCTGCGAGATACTCGTGGATCGGGACGGCGAAGTAGATCCACAACGCGGAGAACACGATCAGAACTCCGCCGACAGCAATCGGAATCAGTAGGTCGGCGGCGTCGAAATCACGAATGCCGGATTGGACCGCGATGGTGGCGGCAGCAATGGTTTCGCCGAGCATGATGATGGTGAAGAGGCCGTAGCGTTCGGCGATGTGTTGCGGGTGCCACGGCGTCTGGTGGTTGCGCTCGGCGATTGCCGGCACCGCGAGTTCGGTGATCATGAGAACGAAGAAGCCGGGTATCCACGCCGACGCCGGCATCAGGAGCAGCACGATCCAGCCGGCCTGGACGATCACGAGCCCGGCGGCGTATTGCAGAGCAGTGGTTCGCGCTGCACCGGATTCACCGCTGGCGGCTCGAAGCCATTGGCAGGTGAGCGCAATTCGCATGATGAGGTAGCCGACGATGGCCGTCGTACGGTCGGTTCCGTCGAATGCGTCGGGGATTCCGGCGGCGAAGACGAGCACGCCACAAATCTGTACGAAGGTCGCGACCCGGTAGGGGACGTCGTCCGTGTCGTAGGCAGACGCGAACCAGGTGAAGTTCACCCACGCCCACCACAGCGCGAAGAAGACGAACATATAACCGGCGATGCCGTCGACGTAGTGGCCCTCGGCAACAGCATGCACCAGTTGAACTCCGGCCTGTGCGGCCGCAACCACGAAACACAGGTCGAAGAACAGTTCGAGTGGCGTCGATGCGCGATGGTTCTCGTCGCGGCTGCGTGCGCGCATCCGGATGATCGGCATAACGGCCCGGCCGTGGCCCGCGCCCGTACTGGTGTGTTCTGTCATCGTCCCCACCTTGCTCCGACGTCTAGTGCAGGAGCGCAGTCTAGGGCGAATTCCGTCGGGTCGACGAATGAGACATTTCGCCCCTCACCACACGAGAACGGGTTTGATGACGCGCCCCGACGCTTGATCTTCGACGGCTTTGTTGATGTCGGAGAAGGCGTAGCGCGTCACCAAGCGGTCGATCGGAAACCGGCCACCAGTGAAGAGTTCGACGAGTTCGGGGATGAACGTCGAGACTTCCGACTCTCCTTCGATGCATCCTCGAATTGTCTTTCCGCTCAGCATGATGTCGGCCATGTTCACCTCGACCGTGGATGCTCCGAGTCCGACTACTGCCAGTGTTCCCCGTGCTCGAAGTGATGTGACGGCTTGATTGATCACGGAGCCGATTCCGGTGGTGTCGAGGGAATGCGTCGAACCTCCGTCGGTGGCGGCGCGGACCGCGTCGAGCGCATCTTCATTCGAGGGATCGACAGTGACGGCGCCGAATTCCTCGGCGAGTTCGCGCCGCTGCGCAACGGGGTCCACGGCGACCAGGGTGGAAACGCCGGCAGCCCTCGCCGCCAGCAGCGCTGCGAGTCCGACGCTGCCTGCCCCGAAAACGACAAACGTCGAGTCGGGCTCGGGGCGAAGTAGATTCAGCACGGCACCCGCGCCGGTTTGAAACCCGCAGCCGAGCGGAGCCGCGACGGTCAGGTCCACCGCAGGATCGACGACGACGGTGTTGTCGGCAGAGGCGATGACGTATTCCGCGAAGCTGGACTGGCCGAAGAATGCGGACCGTATCGGAGTTCCGTTTCGCCGGACCGGCGTCGAGCCGTCGGTGCGTGCGCCAGAGCTGTTGAGCCCGTGTGAGCTTACGCAGTACGCCCGATGGCCGCTGAGACATTGCCTGCATACACCGCAACTGCGGTAGCTCAGCAATACGTGATCACCAGCCGCGATGTTGTCGATCGACGAGCCAACGGCTTGCACGACGCCGGCGCCTTCGTGTCCGAACACGCAGGGCCCGAGCTTTTCCGGTAGCACCGTCTTCGTGAACAGATCCGTGTGGCACAGGCCTGTCGCGACGATGCGAACCAGGATCTCGTCTGCGCGGGGTTCGTCGATCTCGACGGTGTCGAGTGTGAAGGGGGAGTGCGGGCCGTGTGAGAGCGCCGCTGTCATCTGCATGGCGGACGTCGAATTCTGTTCGGCGCGAATCACGCTCGCTCGAGCAGGAAGTAGTAGTGCTGTCCGCCGTCGAGAACCAACGCCGATTTGCCGTTCATGATGCCCATGAGCGTCGAATCGTCGACTTTCTTGAAGTGGTCGAAGATCGGCGCGCCGTCGTAGACCATCGTCGCCGTGACTTCGCCACGAAACTCGATGTTCCACAGACTTGCCTCGCCATTGCCGCTCTTGACGTCGGAGTAGAGGTTGCCGTCTTCGTCTCGGCAGATCAACGGCTTGGCATCCTCGACGGAATTGAAAGTCTTGCCGTACCAGCGGCTCGCGAACAGTTTTTCGTGCAGACGATGACCGGTGGCGAAGTCGTCGCCCTTCCATTCGCCGAGGATTTCTTCGGCGGCAACGGTTTCCAGCGCGGCCCACACTTCGTCGAGTTCTGCTGGTGAAACACCACTTTCCGATCCACGGAGCCGGGTGAATGCGGTTCGAGCGTCATCGAGATTCATGTCTCTCCTTGCGTCGGCGGGTGAGTTGGCCGAAGTTCGCGAACCAAATTGTTCGTCAACTCTGCACGCTACGCCGAACCGGATGGTTCGGCAACGGTCGATTCGTTCTAGGCTGTGAACATGCGCTCAGCAGGGGAAGCCACGAGAGACCGCATTCTGGCGGCCGCAAAGGACGAATTTGCGACGTACGGCCTGGCCGGCGCGCGGATCAATCGGATCGCCGCGCAAGCGCGTGCCAGCAAGGACCGTCTCTACGCGTACTTCGCGAGCAAGGAAGAGTTGTTTTCTGCCGTCACTGAGCAATGGACGTCCGAAACCACAGCGGAGACAGCGCTACGAGGTGATGATCTGCCGGGGTATGCAGGTCGACTCTTCGACAACTACGTCGCGCATCCCGAGAACGCTCGATTGCAGCAATGGGCGGATCTCGAAGCACCGGACGTCATGAGCGAGGACGACATACGAAGCAAGACGTTCCGGCCGAAGGTAGCCGAGATTCGCAAAGGTCAACTCGAGGGACACATCGACCCCGAGTGGAATCCCGCGGAGTTGATTCTGTTGATCACCGACATCGCCCGGATGTTCGCGCTCAAGTCGTCCCGTCCCGTCGCTCAGCGTCGCGAGGCTGCGGTCGGGGCGGTTCAGCGGTTGATCGCGACGTGACGAACCGGATGTGCAACGTGATCAATGGCCAACGCCGCGTTCCCTTGTGCTCTCGCACGAGGGGACGCGGCGTTGAATTCCAGTTCGGAGCGGGTCAGAGCTTGACCGACGGCTGACCACTCCTGATGCGACTTACCTCGGATCGAGCGAATTCGACTCGGCCGGTGTTGGTTCCGTGGGAGTCTGCCAGAGCGTCGGCGAGGTCTGCCGCGGCTTCGAGGACGTATTCGGCGCGTTTACGGGCCGCGTGTCCGCCTGCAGATTTGCGGAAAGCCCTGCGTGCCTTGTGGTCGCCGCACAGAGCGACGAATTCTTCGTCCGTGATGACACCACGGTCGACTTCCGGTGCCAGGATGTCGCTCAGGAACTGGCGTTCACGTGGAACCGTCATTCGAAACACGCGGACCACGAGGGTCAATGCAGCGGCGACCATGACAAAGAAGAGCGGAAAGAGGAGTGCATTCTTGCCTTGTGCCAAGGCACCGGCGGAATCCCACAGGCCGTGGAGCAGCATCGCGGTCGCCATCAGCGCGAGTCCGCGCCCCACACGACGCGGTTCCGCCGGCCGTCCCAGTAGATAGACGAGTCCGGCACCGAAGATCGCACTGTACAGAGTGTGTGCGGCCACTCCGAATACCATGCGGAGGATGATCGTCGGCATCGCAGCGCCGACCGGATCGGCTCCGAACTGCGACGCGGCCGAGTTCAAGGCGTACAGAACGTCTTCGAAGATCTGGAAGCCGAGTCCGATGAAGGCGCCGAGGATGAATCCGTCGAATGCGGTGCGCACCAATCGAGATGCCAGTGCGATGAGCAGGAGCAACCCGATGCCCTTGGCGATTTCTTCGGTGAACGGAGCTGTCAGGCCGGGGCCCCAGTCCGATGCCCACGCCTGTCCGAATGTCTTGGCGTACAAGGACAAGATGGCGTCGTTGGCGTTTGCGGCCATCACCCATGTAGCGGCGAAGCTGCCCCACAGGAACGCAACGACGATCAGTTTGACCGGTTGGCGCGCGTACCTGTCGATGTGCTGCGTGAACCACCAGAAGATGGCGCCGTACACACCGAACAGCACCAGCGAAAGCGCGATGGCTTCTCCGTAAGCGCCGGCGGACGACGACAGCAGCGAGAAGAATTTGAAGGCGCCGCTCACCACCAAAGCGAGGTAAACCCAGAAAGCGGCGTTGCGCGGCTGGTAGAACGTGAACGACCTACCCCAACCGGAGTTCTCGATCGCACCGGCGCGGGTGAGGAGATCGTTTGCGGGTTGTGTTGTGGGAGTGCTCATCAGGAACCCTCTCCGGCTCGGTGGCTGATGCTCACGATCATTTGAGCAATGTCGTCCGTGATGGTCGGAGCCACATCGCTCGGCCCGGTGGAGACAACTTCGATGCCTTTTCCGTCGACGACAAATGCTGCGATCACGCCGTCGGCAGTCGAGTTCGAGTAGCTGGTGATGACACCACGAATGCCGCTCGCCGTGGTGATCGAGGAAGAGTCGCCGCTGACGCGCAAAGACTCTGCTGTTGCCAGGGCGTCCGAGGTCTTCTTGATCTGTTCGAGTAGAGCGTTCGCGTCACCGGCGAAGGGTGCCGTGTAGACGGTGAACAGTGCACCGCTGTTCACCAGAGTTGCGCGCTGTGGGAACGAACCGGAGACGGGAGCATCAGTTTCGCGGACCCCGTCTGTGATTCCCCAGCCGACGGCGGGAACGAAGGTGATGCCGTCTTTGAGTTCCATGACATCCCCGGCCACGACTTCGTCGTCGTAGGCGACAGAGTTGTTGACGGCCGGGATGAGGATGCTCATGACTATCGCAACGGCCAGCACTATCGCTGCCGGGATGATGGTCGCTCGGTCCAGGCCGAACCATCTACGGTCGACGGGAACCCAGCGATCCTCGGGTTCGAATGGCGTCCGCGGCGGGTCGTCCCGCACTGTGGTTTCCGTTTCGGTCATGTTTGCCCGGGCTTTCGTGAGTGCTTGGTAAGGCGTTCGCGGGCCGCAGTATCCGATTTGTACTGCACGCCGTTTGTGCTGGGTCGACAGCGAATCTGAGGAGTGCGCCTCAGGGGGTAAAAGTACCAAACAGAACGATTCAGGCAGGACGTGAACCTGGACATCGCTTTGGGGGAGTTTCGAAAGGCGCCGGCCCGGCGTCTGCACGATGTTTACGTGATTCTCAGTATTGGTGCGTAGCTTGGTCGTTGGCTCGTTGACGCCCTCGGGATGTTGACGTGCCGCCCAAACTTTTGTTGTCGACTGTTCAGATACTGGTGAGCTAAAGGATCGCGGCCGGCCACCCGTACTGAATATCGTCGACACGCAGCGTGTTCCTTCGGCGCGCGCACCTGTTCAGTATCTGGAGTGGAACCGTGTCTCAGTGGCCGTGCCAATGAAGATCTCGAAGAAGGTAGCCCTGGTGCTGGTGGCTGCATTCGCGTTGACGTTGGGTTCGGGGGAAGTCGGAACCGCCCGCGCAGACACGCCTGTCCGGGTGAGTGTGGCCGGTCATGTTGTGAGCGCCGGACACTTCGAGCAAGTGCGGCGCCCCAACCGGTGTGTGAAGGCTGGGCCGGGGAAGTCGAAACCGAGCGAGCAGAAGTCCACGAATCGCAGTGGGCGTCGAGGTAGCGGGGGATGCTTCTGACGGTGGTTGCGAAGTTCCGCAATCAGCCGTCCTGAATCTGTAACACGTTCTAATCTTGCGTGATGGACGTGACCTATGAGGGGACCAAACGCGAAGTCGCTACCGACAAGGGGACTTTGCGCTTTCACGAGGCGGGCGATGGTCCGCCGTTGATCCTGTTGCACGGCTCAGGGATCGGTGTGAGTGGTTGGCGGAACTATCGGGGGAACCTCGAGGTATTCGCGAAGCATTTCCACTGCTACATCCTCGAGTTCCCGGGTTTCGGCGTGAGCGATCCGGTCGCCGGCCATCCGGTGATCACGGCAGCGTCGTCGGTGATCCGATTCATGGACGCGCTGGGAATCGAATCGGCTGCGATGATCGGCAATTCGATGGGTGGGGTTGTCGGCGTCAACGTCGCGATGAGGTTCCCGGAGCGTGTCTGCAGGCTGGTCACCATCGGTGGCGTCGGCCCGAACATCTTCAGTCAGAATCCAAGTGAAGGTACCCGTCTCCTGCAGGACTTCGCCGACGCTCCCAGCCGTGAGAAGTTGGTTCGATGGCTCGAATGCATGGTGTACGACAAGACTGTCGTCACCGAGGCGCGGATCGAGGAACGATGGGAAACGGCCAACGATCCGGCCTCGCACCAGGCATTGACCGCGATGTACGGATCCAAAGCCTTTGCCGCTCAGCAGCAGATGATGTCCAACTCGGATGTGCCGCCGTACTGGTCGATGATGCACAAGGTGCAATGCCCGACCTTGCTGACATGGGGGCTCGACGACAGGCAGTGTCCACCGGACATGCCGATGATTCCGATGCGACTGATTCCGAACGCCGAACTGCATGTATTCCCGAACTGCGGGCACTGGGTGATGATCGAAGCCAAGGAGGCATTCGAGCGCGTGACCCTCGAGTTCCTGCTTCGATGACCTGCTGATGCATTCACGTGGCACGGATTGATGTGGCACGAACGCACAAGACCCGGCGCCTCCGAATGAGGCGCCGGGTCTGTGTTTGTGCCCCCAGTAGGACTCGAACCTACGACCTGCGGATTAAAAGTCCGTAGCTCTACCAACTGAGCTATAGGGGCGCGGCGCAGAGTCTAACGGGACCGCAGAGTCCGTGAAAACACCACCCCCACCAGAAGGGCGATTCCGATGACGGCGATGGTCCCGCCCGTGCGATGCAGACCCGCGTCGTCGATGGTTCCGCGCATGGTCAGCTCGATGACGACGGCCGCAAGGTTGGCGCCGATGTACTGGATTGTTCGGTACAGGCCGATCGCGGTCCCGACGTCGGCGGAGGTGGTCACCGAGTTGATCAGGTTCTGGTTTCCCATGTTGTTGAAGCCGTTGGGGATGCCCAGGATCGCCGCTATCAGCAGGAGTGCCACAAGGGGAGTCGAACTAGATTCGACAAAGGCGATCAGAATCCCGCCGACAGCCAACGCGGCGGTGCCGATCAGGAGGGTGATTCGTGCGCCGAATTTCCCGTACACCCTGGACGCGGACATGGTCGCGAAGATCCCGACCGCAGCGACGGGCAGCATGAAGAGCCCGGCGCTGATCGGTGACATTCCGCGGGCTACCTGTAGCCACTGGGGGAGTCCGAAGAAGATGCAGTAGAACGCTGTGTAAGTCAGCAGGGTCCGGCCGAGAGTCATGCTCAGTGCGCGGTTTCGGGCGACGGCACGGACGTCGATGAACGCCGAGGCGGTTCGACGTTCCCACCAGACGAACAGGAACGCGAAGAGGGCCGTCGACGGGACGAGATACCACTTCGCGTGCTCGGCGAGAGACAGGAGAAAAAGCATCGTCGACGTCGTCAGGGCCAGAAACAGCGTGATACCGAGTGGGTCGAGTGACTTGAACAACGCAGTGGCGCCGGCCCGGTCGGGCAGGGCGGAGTCGCTCGGAGCGGCGAAGAAGACCCATATGGCAGTGACGACGACAAGCGGGAGGTTCACCCACATGATCGACTGCCAACCGAGTGTGCCGACCAGCAACCCGCCGAGAGTAGGCCCCAGCGCGACGACCGATTGAGCGCAAATGGTGAGTGTTGCTATAGCTGAACGGGTTTGAGCCCGGTGACGGTCAGCGTATTCGCGGATGACGGTCATCGCATTCGGATACTGTGTCGCCGTGCCGATTCCGAGCAGAATTCGCGCCGCGATAAGCCAACCCAGCGACGGGGCGAGCGAGCCGAGGATCGATCCGGCAGCGATCAGACCCAATCCCGCCAGATAGACGCGTTTGGCGCCGAGGATCGATCCGAGTCGCCCCGCCGCCGGTGCCGTGACTGCAGTCGCGATGTAGAGAGCCGAGATGACCCACGCTGTGCCCGAACTGGAACCGAAGTATGTGGCGATCGGGACGATTGCCACCGCAATCATCGACGAGTTCAGTGCCTGAAGAACGGTTCCCGAACCGAGAGCAAGACTCAGTTTCAGGGGAACGGAGGCTTGGGGTGTCGACGTTTCGACGACGGCGGTCACGGGTTCATCAGTGACTCCTCTGATATCGATGTCGATGCTGGGGACGCGCCCTGGCCTAGTCTGCGCAGGATTCGGCCGGCGATCAGAAGCAAGTCACGCTCGGCTTCGGTGCACTCGGCGTCGATGACCTCGGCCAGCCACTGCGTGCGTTTCGTTCGGTCTTCGTGAAGGGTCGACGTGCCTAGTTCGGTCATCGTGACCAAGGCCGCGCGGCCGTCCGATGGATCCGCCCTTCGCGTCACCATGCCCTGTTCCTCGAGCGCGGCCACGGTCTTTGCGATGGATTGCGGTGTGACGCGCTCGAATTTCGCCAACTCTTTTGCGGTCAACGGACCTTGTCGGTCGAGGTGGCCGAGAGCTTGGATCTGGCTCGGCGTGAGTTTGTGGTCGTGGCGTTTGGTGCGGAGACGCCGGACGAAGGCACCCAGATCGTCCCAAAGTACGTCGATCTCGTCCCGAGTCTTGCTGCGACCCTCGCCATCGTTCATTTAGACAGTCTAACTGTGTTATTTCGATGCTGCCAGCACGGTTTCGACAAAAGCTGGGGAATAAACAATCGCATTAGTTGTTTAAAACCTTGGGATTGCCGTTCATTCGTCGGCGAAGTAGTTCCGTCTGCGAGGTCGGATTATCGGAATCTCGGACACGAAAAAGCTCGGATGCGCACCCCCTGCAGCGCACCCGAGCGGCCAAAACCATACCACTTGGTGTCTTTTGGGCATAAAGTCGGTTGTTGTCCCCCGAACAGCCGATTGCCTCTAGTACTTTTGGCGGGTATCGCTCTAGTCCTTACGTAGGGTGTGTTGGAGGGGATATTGTGAGGTTTCGGGGGATGACAGGCGCCGATCACGGCGATTCTGCGTACCAACTCTGCGAGAGGCACAACACCGTAAATGGCACGTCAACAAGAGCGTGCGCGGCGTACCCGCGCCGCCCTGGTCGAAGCGGCTGCAGTCGAATTCGCCAAGCGCGGCTATGCAGCTGCGTCGGTGAACACGATCCTCGAGGGCTCCCGCGCCACCAAAGGCGCCATGTATTTCCATTTCCAGTCCAAGGAAGAGTTGGCGCGAGCGGTTCTGACCTCGGCTATCGAAACCTTCACTGGAATCACTGATCGTTGGGCCAAGAGAACAGACCTCGATCCATTCGTCGCATTGCACGGGCTCGTGCTCGACATTGCCGAGGTCTTCCGTACCGAGGTAATCGTGCAGGCGGAATTCCGGCTGATCATCGAGCCGGAGTTCTACAAGGATGTGCAATCTGGTGGCGGGCAGGTCTGGGGAAAGACCGCCTACGAGTTGGCATTGCGCGCCAAGGACGACGGTTTGCTCCGCGAAGACGTGGACCCGGAGAAATTCACGCGCGTACTGGCAGCGAGCCTTGCCGGCCAGCGGTACATGGCGGACCTGATTGCCTCGAGTGGCGATCTGGGTGTGTGGTTCGAGGAGTCCCTCGAAGTGGTGCTCGAAGCCATGGCTACACCGGAGTGGTTGGAGAAGTTTCATCGCGACGGCTGGCCACAAGTGGAGTTCCCCGACGCGGAATAGTCCACTTTTCGCCCATGACCAGGCGATTTGTGATTTCCGAACGCTGTGCCATAAGCTATCCAAGCTCCCAACGGAACGCCGTTGGGGTACTAGTTCGGAGAGATCCGGCGGGCCCCCTTCGTCTAGCGGCCTAGGACGCCGCCCTTTCAAGGCGGTAGCGCGGGTTCGAATCCCGTAGGGGGTACGTTTTGCGAAAGCGAAACGATGCAGTATGGTTTGACCCGCACGACACGCTTTGAGATGCACAAATGCCAGGCCAGGACAGTGGTTTGGGAGCGGCTCGAAGATGTAGTACGGTTTCACAGCAAGGAAAAAGCAAGGCCCTGTGGCGCAGTTGGTTAGCGCGCCGCCCTGTCACGGCGGAGGTCGCGGGTTCGAGTCCCGTCAGGGTCGCAAAGCTTTGTTCTCAACCAATTGGTTGAGAACAAAGCAATGCGATAGGCATTCGGTTCGGGTGCCGTCCGGCCAGGTAGCTCAGTTGGTACGAGCGTCCGCCTGAAAAGCGGAAGGTCGCCGGTTCGATCCCGGCCCTGGCCACCATAATTCTTATCGACAAGCTCCAATCTCATGTTCTTCGAACATAAGGTTGGAGCTTTTTCGTGCTCGGATGTCAGTCGCCGTCAACCACTCGGCCCGATCATCTCAGTTGTGCGCATCCTTTGTCTCCGTGAATGTTTCCGGTCACCGGGAACGTGCTGGGCGTCACTCCACAGAGGACATCACTATTAGCCGATTGCGGCCGATCCGTGGCTGCGTCTACTGGAAGTGAGGTGGAATCTCCGTGTCGCACTCGAGATCTTGGCGCATCGGGAAAGTCAGCCGGGTCGCCGTCGCATTGCTCGGTACCGGGGTTCTGTTGGTGGGCTGCGCGAGCAACGGTGACGACAGCGGGACCGATACGACGAACACGTCGGGGGACGTCGTGACCGGCATGGTCAACGAGCAACCGGACCCAGGCGACGCGGTCGCCGGCGGGACCATGACGTACGGCGTGCAGGTGCTCGTTCCCTCACTCGACCCGACCAAGACGGCAGCGCGCGGCGGTTCCGGCGGTGAGGCCTTCGCTGCGGTGTACGACGTCCTGATGAGTTACGACACTGCGAGCGGCGAGTTCGAGCCCAAGTTGGCTGAATCGCTCGATACCAGCGACGACGGAAGCACGTGGACGTTGAAACTTCGCGACGGTGTGAAGTTCAGCGACGGTTCCGCGCTCGACGCCAACGCCGTGATCACAAGCATCGATCGGTACAACGCGGGCAAGGGCAATGGCGCCGAGTTGTGGCTGGCTTCGGTGGAATCGGCGCAGGCAAGCGGTCCCACGACGGTCGACTTCAAGCTGAAAACGCCGTGGATGCGCTTTCCGTCGATGCTCGCTCTCGGGCACGGGATGATCGTCGCCCCGAGTTCGCAGCAAGGCGACAAGTTCACCGCGGTGGGTGCCGGACCCTTCACCGAAGATCTCTTCACACCGAGTGTCGAGCGAATCTTCAAGGCCAACCCGTCCTACTACGGCGGTGCTCCCAAGCTGGACAAACTGCGGATGGTTGCACTCAACGGTCCGCAGGCCAATCTCGAATCATTGAACAGCGGTCAGCTCGATGTTGCCTACATTCGCGGCCTTACTTCGGCGATCAATTCCGCCAAGTCCGCTGGTTACCCCGGCTACATCGACGTGCTCAACGCCGGTAGTGCCGAGATTGTCAACAATCGTGAAGGCCGACCGGGCTCGGATGTTCGCGTTCGCCAGGCTATCGGCTACGCGCTGGACACCACGTTGATCGATCAGCGCGTGGAAAACGGTGAGGGACTGCCTGGCTCGGAGTTGTTCGGTCCGACGTCGCAATGGCACGTAGACACACCGGGTATTGCCTACGACCCCGAAAAGGCCAAGGAGCTTCTGAATCAGGCGAAGGCAGACGGATACGACGGCACTCTCGACTACGTCGTGCTCAGTGAGCCCAAGGACCACGCGATCGGCCTCGCCGTGCAGTCACTGTTGCAGGCCGTCGGGTTCGAGGTGAACTTGATCTTGGCCAACAACGCCGGCGACATCGTGCAGAACGTCTACGTCAAGCACGATTTCGACCTCGCGCACGCGGGCATCGGAATGTACGAGTCGATTCTCGATCTCGGATTGTTCTCCACGACCAACAGCACCTCGATGGCGAATACTGCTGGATATGCGAACCCGGCGATGGATCAGCTGATCGCAGATCTACAACAAGCCAAGGATAATTCGTCGACCCTGGCGATCATCGGCAAGATTCAGACGCTGTGGAACGAGACGGTTCCGTCGGCGCCGATCGGCGGGCTCACGTCGTTCTGGGCTTGGCAGAAGAACGTGCACGGTGTGGTTCCGACTGCAACCGGCATCATGCTGTTCGATCAGGCATGGATGGGCGCGAAGTAGCGTTCCAGCGCACACCGAGAGCCCCGTCCGACGCGAGTCGGGCGGGGCTCTTTGGTGTCTACGTCGGCTAGCGTTGCGCAACCCTTTCGATCAGGATGATTGTATTGAAATATGTTGTAGGTCAATATGATTCGTCAAGTGCGATTTGACTTGTTCAGTGTCGCCCGCATAGATTGCATCCACCATCCAGAGTGGCTGAGAGACCTGGCTCGATGATGCCGCAGCAACCCGCTACCTAACCGCAGTGTGGGTGCTACCGCCAGGACCGATGGAGGACACATGACTGTATTTGCCGTGGGTATCGAACTGGACGGCGAGGGCACTCACCCCGCTGCCTGGCGCCGAAGCTCACATCGCCCGGATCAGTTGCTCACGGGTAAGGCTGTGCGCGATCGCGTCGCGGCTGCCGAGAATGCGGGCTTCACCTTCGCGACGTTCGACGATTCCATCCTCCCTCCGAGTGGTGACGTTGTCGGCCGCATCGATGCCGTCTCCAGGGCGTCATACGTGGCGGCGACGACCAGCACGATCGGACTGGTCTCCGTCGTCGGGACCACGTACGCCGAACCGTTCCACACCTCTTCGCAATTGGCGACATTGGACTACTCCTCGCGTGGGCGTGGCGGCTGGCTTGCTGTTCCGGTCGAAGACGATGCCGCGGCGAGGGCGTGGGGGAGGGCTCCGGTAACGACGGAGTCGGCGCGTCAACAGGAGCAGCGGGATTCGGTTGCCGTCGTGACAGATCTCTGGGATTCGTGGGAGGACGACGCAGTCGTCCGTGACTATCTCAGTGGGCGTTTCCTCGAGCGTGATCGTCTGCATTACGTCAATTTCGAGGGCGACACCTTCTCGGTGAAGGGGCCGTCAATCGTTCCGCGGCCGCCGCAAGGCCAGTTGGTGGTGTTCGGCCGCTACGGCGCCATCGAACCGCACCAGGCCCATGTTGTTCTCGTTTCCGGTGATTCGGTGAAGGCCGTTGCACAGTCGGCTGCCAAGGCGCGCGATGAGGGCGCGTCATTGGTGGTCGCCGAGGTCGATGTGGCATTCGATACGCCGAATCTGTCTGCGGCGCAGCGGTTGATCGAGCTGAACTCGTACGGGAATGCCGTCGTCACTGGCCGACTGCTCCTGGCTGCAGATCCGGGGGAAGCGGCCGTGGTTCTGAAGGAATTGGCCGGACACCTCGACGGTGTTCATTTCCACCCTCTCGTGATCGACGAGGACCTTCCGGTGCTGGCCAAATTCGTGCTTCCGGCGCTGTCGAAGTCCGGGTTGACGCGACGCCCGGTTCCGGGATCGACTCTGAGGGGCAACCTCGGCCTGCAGCGGCCCGCAAATCGATTCGTCCACTCCTCCTGACTTGACTTCGCGCTAAGGACATTTCGGCTATGACTGCATCACGCTCCGCCGTACCTCGACCCGACGCTCACGTTCACTTCGGCGTCTTCTTCCAAGGGGTCAACCACACCACCATCTGGTCCGATTCCTCGAGCGGATCCCAGATCGACTTCGAGACGTTTCGGCGGTTGGTACTCACCGCCGAGCGAGGTCTGTTCGACGCCTTCTTCCTCGGTGAGGGCCTTCGTCTTCGCGAGCAGAACGGCAAGATTCTCGATCTGGATATCGCCGGCCGCCCCGACGCCATTGCGCAGTTGGCCGCCCTCGCCGGTATCACCGACAAGATCGGGTTGGTCGCGACACAGAACACCACGTACAACGAACCGGCCGACCTCGCCCGTCGACTCTCCGGTCTCGATCTACTTTCCGACGGACGGGCCGGCTGGAACGCGGTGACCACCGACAACGCTTGGACGGGAGAGAATTTCCGTCGCGGTGGTTTCCTCGACCACGCCCTGCGTTACGAGCGTGCCGGACAGTTCATCGAAACTGCACGGGCACTGTGGGATTCGTGGTCCGACGACGCGATCTCGGACTCTCGCACGTCCGAGAACTGGTCGACTCCGGGAGCCGTGAGCGACGTACGCCGCCAGACTTCGCAGTTCGACATCTCCGTGACGCCGACGCTTCCCCGCAGCAGACAGGGACATCCGGTCATCTTTCAAGCGGGCGATTCGCCGACTGGACGCGATTTCGCGGCGACGCACGCCGACGTCATCTTCTCGCGACACGGGACGCATTTCGACGGCGCGCTCGACTTCGCCGACGACATTCGGGCTCGGTTGCGTAGCGTCGGGCGACCGGAGGACGACGTCAAGATCCTGCCCAGCACGCAGATCGTGTTGGCGGAGAACGAGTCCGAGGTCGAAGAGAAGGCGCGGTGGGTCCTCGAAGGTCAGTTCACCGGCCAAACCGCACTGTCCCTTGTCGGATTGGTTTGGGGGAAGGACCTTTCCGACCGAGACCCGGACGGTCCACTACCGGAGGAAGATCCGGTTGCGCGCCCGGTGTCCGAGACGCGCGGTTCCGCGCGAGACGGCAACGACCCCATTGCGATTGCACGTGAATGGCGGGCTCTCGCCGAGGCAAAGAACCTGTCGCTACGTCAGGTCGCCATCGAGACCTCGCAGCGTTCGGGTTTTGCGGGCACTCCGGGGCAGGTCGCAGATCAGTTGGTCCATTGGGTGCGCAACGGAGCTTCGGACGGCTTCAATATCTCGCCGTACCTGGTGCCGACCGGGCTCGACGAGATCGTGGACTGGTTGATCCCGGAACTGCAGGAGCGTGGGGCGTACCGCACCGAGTACTCCACGTCGACGCTGCGAGAGCACTTGGGGTTGCGACCGCCGCTCACGCGTCGGGCCGCGTCTGAAGTTGCGGGGTAACGGGTCCTGTCCCACACGGTCACAGCGGCGGCCGAATCCACCAAGCTCGATTCGGCCGTCCGCTGGGAGATCATCGTCTGCGTAGCCGCGGGCTTCACCACCCTTCTCGATTCGGCGGTGCTCGGAATCGGGGTTCCGTCGATCCGGGCGTCGCTGGGCGCGTCGACCTCCGAGGTGCAGTGGATCCTTGCGAGCTATTCGCTGACTTTCGGCTTGGCCCTTGTGCCGGCGGGCCGACTCGGTGACGTCGTCGGGCGTCGACGCTTGTTCTTGGCGGGGCTGAGCATTTTCGCTGTGATGGGAATCCTCGGAGCATGTGCGTCGGATCCGTCGATGATCGTGTTGGCTCGTCTTGGGCAGGGGATCGGCGCAGGCACCATCAGTTCGCAGGTGCTCGGCATCATCACCGACCGGGTGTCCGGAAAGGCTCGGGCGAAGGCGTTAGGCGCGTACAGCACCGCGGGTGGTCTGGCCGGCGTTTCCGGACCGATCCTCGGTGGCGTTCTGCTGAAGTATTCTGACGCCGACTTCGGATGGCGGTTGCTTCTCGTTCTCAACGTGCCGTTTGCCGTGATCACTCTGATTTTGGCGTTTCGCTTTCTGCGCCGTGATCGAACTACCCGATCGGGCGCATCGATCGATCCGGTTGGGCTGTGTCTGCTGGCGACTACGACCGGGCTCCTGTTGTGGCCCATCGTGACCCGAACCAGTGTCACTGTGGCTGCGGCTTTCCTGATCGGTGCGTTCGGCGCTGCCGTTGCCTTCTGGTTCTGGGAACGTCGGTACGCCGAGCGCGGCGGGACGCCGGTACTGCTTCCGTCGTTGATCGCCTCGAGGGGCTTCCGGTTGGGTACGACGGTTGCACTCTTCTGGTTCGGATCCATCCTCGCCGTCAACGCGGTGCTCAGCCTCTATCTGATCGAGGGTTTGGGCTTCGCCCCGCTGAGTGCGGCGTTGATCATGACCGGTAGCTCACTCGCGATGGCATTGACGTCGGCTTTCGGATGGCGGCTGGTTGCCAGGTTCGGCCGAAGTGCGGTGGTTTTTGCCATCGTCGGCGAGATCCTTGTCATCCTCGGCTACATCGCAGCGGTCAATCTGATTCCGCGGGAACATCTGATCCCGGTGCTGGTGGTCCTGGCGGTGTTGTCGGG
The DNA here is from genome assembly GCF_046097995.1 of Rhodococcus sp. 5A-K4. Lineage (NCBI taxonomy): Bacteria > Bacillati > Actinomycetota > Actinomycetes > Mycobacteriales > Nocardiaceae > Rhodococcus > Rhodococcus sp. 5A-K4. The sequence continues at coordinate 415,519 of NZ_JBJURM010000003.1, forward strand.
AGTTGCCAGCGGTTTGGTCGACGCGCCCAATCGGGTGCTGACTCTCGAATATGCACCGCCGGGCGCGAACGGTGTTGCGGCGGGTTTCCTTCAACTGTCTCAGCGCCTGTCAGCGACCATCTCGCTGGCCGCGGTATCGGGGTTGTATCTCGGTGTGCTCGGATCGTCGCCCGACGGATATGGACGTGCGTTCGGGATCGCGCTTGCCGTCTGCGTGGTCATGTTGACGCTCTCGTTGGCGGGAGCGGTGGCAGACCGACGCCGGCGAAGGACGTGACCTGGTATTTCGTGGGTCTACATGGACCTCGGGAGGCCGAGCCCGTGTGACTCATGGGACTTGTGTTACCCATGGGTTAGGAGTCGTGGGACGATACTTGTGTGGTGACCGGTCGCAGTGAAGACAAGCCCAACGGTCGCGGGAGTGGAGAGCCAGTTAACTCACCCCGTGGATCGTCGGACAAACGTGACCGCACATCGACACCCTTCCGCGCTCGAACGGCGATGTGGACGAATCGGCCACTGTTCGATTTCCATATGATCGTCGGTCTGGTCGTGCTGATCGTCGCGTTCGGACTGCTGATGGTGCTGTCGTCTTCGGGCGTCGAATCCTATGTTCTGTCCGGGACGTCCTACGCCCGCTTCTGGCCGCAGTGCATGTTCGCAGCGATCGGTTTGGTGATGTTCGTGGCGGTCGTGCGGTTGCCGACCGAAACGATGCGTAGAGCCTCACCATGGCTGCTGATCCTGTGTCTTGTTCTGCTTGTCCTGGTGCTGATTCCAGGTATCGGCTCGGAACAGATGGGTGCTCGCAGCTGGTTTGTGATCGCGGGTATTTCCTTCCAGCCGTCGGAGCTGGCCAAACTTGCTCTGGCGATCTGGTCCGCGGCGACGGTTGCGTCGTTCATGAACGCGCGGATGGATGTCAACCGTGCGCTGCCGGTGATCGGCGGTACGACGCTGCTGGTTCTGGTTCTGGTGGTGTTGGAGAAGGACCTCGGAACCACGATCACGATCGGCATCATCTTCATGTCGGTGTTGTGGTTCGGGCTGTTCCGGATGAAGACGTTCATCAGCCTCACGCTCGGTTCCGCAGTCGCATTTCTCGTGCTCGGGCTTACTGCTGGTTACCGCTCGGATCGCATCAAGGCTTTCCTCAATCCTGATCTCGACCCGCAAGGCTTGAACTTCCAGAGCACTCAGGCCAAGTACGCATTGGCGAACGGCGGCATCTTCGGTCGCGGTCTGGGGCAGTCCGACGCCAAATGGAGTTACCTCCCTCAGGCGCACAACGACTTCATTTTTGCCGTGATCGGTGAAGAGTTGGGTCTGGTCGGTGCGCTGATCGTCGTTGCTCTCTTCGCCGCGGTTCTGATCGTCGGACTGCGAATCGCGAAGCGGTCGACCGATCCGTTCCTCAAGGTCATGACGGCGACGGCAACGACGTTGATCGTCGTGCAGGCGTTCATCAACATCGCCTACGTCGTTGGCCTGATTCCGGTGACCGGTCTGCAACTACCGCTCATCTCGGCGGGCGGAACGTCGATGATCACCACCTTGCTGATGTTCGGGCTCATCGCGCACGCAGCCTTCCGTGAGCCCGAGGCTGTCGCCTCGGCCGAGAGCAGCGGTCGCGGTTGGATTCCGCTGGTCTTCGGCAAGCCTCGGTTCGGCATTGCCAAGAAGCCACAGACTGACCGACGTCGGCCGCCTGCTCGCCGCGCCCAGCCGGCCCCTACTGGTCAACGCCGACCGGAGCGACGGGCGCCGCAACCCGACAGGCGCCGGACTCAAGCGCCGGGCCGACGCGCACCGTCGCGCGACTGGTCGGAAGATCCACGTAGACGCGGCCGATCCGATCGGCCGCGGCGCGCTTCCTGATCTCGGCCAGTCTTACTGGCGGCCAGCTCGGAAGCGGGCAGTCATGCACCCGACGATTGCGTTGGGCGGCTACATTGGGAGTCGGCAAAACGACGTCTAATTAGGGTTGTGGACATGGCAGGTGGCGACAAGGCAGACCAGTCGGTGGTCGAACGTAGCTCGGTGACCGGACGTCGTACGACGCCGTCGCAACGAGCGCGTTTTCGCCGGATTGTCGACGCCGCAATGGAATCCGCCTCCGAAGGCGGCTACGACGCGGTGCAGATGCGATCGGTCGCCGATCGCGCCGGCGTCGCGATCGGCACTGTTTACCGGTATTTCCCGTCCAAGAACCACATGCTCGTCGTCGCATTGTTGTGGATGTTCGAGGGTTTGCGTGACAGATTCCAGGACTTTGTAATCCCGGGCGAGACTCCGTCGGACCGAATTCTGTTTGTGCTGCGCAAGAATACGGAGGTCCTCGAGACCGATCACCTCCGTTACGAAGCGTTGGTTCGGGCGTACATGTTCGCGGACGCATCGGCGACTCCGGAACTCAACGCGCTCGGTGGGGTCGTGACCGAGATGTTCGCGAAGGCGATCGGCGTCGAGGAAGTCTCGCAACAGCAGATGGATGCGGTGAAGGTCATCGACGACGTCTGGATGTCGAGTCTGGTCTCGTGGGTTGCCGGCCGGATGACGACGGACGAGGTGATGGCGCACCTCGAACTTGCCGTGCGACTGGTCTTTCGCAAGTTGGGTGGATAGCGCTCAGACGGTGTAGCCGCCGTCGACGTTGAGCTTTTGACCGCTGATGAATCCGGCCGCGTCGCTTGCGAGGAAACATACTGCTTCGGCGATGTCGACAGCTGATCCGAAGCGCTTCAACGGAATTCGGCTCATTGTCACGTCGAGTGCGCTCTGGTCGAGTTCGGCGGAGTTGATCAGTCGCTCCGCCATTCCGTCCGTCAACATGCCTGGTCCTACCGCGTTGAACCGAACGCCGTAGCGTCCTTCCTCTGCGGCGAATCCGCGAACAAGTTGTTCGACAGCCCCTTTGGTGCCTGCGGAGAGTCCGTCGCGCACGGGAAAACGATCCGTTGCCGCGGTTGTCACCGCTACCACCGAACCCGAAGATGCCCGCAGCGCAGGCAGGGCGGTGTGGACGAGTGTGAAGAACGCCGCGGCTTCCTGGTTCAGTTGTTCGGTGAAGAACGCCGGCGTCACGCGTGAGAGGTGCGTCATCGGGACGTGCGGTCCCGCAGCGTGGACCAGTGTCGTCAACGCTCCCAGATCACTGACCGCATCGCGGACGGCGGAGCTGATCGACAACTCGTCGGTCAAGTCGAGAGAGTACGAGTGGGCGAGCACGCCATGCGCTCGAATCTGCTCGCTCAGTTGCTCGGCAGCGTCCTTGTTGTTTCGGTAGGTGAAGGCGACGTCGTGCCCGCGGTCGGCGAGAGTCAGGGCGATCGCTGACCCGATTCCACCGGTTCCGCCGCTGACAAAAGCGGTGCGTACTGCGCTCACAATGCCTCCAGAGGTGTGCGTTTCATAACCTAGCAAATGCTTGGTTGGGTTATGTCAGGGAATATATCAGTACGCGAAGGACAGGCTCAGATTGCTATCGCAACCGGACTGATCGTCCTAATCTGTTGCCATGTCCGGAGACAGTGTGCAGTTGACCGACGGGGCGCCCGGTGGGGAATCGGAACCTCACGCACCGAGTTTGAACAATCGCCTGAATTGGCTGCGTGCAGGTGTTCTGGGGGCAAACGACGGAATCGTCTCGACCGCAGGCCTCGTGGTCGGTGTCGCGGCAGCCACAACCGAGCGCTCCGCGATCTTCACGGCCGGTTTCGCTGGCCTGGTTGCCGGCGCTGTGTCCATGGCGTTGGGTGAGTACGTCTCGGTCAGCGCTCAGCGAGACACCGAACGCGCACTCCTGCAGAAGGAGAAGAAGGAACTCCTCGAGACACCGGAGGCGGAACTCCAGGAACTGACCGAGATCTACGAGAACAAGGGATTGAGTCCGGAGACGGCCCGCCGCGTCGCCGAAGAATTGACCGAGCACGATGCTTTTGCGGCACACGTCGAAGTCGAATTGGGTATCGACCCGGATGATCTCACCAATCCATGGCATGCGGCGATTTCGTCGGCAATCTCGTTCACGATCGGTGCGGCGATCCCGTTGGTCGCAATTCTGTTGCCGCCGACGGGTATCCGCGTCCCCATCGCCTTCTTCGCAGTGCTGATCGCACTTGCACTGACCGGGACGATCAGCGCGACGCTCGGCGGAGCCCGCAAGACCAGAGCGGTGCTACGAGTGGTGATCGGCGGCGCGCTCGCGATGGCTGTGACCTACGGAGTAGGTCAGTTGGTGGGCACGGGCCTCGCCTGACCCCTGCTGTGCGCCTTTATTAACCGCGGGGGGTTAATAAAGGCGCACAGCAATTCAGGCGCGACAGATCATGACCGGCCCTGGCGCATGGTGCAGCAGATTCTGGCTGGTCGAGCCCATCACGGCGGCGGCCATCGCACTGCGGCCATGGCTTCCGACAACTATCAACTGCGCGTCGTCGGCGTACTTGAGCATGACGGGGGCGGCGGCGCCGGGTTCACTGATGCGGGTGACCGGCACGTCCGGGTACTGATCGGCCATGCCGGCCAGGTTCTCTGCCAGCAGTGCCGATTCCTCCTGCTCGACGGCCTCCCAGTCGATGAGGATTCCCGCTCCGCCTTCGCGGAAGGTGGACGAGCCCTGCCAGGTGTGGACCGCGATAAGCGGCGCGTCGAACTGATCGGCATAACGAAACGCGTACTCGACGGCCTTCTTGCTCAACGCACTTCCGTCGACTCCGACGATGACGGGACGTTGATCCGGACCGGGATTCTCCGCCGAACCACGCCAGACGGTGACCGGACAGGTTGCGTGATTTGCCACCTTCAGTGCGGTCGATCCGAGCAGTCGCGAGCGCAGTGCGCCGGATCCGGTCGACCCCATCACGATCAGGCGTGCGGTACCCGAGGATTCGAGGATGTGCGTCGACGCCGGGCCCGGTGCGATCTCGGATTCGATGGTCAGTTCCGGGAATTCAGCTGAAATCACCGCGGCGGCGGCATCGACGATCGCTTCGCCGTCTTCGCGGATCTGGCTGAGGAACTGCGACTGCAACATCACTGCAGCGGGACTGTAAATCGGACCCTCCTGCGGCAGGGCATGCACCAGAATCAGTCGTGAGTTCACCGCGTTCGCGACCGAGGCTGCCCACCGGGCCGCCGCCGTCGAGGCCTCGGATCCGTCGATACCGGCGACGACGTCCTGGTGTCCTGCAAGTGTGTTCATGTCTACTCCTCTGAAATGATCGAGATCGGTCGACTGGTTGCAGCCTGGTCACCAGAGTGACGACGCTGATTTGACGGCTTCCTTCCACGTCTTGCGGAGCAGTGTTGATTGCCCGTCGGCGATTTCCAGTTCTCGTCGGTAGGCCATGCCCAATCCGAAACTGGTGAGCGAGGTGTGCTCCTGCTCCGCAGCAATTTCGAGCAGGTGATGTTGGGCTACAACGGAATCCTGATGCTCGCCGAGAACATCCTGGAAGTGGCTGAAATGCTTCAAGGCGCGCTTGGCCCGGCTCTTCGACACCGGTTCCATGACCTCGATCGCGTACTTCATCCGCTTGGCGCCCTTGCGTGCGCGGTGCATTCGCTCGTCACGCTCGGTGCGGGTATCGGCATCGAAGACGTGATCGACTCGCTTACCGACCTTGTGAGCTAGATGGCGCAGGGTATGCGCCAGCTCTCGTGCCGACGCCTTTTTTCCTACACGGTGGGCGGCAGTGTCGAATTCGAGGTCGCCGACGTACTCGTCGAGTCGATCGAGCAGTGCGGTGTAGCGCTCGGAATCGAGCGCTTCGAGGGCGGTTTCCTGCGCGGTTTCACCGCGGGCCGAGAAGTACTCGTCGATTCGAGCGCGCACTGCTTCTCGCTCGGGCATCTCGTCGATTTCACCGAGTCGTTCCACAAGACGCTCCCACTGGACCTCGACGTCGCGGGCGTCACCGAACTTTCCACCGATCCACCGAAGATCCGTGATGAGATCGTCGGTCTTGGGGGAGTGACCGGCGTACGACTGTAGAGCGCTGCGGATACGACGTGCTGCGACCCGGAAGTCGTGAACGGCTTCGTCGTCGGCGCGGCGCGTGCCGAGATCCGCGGCGACCAGTGCGCGCAGTTGTTCGATGAGGTAATTACGCAACAGAATTCGCGGATTCGACGCTTTGCCAGTGGTTACCTCGTGGCCGACGTATGGAGTGACCGAAGTGCCCAGTGCTCGTTTGAGTTTGGACGGACTCGCAGAACGCTCGAGCCCCGCGTCCAGTAGAACCGACTCGATTGCATCGGCCAGGGCCTGCCCGCCTGCGCCTTGTTCGACCTCGACTTCCTGCCACGTCGACTCACCGGAACCGTCTGCCTTGCAGGCGATGACGGTGTCGGAGACCACTTCGGCAAGCAGAACACCGTTTTCGCCGTTGAGTCTGGTGCGCTCCCGATCGGTGATGATCAGGGCGACCGGCACCAGATCGTGACCGCGGATGACCGCCCGGATCAGACTCGCCAGCGGCGAGGGCACATCGGTGCTCTCGTCCGGGGGAAGCTGGATTTCGGTTCTAGTGTCCTCGCCTGCGGGAAGTTTCATGTGCCACCCCGCGTCGTCGCCGCCCTCACGCTTGCGCAGCGTGATCTTCTCGGCGAGTAACCGGTAGTCGGCGGTGTCGAAGTAGGTGGCAGAGAGCTGTATCGAGTCGTGGACCGGTTCGCCGACGACACCGGGAAGTCCACCCAGCGCGGGAACTTCCTGCTCGGCCGGCGCCTCGTACTTGCGCTCGATCTCCCGTACGGCTTCGGGTACGACGGCGGTCTTGCTCATCTGGTCTCCTCTTGCGGTGCGGTCTGCGCTTCCATCCTCCCGGTATCGGAGGCGCAGTGGAAGGGTCCGGGGTCCCTACGGCGAGTCGCCACGGCCTGATTCGTCCGGCCAGGACAGTGTCCGCCGACTTTCGAACCGTTGCAGCCGGCCGGTCGTGGGATCCTCGAACTCGAGAACCTTCGACAGCAGGCGCAGCGGGTTCGAATAATCCTCTGCGGCAACGTCGTAGAAGTCGGGATAGAAGTTGTCGCCGTGGATCGGTAGCCCGAGCGAGGTCATGTGCAGGCGAAGTTGATGGGTCTTGCCGGTATGGGGAATCAACCGGTACCGCGCGAAGCCGTCTCGCGTCTCGATCAGTTCGATCCGCGACTCGCTGTTGGGTTCGCCCTCGATCTCCGCGGCCTTGAGCACGCCGCGTTCTTTCACGATGCGACTGCGCACGACCACGGGAGTGCTCACCTGCGCGTCGTAACGCGCGATGGCCTCGTATTCCTTGGTGACGCGGCGCTCGGCGAACATGGTCTGATAGCCGCGCCGGGCCGCCTGATGCACGGTGAACAGCAGCAGTCCTGCCGTGACGCGGTCGAGGCGATGCGCTGGACTCAACTCCGGCAGATCGAGATCTCGACGCAACCGCACCAAGGCCGATTCGGCGATGTATCGCCCGCGGGGCGTGCTCGCGAGAAAGTGCGGCTTGTCCACGACCAGGATGTTTTCGTCCCGATAGAGGATGTCGATCTCGAACGGCACCCGCGCTTCGACCGGAGCGTCGCGGTACAGGTAGACGAAACGCCGGGGGGCGAAACCGCTCGTCTCGGTGATCGCGACGCCCTTCTCGTCGACGACCTCCCCGGCTGCGACTTTCTCCCGTAGGCGGACGGCGTCCTGGGGAAACCGTTCGAGCAGGTAGTCGAGCGTCGTCGCCCACATGCCGTCGTCTGGCTGACGGATGCGACTCGGGTTCAGGCCGTCGCGGACGGGAAGGGGAGATCGTGACACATCTTCAAAGCTAGCCGTCCGGGCGGCATCGAGACCTATTGACGACATATGGGACGGAAGTTACTATCCGGTAAGTTCATGACGCCGGTCACTGTCGTGGGGGCAGGGCTGGGTCATCACAACAGAAAATTGGGGTTTTCGTGAGGACACGACTTCTACGTCGAAGGTCGACAACGATTGCGGTGGGGCTGTGCGTCGTGGGATTGACGGTGCCGAGCGCCGTCGCTTCCGCGGATCCGACGGGAGGGTCGGACGGACAGACCTGGCTCGCGGCCACGGAGACTGCGCCGCAGTATCCGGGCGTCTCCGTCGAGTGGGACGTACCCATCACGATGAGTGACGGCACGGTTCTGCAGGCAAATGTGTACCGACCGGCGGATGCGTCCGGGCGCGCTGTGGAATCGAAGGCGCCTTCGGTTCTCAACATAACTCCGTACACGAAACTGCTGGACACGTTGGTGGATTCAGCTCTGTCGATCCCGCAGGTGGGTGAGACGTTGATGGACGTGGCGAACTCGCTCGACCTCGCGGCGCCGTTCGACGGAGTCTCGGAGTTGACGGGCGTCATAGCCGGCGGAGGCGCCAGGGTTCTCGGCGTCAACCGTGATCTGGTCCAGAACGGATACACGCAGGTAGTGGTCGACGCACGTGGAACCGGCTTCTCCCAAGGTAATTGGGACGTGCTCGGCAAGCGCGAGCAACAGGATTCGGTCGAAGTCATCGATTGGATGAGCAAGCAGGGGTGGTCCGACGGCAAAGTGGGGATGGCCGGAATCTCGTACTCCGCGATCAACTCCGTACAGGCCGCGAGTAACAATCCGCCTGCGTTGAAGGCAATCTTCCCGGTCGAACCAGGCAACGATCTGCTACGCGACATCGTCGGAACCGGTGGCGGACTCGGAGTCGGGTTCATGCCGTTGTGGCTGACCGCGGTCAACGGGCTCAAACTCATTCCGAACGTTCAGGACATCCTGCAAGGCAACTTCGATCCACTGTGGTTGGCGAGCCGCCTCGAGGATCCCGGCACCCTGATTCCTGAACTGGTACAAGCGATGACGGCCCAGAGAATCGAGGACGTGTCACCGTCGACTCTGCAAGTCGCACAGGACGGTCAGTTCTATCAGGACCGATCCGCTGACGTCGGCAACATCACTGTTCCGACGATGGTCTACGGCGGTTGGCACGACATCTTCGCCAACAGCGAGCCGCGGATCTACAACGGAATCGATCTGCCGGCCGGGCAGAAGCAGTTGATCATGGGCAACGGCTATCACGTCACTCCCGGTGGAGGATTCGGCAAGGACGGTGCGCCGCCTCGCCTCGACGTACTCGAACGCGCGTGGTTCGACAAGTGGCTCAAGGGCATCGACAACGGAATCGAGCGATACGGTCCGGTGACGATGTTCCAGCAAGGTGGCGGATGGATCACGGATGATCAGTTCCCGCGAGCGGGCGCGACGTACGAACGTATGTATCTGAACTCCGCGCCCAGCGGAACTGCCGCACACGCGGCCTACGACGGTTCACTGACCAGTGACCAGCCCAGTGCCGCAGCGCGATTGACAGTCGCACCCGGACTGCGAGGCTTCTGCTCCGGTGACGGAACTCAGGGCACTGCCGGGATCTCCGTGGTGCTCGGTGCGTCGTGTTCCAAGGATTCCCGATTCCAGGAAGCGGAGGGTCTGACGTTCACCGGTGAGGCAGTCACGGAGCCGACCTCACTCTCGGGCCCGATCAACGTCCACCTCGAGACAGTCCTGGACGTGACGGACGGATTCTGGGCAGCGACGGTCAACGACGTAGCGCCGGACGGAACATCGACACCGATCACGAACGGCGCTCTGACTGCGTCGCTCCGGGCGGTCGACGATTCCAAGAGCACTCGCTCGGCCAACGGTGACTACAGTGAACCGCACCACTATCTGACGATCGACACGCGTCAGCCGGTGGTTCCCGGTGAGGTCACCGCCGTCGACATCAACATGCTCCCGACCGACGCAGTGCTACAACCCGGTCACCGGCTCCGCGTCGACGTCTACGCTGCCAGCGTGCCGCGATACCTGGCGCTCGGGCCGATGCTTGCCGACAGCCAACTGAAGCCGCAGCACATCGAATTGGCTGCGGATCGGCCGAGCTTCGTCAACGTTCCGTTCGTAGGGGGTCGCTGACCCGGACTGGATCGGCGGCGTGAGAACCTGCGGGCTCGCGGACGTTCTGCGAAGATCGTCCGATGACAGAATCCCGACTCTCCGCCGCCGTCCACGATCGTCTGGACGGACTTCTGGATCCGGTGGACGAGCGGCTCGCGGCGCAGTACCCGGGAAACCGTGACGAGATCCAGCCCGTGCACACGATTTACGTCAGTGCCGCGGATGCAACCGTCGACACCCCTCGTCTCTGGGGTGAGCAGGCGATCGCGCTTCTCGATTCCCATGCGCATGTGTTCGCCGATCTCGACACGGAGAATGCGCTCGCAGATGTGCGAGTTCAACTCGGCCGCAAGCCGGTCCAAGACTTTCGGATCGATTTCGAGGACGGGTACGGACGCCGCAGCGACGAAGAAGAAGACGCAGCAGCGACGTCGGCCGGGCGGACACTTGCAGCGTTGAGCGCTGATCCTGCCGGGCCGAACTGGGGCGGCATCAGGTTCAAAGGGCTGCCGGCCGGTGAGCGTCGACGCTCGATCAGGACGCTCGAGCTTGTGCTCGACGCGGCAGGCGGAGTGCCGGACGGATTTGTCTTCACCGTTCCCAAACTGCGCGCGGTGGAGCAGGTCACGGCGACGGTGGTGCTCTGCGAAGAACTGGAGAAGGCGCACGGACTCGAGACCGGTTCGCTTCGGTTCGAGCTGCAGATCGAGAGCCCGCAGGCGGTCATCGCTGCCGACGGAACTGTGGCAGTTGCTCAGGCCATCCATCGCGGTGCCGGCCGTCTGACCGGTTTGCATTACGGCACTTACGATTACAGTGCGGCTTGCGGAATTGCATCGCGTCATCAGTCGCTCGAACATCCGGTGGCAGACCACGCAAAGGCTCTCATGTTGGCTGCTGCCGCGCAGACCGGCGTCTGGGTGTGCGACGGGTCAACTCAGGTCGCGCCCGTCGGGAGCGCCACGGCGATCCGCGACGCGATCACTCGGCACCATCGCCTCGTCACGCGGTCCCTTGAACGCGGTTACTACCAGGGGTGGGACATGCACCCCGGGCATCTGGTCACCCGCTGGCTCGCCACGTTCGGCTTCTACCGCAACGCGCTCGGCGCCGCTGCCCCGCGCATCCAGTCGTACCTGGGGCGCCAAGGTGGCGACGTGATGGACGAACCTGCAACTGCCCAGGCGCTGGCAGCGGTGGTACTGCGTGGGCTCGACGCGGGGGCTTATCCAGAATCCGACGTTCTCCGGCTCGCCCCGAGCGCGGACACCAACGCACTCCACCACCTCGTAGGACGCACCACACCGATCACAGGAGAACACTGACCGATGAGCACCACCGAATTCACCTTGCTGCCCGACCTGGCACTGCGCACCCTCGGCGGAGCCGTCATCTGGGCGAACGACGAGGCATTCGCCGAGCGCGAGGCCCTGATCCGACCAGGTAAAGCCGGATACCAGCCGGCGACGTTCGGACACAAGGGGCAGGTGTACGACGGTTGGGAGACGCGTCGTCGCCGTGTGGCAGGCCATGACGAGGCGATCGTGCGCCTCGGTGTTCCTGGAGTGGTGCGAGGCGTCGTGGTCGACACCGCGTGGTTCAAGGGCAATTACCCGCCCGAGATCTCGGTGGAAGCAATCTCCGTCGACGGGTATCCGGATCCCGTCGACCTGGCCGGATCCGGCGAGTGGACAACCATCGTCGAACGCTCGACCGTGCACGGTGACTCGGAGAATCCGTTCTCGGTGGTTTCGGAGGATCGATGGACGCACGTCAAGCTGACCATTTATCCGGACGGCGGCGTTGCGAGATTCCGTGTTCACGGTGAAGCACGGCCAGACCCGCGTTTCCTCGATGCCGGGCCGTTGGACCTTGCAGCACTCGAAAACGGTGGCCGCGTGACCGATTGCTCCAACATGTTCTACAGCTCACCGCAGAACATTCTGTTCCCCGGACGCGCTGCTTCGATGGGGGACGGGTGGGAGACCGCCAGGCGCCGCGACGACGGAAACGACTGGGTGCAAGTACAACTCGCGGGTGAAGGCGTGTTGAGTTTCGTCGAGATCGACACCTCGTACTTCCTCGGAAACAGTCCAGGTGAGGGCGCTCTGACCGGCCGAACTCCGGAAGGGGAGTGGTTCGAACTGTTGCCGCGTACGACGCTGCGTCCGGACACGCGCCATCGCTTTCCGATCGATTCCGAAGTTCCGGTCACCGATGTTCGTCTGGACATCTTCCCGGACGGTGGCCTGGCGCGGCTGAGAGTATTCGGCGTACTCACCGACGCTGCTCGCGCTGTGATCTCCGGGCGCTGACGGTAAAGTTGTTGCCATGAGCGACTATCCGCGCGACGACTATCCCCGGGACATGGTGGGGTACGGCCCTCATCCGCCGCATCCGCACTGGCCCGGCGACGCGCGGATAGCGGTTCAGTTCGTACTCAACTACGAAGAGGGAGCCGAGAACAACGTCCTCGACGGGGACGCGGCTTCGGAGACTTTTCTGTCGGAAATGACTCCGGCGGAAGCATTTCCGAATCGACACATGAGCATGGAATCGCTGTACGAGTACGGCTCCCGGGCCGGGTTGTGGCGTGTCCTGCGGACCTTCGAGCGGCGAAACCTGCCTCTCACAGTCTTTGCGGTGGCGCGGGCAATGCAGCGTAACCCGGAAGCAGTCAGTGCTTTTCAGGAGTTGGGTCACGAGATCGCGTGTCACGGATTACGTTGGAAGTCTTACCAATCCGTGGACATCGAGCGTGAACGCGCCGACATGGCCGAGGCAGTCCAGATTCTGCAAGATCTGACGGGTTCGGCGCCTCTCGGTTGGTATACCGGACGCGATTCACCGAACACCCGCGAATTGGTGGTCGAGCACGGCGGCTTCGTCTACGACTCCGATTCGTACGCCGACGATCTGCCGTACTGGGTAGACGTTCCGCGTGGCACAGAGTCGGTGAAGCATCTCGTCGTTCCGTACACGCTCGATACCAACGACATGCGTTTCGCCTCTCCAGCAGGATTTCCCAGCGGCGATCAGTTCTTTGCGCACCTACGTGACGCCTTCGACGTGCTGTATGCGGAGGGAACGGCCGGATCACCGAAGATGCTCTCCGTCGGGTTGCACTGCCGCATAGTCGGACGCCCTGCCCGAGCTGCCGCCCTCGAGCGTTTCCTGGACCATGTGCAGTCACACGAAAAGGTCTGGATCTCGCGGCGAATCGACATCGCCGAGCACTGGAAGACCATTCACCCCGCGTAATGCGGGGCTATTTGCGCGCCTCGATCAGAAATCGACTCGAGTACGCGACAAAAGATCCGTCTCGACGGATCTGCTGATCGAGTTCCCGGAGCCGGTCCAGATACTGCGCGACGGTGAATCCCGGAACCATCCAGATCACCTTGCGTAAGAAGTAGACAACGGCGCCGATATCGAAGAATTCCATGCGCAGACGCTCGAAACGAAGGTCGACGACGGTGAGCCCGGCCGAAATCGCGTCGGCGCTTTCGTCCTCGTAGTGCCGTCCGCGACGAGCCTGCGGCTGAGGACCGAGGAAGAACTCGACGAGTTCGAACACGCTGGCGTGACCGACATGTTGAGCGAAGTACGTTCCTCCCGGTTCGAGTACCCGAGCGATCTCGGCCCACCACACCGTCGCAGGGTGTCGACTGGTCACCAGATCGAAAGCCGAATCGGCAAACGGTAGCGGTGGCTCGTCCGGATCCGCGACCACCACCACACCTCGGGGACGCAGAAGCGCGGTGGCCTTGGTTACGTTCGGTGGCCAGGATTCGGTTGCCGCCATCACCGGCGGGAGTGTCGGTGCAGCGGCGAGGACTTCGCCGCCGCCGGTCTGGATGTCCAGCGCAGCGCCGGCACCACCGAGACGTTCACCCATCAACCTCTGATACCCCCACGACGGACGCTGCTCCGTGGCGCGCCCGTCGAGCCACGAGAAGTCCCACCCGTCGACGGAGGCGGATTCGGCTTCGGCGACAAGTTCCTCGAAACTTCGTGACGTCCTCTCAGGCGTTCCTTGCGACATCACATCATCATCGTCGCGGAGCGTCGACGGTGCCAGTTTTTTACGGCTACTTCGGGGTGGCACCGAGCATCGGTGCGAGTTGTGTGGCAATCGGGTTCAGGTTGAGCTTGTCCGGGTCCACCTTGGGCTTGCTGTCCCACGGTTGCGAGGTGTTCGGGTCGGCGAACGCGATGCGGTTGGCGCTCCGAACTCCCGTTTCGCTGCCCTGGGGTGCCTGGCAGTTCGCGGCTGTGTTCAACGGGAAGTTCTGCGTCGTGTCGTCGAAGTTCGGGTCCTTGCGCTTCATCTCGTCGAGGATCGCCATGGTCCCTTCGTAACCGACGGTGCACGAGAGCGGGTTGTTGGTCTCGAGTACCAAGCCCAGATGTACTGTGCCGTCTCCCGGTGCAACGGTGGGCGCCGCCCCGGCGAGGGCAGGCAGGAAGAGCAGGAAGGGCTGCAGCGAGGGCAGTGTCGGGGCGGCTGCCGCTGCAACGGCGGAGAGGTTGGAGAGGTTGGTCGTGAGCGCGGGGCCGGCTTCGGTGACGAGAGAGCCGACTTGTTCGCTGGCCGGTATGCCGTTGTCGATCACGCGTCGGATGTCGGGGTCGCTGGTGCGCAATTGCGCAGTCAGTGCGTCGAGGTCGGTGCTGAACTGCTTGATCGCCGACGATTGATCGGACTGGGTCGTGAGTACCGTCTGGCTGTCGCGGATCAGTCCGAGGGTCTGGGGAAGGGTGTCGAGGCCCGACTGGGAAATCCCCGACAGCGAGTCGGCAAGTACCTGCAGATCTTCGCCCTTGCCGTTGAATGCCGCGCCGAGTTCCTTCGCGACGGTGTGGAGTGCGTCTACCGGAACGGAGTGCACCAGACCGTTCGCGCTGGTCAAGACGTTCTCGATGGGGATCGGCGTGGTGGTGTCGCCCACGGCGATCACCGAGCCGTCTTCGAGGAACGGGCCCTGGTCGGTATCGGGCTGAAGGTCGACGTACTGCTCGCCGATGGCTGAGCGATTGGCCACCACGGCTCGCGCGGATGCGGGAATCTGTGGAGCATTGCTGTCGATCAACAGGTCGACTTCGATTCCGTCGGACGTGAGCGACATGTCGCCGACGCGTCCGACGGGTACACCGCGATAGGTCACTTCGGCGTTGGTGAAGATGCCACCGGACGTCGCCAGTTCGGTTTTGACCGTGTATTGGCCGAATCCCAGAAGATTGTCCAGCCGTACGTATTTCGCTCCGACGTAGATCAAACCCAGGAGTGCAACCACGACGAGTGCGACCAGCTGCCACTTGGCGAGCTTCGACATCACCATGTGGGGACGGCCCTGAACTGATGCGGTGTGTTCATGGTTCGACTCCCGAATGACTAGCCGGGTACGGCTGGTGTTGAGCGAATTGTGTTCACCCGCGAGCATTCTCGGGCGAACCGGAAACTTCCGGCAATTCGTTGTTGGCGATAACTATAAACAAGTCGTCACAGATAGAAAGTCGGCGCTGAGATTTCCGCAGGTCGTCGAAACGTAAGTGGCACAGCTCACTTCAAATGCGTCGATGTGACGTACGTAGCTTTGCGTCCGAATCGGGCTTGACTTCGCCAAACATATCCATAAAAGTAGATGCGTTCCGGTTGGCGAGGAGAAGGGGTGCGGTCCATGGATGCTTTGGCGATCTTCAAGGCGCTGTCCAACCCGACTCGTCTGCAGATCTTGGAGTGGCTCGCGCATCCGGCGAAGTATTTCGACGAGGACTCGTACACGCAACAGGATCTCGGGTTTCATATCGGAGTCTGTGTCGGTGATATTCAGGGGCGGTCGGGACTTGCCCAGTCGGTGATCTCGGGGTACCTGCAGGGCATGAAAGATGTAGGTCTGCTCGAGTCCGAGCGCATCGGGAAGTGGACGTACTACCGACGAAACGAAACCGTGATCGGCGAGTTCAGGGAATTCGTTCGCGAAAAGTTGTAGCGGTCGGATTGCCCTCGACGGCCGGTTTTGCTCAATCAAACATATCTATATATCTAGATATGTATCTGTCTTGTGTGGCGTAGTAGTAAGGAGTGTGTCGTGAAGTCGAAATTGTTGATACCGGTTCTGGCGTTGGGTGTATTCGGAATCATCACTACGGAGATGGGCATTATCGGGGTTCTGCCTCAGGTCAGCGAAAAGTTCGGTATCACCGCGTCCACTGCCGGATGGTTGGTCGGTGTGTTTGCGCTCGTCGTGGCGGTGACCGGTCCGTTCACGACGCTGATCACCTCGGGAATCAACAGGAAAACCGTTCTGTTGGTGGCGATTGCAGTCTTTGCGGTCTCCAACATGGTGTACGCGAGCACGTCGAGTTTCGAGGTGATGTTTGTATTTCGGATCATTCCCGCCGTGGTTCACCCGGTCTTCTTCGCGCTCGCACTCGCGAGTGCAGTTCGACTGGTGCCACCGGAGGAAGCAACTGCAGCTGTGACGAAAGTATTTGCGGGTGTCACAGTAGGATTCGCATTCGGTGTACCGCTGACGTCGTATCTGGCCGAGAACTTCTCGGTGTCCACGGCTTTCGTTTTCGGTGCCGTGGTCAACGTTCTCGCGTTTCTCGGGATTGTCGTACTTCTGCCCTCGGCTCCGGTGACACAACGCCTGTCGTACGGCGCACAGGTCGGGATCCTTCGCCGGCCGCGCGTGTGGTTGACCATCCTTTCCGTCACCTTCGTCTTCGCAGCCATGTTCTCGGTGTACGGATACTTCGCCGAATACCTCGGCGGAGTGACGGGCATGAGCGGATCGTGGATCAGCGCGATGCTCTTGGCTTTCGGTGTCGTGATGATCTTCGGCAACTTCGTCTTCGGGGCGGTGCTCGCCAAGAGTGTGGTGCGCACGGTTGTGGCTTTTCCCTTGCTGTACATCGTCGTCTACGTGATGCTCTATCTGGCAGGCCCGTACTTCGGTGCGATGGTTGTAGCCGTGTTGGTTTGGGGTGTAGTGCATTCCGGTGGTCTGGTGGTTTCGCAGAGTTGGATGGGGCGAGACGCAGTCGACGCGCCTGAATTCGGCAACAGCCTTTTCATCTCGTTCTCCAACTTGGGGATCACGCTCGGAACTGCGGTCGGTGGACTGTTTCTCGCGCATTTCGAAACCCGCCAATTAGTCTGGGCCGGAGTATTGTTCTCGGTCCTGGCACTGGTGACGATCGGTGCTCGACTCTCGCTCGGGCACGTTCACAGCGAGAACGGTGTCAGTGTGCCGGTGTAGATTTTGGGCAGTGGCCGTGTGAACTCGCCGCGCGCACTGGTCGACAGTCCGAGGGTGACCAACGATTGAACCATCGTGACCCCAGCGGCAACGCCGTCGACTACCGGGACACCGAGTTCGTCGGACAAGTCCTGGCACAGGTCCGCCATGCCGGCGCAACCCAGCACGAGGACGTCCGAGTCGTCTTGCTCCAATGCGTCGAAACAGGCTTCCAAGATCACCTTTCGCGCGTCGGGATCACGATCGAGTTCCAGAACCGGAATCTCGCAGGAGTGGATACCCCGGCACCGAGCCTGCATGCCGTACCGGTCCACCAGATCGGCTGCGCGGCCGCGGGTTCGACCGAGGGTGGTCACGATGCTGAATCCGCGTCCCAGGAAACTTGCGTAATTCATTGCCGCTTCGGCAACAGCTACGACGGGGCCCTTGGCCAGCTCTCTGGCTGCATCCAGGCCTGGGTCACCGAAGCAAGCAATGACGTAGCCGTCGACTTCGTTCTTTTCTCCGGCGGCGATCTCGGCCAGGATTCCGGGGATGCTGAGAGCTTCGTCGTAGTGGCTTTCGATCGACGCGGGACCCATCGCAGGGCTGACGGCCTCGACGAATGTGCCCGAGCCCGCGACGGCCCGGGCACATTCCTCGATCTTGGCGGTCATCGCCCACGTGGTGTTGGGGTTGATCACCTTGATTCTCATGACGATCAGTCGACCGTCACAGTGTCGGGAGAAGAAGCATTCCGGACAGCCAGGGAAGTGCGCGTGGCGAGTAGGTAGTAGACGGCAAATCCGAGCCCGCAACCGATGAACCAGCTGTACTGCGCTGCGGTGTACATCCCGGTGAGGTCCTTGCCCAGGACCGGGACCATTGCGACGACGGCTCCCACCACGGTGGCGATCACTGCAGCAGGATTGTATCCCTTGCTGTACCAGTAGGTTCCGGTCGGCGACATGCTGAACAGTTCGTCGACGATCACCTTCTGCTTGCGCACGAGGTAGTAGTCGGCAATCAGGATTCCGAACAGCGGACCGATGAAGGCTCCGAGGGTTTCGAGCGTGTAGTGGATGACGTCGGGATTGTTGTAGAGGTTCCACGGGGTGATGAGGATCGAGCCGATCGCCGCGATCATCCCGCCGGCGCGCCAGCTGATCTTCTGCGGGCTCACGTTGGAGAAGTCGAAGGCCGGGGAAATGAAGTTGGCCACGATGTTGATGCCGATCGTGGCGATGGTGAAGGTGAGTGCGCCGAGGACGATGGCGAAGGTGCTGTCGATTCGTGCCACTGTTGCGACGGGATCGGTGATCAGTTCGCCGTACACCGGCAGTGTCAACGACGCCGTGACGACGACCAACACCGAGAATACGAGGAAGTTCAATGGCAAACCGAGGAAGTTGCCCTTCTTGACTGCAGCGAACGACTTCCCGTAGCGGGAGAAGTCACCGAAGTTGAGCATCGGTCCGGAGAAGTACGAGACAACCAGAGCGATCGCACCGAGCATGACCGGCACGGCGTCGAAACCGGAGTACTTGACGTCGCCGAGTGTGAGATCGACAGCGCTCCAGCCTGCCTGGTAGATGAGGTACCCGCACAGCATGAACATCACGACATACACAGCCGGCCCGCAGAAGTCGATGAAGCGGCGGATCGATTCCATGCCTCGCCAGAAGACGCAGGCCTGAAGTACCCACAGGAGCATGAAACTTCCCCAGCCCAGTGCGGAGAGTCCGGCGAATCCGTAGTCTTCGACGACGGCATACGGTGCGAGTGACGGAAAGAGTTTGATCAGTACGACATCGAGGGCTGCCGAAGCGAGAAAGGTTTGAATCCCGTACCAGGCCACGGCAATCAGGCCACGAATGATTGCCGGGATGTTCGCGCCGAGGACACCGAACACGCTGCGGCAGATCACCGGATACGGTACGCCGGTAACTTGGCTGGGCTTGGCGACGAGATTGCAGAAGAAGTAAACGATCGTGATACCGACCAGCAGGGCGACGAGTACTTGCCAGCTGGCCAATCCCAGTGCGAAAAGACTACCGGCAGTGACATATCCGCCGACGCTGTGTACGTCGGACATCCAGAAGGCGAAGATGTTGTACGACGACCAGGTCTGCTTGCGAAGCGGCGCCAGATCCTCGTTGGTCAAACGAGGGTCGTAGCCCGGTTTGATCAGTCCGCCGCCGACCGGGTGGCCCGCGGCTTCTACGAGGTCGGCCGAGCCGGTTTCCTTTGGGGGAGTTGGGGTAGTGGTCGTTCGGGACGGAAGAATGTCGGTCATGACAGCTCCTGTGCATCAGTGCAGGAAATCAGCGGACAGTGCACGAGCTCTCAGCGTCAGTGATGAAAACTGTGTTGAGAGAAAGGTATCGACGCTGTGTTGCACAGCTATTGCGCAATCGGTATATCTTTCTCGGCCAGTAGGCCGGTGTCTGTCGGCAGAGTCGCGATCACGGTGTTGAGTCGGCGATGATGGATTTCGGAAGCACTCAGAAGAGCGGCTGCGTCCCGACGCAGGAATGCGTCCAGCATCGCGGTGTGATCGGAGTGCAGAACCTGGCGATCGACGCCGGCAACATGGACCATCGGCTGTACCGGTTCGGTGATGTTCCAGGCAGCTTCGAACATGTGCAGAAGTCGAAGCATTTGCGACGGTCGGGTCAGTGCGAGGTGAAAGTTTCGGCTCTCACAGTGATAGGACTGAGAGTCGTCGTAGCGCAACGCGATCTCCAGACGGGAATTCACCTCGACGGCGTGTTCGTGATCCTCTTCGGTGGCCTGCTCGACGGCGACGGCCAATGCAGCTGATTCGAGAGTTTCGCGGACGATGTACATCTCGCGCAGTTCTGCCGGCGTCAACTGAGCAACGGTGTAGCCGAATTGGTGGCGGTGGTCGACCAACGACTCTCCGACCAGGGTCTTCAGCGATTCCCGCACTGGTATTCGGCTGACCCCGAACACATCAGCCACGTCGCCGAGGGGGATCGGGGTACCCGGAGGCGCCGAACCCGACAGAATCACTCGGCGCAGTTCGTCGAGGATCGTTTGTTGTGGACTGCCGGGAGCATCGATTACCAGTTGCGTCAGTAGTACCGATCTACGGCGCGGTGGCATGTCGGTCTCCCTTCTCGTCGCTGCCAGGGTAGAAATCCGTTGTTTCGGGCGCGTGACACCGGCATGGCCGTCGTGAATCGCATGCGTGAGGGCCGACATTTCGACTGCGATGACGAAGCACAAGTGAGCGCTGCTCAGGGCGACGAACGCGGGGGTAGCGTTGATTTGTAGTGGTTGGCAGAAAGCGAGTCGGTCGATGGCATCCGTTGTGCGATCAGAAGCCGACCAGCGAGTTGTCGGCAACTTGCCGTTGGAGTTGACGAGTTTTGTCGGTCGGCGGCGTGAGTTGGCCGATGCCAGAAGATTGTTCGAGTCGTCCCGTTTATTGACGCTCACCGGTATCGGAGGTGTCGGCAAGACGCGGCTCGCGATCCGGCTTGCGAGTGCGCTCCAGCGGGTGTTCCGAGACGGCGCGTGGTTGGTGGAGTTGGGCGAGCAGACGGATCCAGAACTCCTCGAGGATTATGTCGCCGTGATTTTGGGGGTGCGGCCGGTGTCCTCGTCGGACCCGCTGCACACTGTGATCGACTACTGCTCCGATCGCAGTCTGCTGTTGGTACTCGACAACTGCGAACATCTGGTCGATGCCGTCGCTCTGTTTGCCGGTGCGATCCTACGGCGGTGTGCCGGTGTCAAGATCTTGGCGACGAGCAGAGAATCGTTGGGAATGGGCGGTGAGGTGACGATGCGCGTTCCCTCGCTCACCACACCGCAGCAACAGCCGCGCGAATTCGAGGGACTTGCCCAGTACGAATCCGTGTCGTTGTTCACCGAGCGTGCGGCTTCAGTCGTCCCCGGTTTCACCCTCACTGAGGAGAACAAGCGCGCCGTTGCTCATATCTGTCACGACCTGGATGGACTCCCGCTTCCGATCGAGTTGGCGGCCGCTCGCCTGCGCGGTATGTCGGCGGAGCAGATCATGGATCGGCTCTCGGATCGTTACCGCCTTTTGACTTCCGGTGGACGCGACGTACCGAGTCGTCAGCAGACTCTCCGCTTGTCGATCGATTGGAGTTACGACTTGTGCTCACCTCCGGAGCAGCAGCTGTGGGGTCGGCTGACAGTATTTTCCGGCGGGTTCGAGCTTGACGCAGCCGAGGGAGTGTGCGGGCAGGAATCGAGTTCGACGGAAGTGCTCGATCTCGTCACTGCGTTGGTCGAGAAGTCCATCCTCATTCGTGAGGAGATCGACGGCACCGTTCGCTATCACCTGCTCGACCTCCTGCGGGAGTACGGACGAGAGAAGGCCGAGATCTCGAACGACTACGTGGAACTTCAACGGCGCCAACGTGATTGGTTCGAAGCGCTGGTCGTTCGTGCGGAAGCCGAGTGGATCAGCGACCAGCAAGCTGCGTGGATCGCACGGCTGGGTCGTGAACAGCACAACGTCTACGACGCGCTGGAGTTTTCGATTTCCACTACCGGAGAGGCGCGATCCGCGACGCGAATGGTCGCTGCGTTGTACAGATTCTGGCTTTCTGGTGGATTGCTTGTGCAGGCACGGTATTGGACGGATCGAGCTCTGAATACAGAGGATCGGGAGCTCGACCCGTTCCGCGTTGATGTCTTGGCCATCGACGCTGTGAATCACGCGATGCAGGGGGAACTCGAACGGGCACAAGCGCTGGTCGACGAGAGTTGGCACCTGGCGAATGCCTTGGCGGACGTACGCTCACGCGGTCTCGCGGCATGGGGTGACGGATACGTCGATACGTTCAGAGGCAACTTCGATACCGCTACAGCCAAGTTGGAATCCGCGTTGACGCTGTTTCGATTGGACGAAAATCTGCTGCATGTGGTGATCGGCCTGGACACCCTGGGGATTGCGTACTTTCTTTCCGGGGCCCTCGATCGCTCGGTGGAGTGCAACGAAGAGACTCTCGCTATCACCGTGCCCGCCAACGAAGTCATGTTCCAGGCTTTTGCGTTGGGAACCCTCGGGCTGGTGGGCTGGCTCCGAGGTGAACTAGATGACGCACGTGATTATTTGACGCGGAGTCTGAGAATTCTCGATGCCCCGATGAACTCGGCGTGGTGTATCGAACCACTGGCATGGATTGCTGCAGCGCAACGTGATTGGAAGAATTCCGCGGTTCTGCTCGGCGCGGCAGCCATGTATTGGCAGAAGGTCGGGGGTCGGCTGGCGGGCCTGCCGGGTTTGTCGCCTCATCACGACACTGCGGCAGAGACTGCTCGTAGGGCTATGGGTAAGAGCGCTTTCGACAAGTCGTTTCGCAACGGATTTGTGATGTCCGAGGGTGAAGCTGTCGCGTATGCGCTCGACGAGCGCCGCAGTGTTCCGGGTTCATCGTCAACTGAGGCACCTCACCTCACCCGTCGTGAGCAGCAAGTTGCGGAACTCGTTGCGCGGGGCCTGACCAATCGCGCTATCGCGGAACATCTCGTGATCTCGCTTCGCACGGCTCAGGGGCATGTGGAGCATGTGCTGACCAAATTGGGTTTCACCTCCAGAGCGCAGATCGCGGCGTGGTTCGTGTCGACCGAGCAGGAGACCGACTCCCGAGGCTGAGATCGCGGGCAGTGGTTAGCGCTTCTCGGGTGCAGTTCGCGGGGGTAGCGTTGCTTTTGGAGTGAAATCGCAGAAAGCGAGTCGGTCGATGGCATCCGCTGTGCGTGCAGAAGCCGATCATCGGGTTGTCGGCAACTTGCCGTTGGAGTTGACGAGTTTTGTCGGTCGGCGGCGTGAGTTGGCCGACGCCAGAAGATTGTTCGAGTCGTCCCGTTTGTTGACGCTGACCGGCGTTGGGGGCGTGGGCAAGACGCGTCTGGCGATCCGGCTTGCGGTGCGGGCAGGAATCGAGTTCGACGGAAGTGCTCGATCTCGTCACTGCGTTGGTCGAGAAGTCGATCCTCATTCGTGAGGAGATTGATGGCACTGTTCGCTATCACCTGCTCGACCTCCTGCGGGAGTACGGACGAGAGAAGGCCGAGATCTCGAACGACTACGTGGAACTTCGATGGCGCCACCGGGATTGGTTCGAAGCGCTGGTCGTTCGTGCGGAAGCCGAGTGGATCAGCGACCAGCAAGCTGCGTGGATCGCACGGCTGGGTCGTGAACTGCACAACGTCTACGACGCGCTGGAGTTTTCGATCTCGACGCCGGGTCAGACGCGATCAGCGACGCGAATGGTCGCGGCGCTGTACCGATTCTGGGTTCTCGGCGGTCGGATCGCTTCGGCGCGGCACTGGGCGGATCGAACCCTGAGAGCTTCCGATGGGGAGCCGGACACTTATCGCGTGGAAATTCTGTGTATCGACGCCGTAGCGCATGGGATGCAGGGTGACCTCGTCCGGGCGCGCGGACAGGTAGCGGAGAGTTGGCGCCTTGCCGAGGTCGTGGGAGATGTACGCTCTCGAGGCCTGGCTGGATGGGCGGACGGATATGTCGACACGTTCAACGGCGAATTCGACACTGCCGCCAGGAAGTTGGAGGCTGCCGTATCGCTTTTCCAATCAGCTGAGAATCTGGAGCACAAAGTGGCCGGCTTGATTACCCTCGGGCTCGCTTGCATCTTTACCGGCGCGCTGGAGCGGTCGGTGGAGTGTTTCGACGAGTCCCTTGCCATCACCGGACCGCCGCACGAAGTGATGTATCAGGCGTCGGCGCTTAGCAATCTAGGGCTTGTGGACTGGTTTCGAGGTGACCTCGAGCGCGCACGTGACCATTTGGCGCGAAGTCTGCGGGCCACGGCCGCTTCAATGAACTCGGCGTGGTGTATCGAACAGTTGGCGTGGATTGCTGCAGCGCAACGTGATTGGAAGCAATCGGCGGTTCTGCTCGGCGCTGCGGCGATGTACTGGCAGAAGGTCGGGAGTCGGCTCGCGGGGCTTCCGATCTTGTCACCCCACCATGACAAGGCGGCAAACGATACTCAAAAGGCATTGGGTAAGAGTGCTTTCGACAAGGAGTTTCACCGGGGAATTGTGATGACCGAGGGTGAAGCTGTCGCGTACGCGCTCGACGAGCATCGCAGAGTCCCGGACACATCGTCGACCGAGGCGATTCGACTCACCCGTCGTGAGCAGCAAGTTGCGGAACTGGTTGCTCTTGGCCTCACCAACCGCGCTGTCGCAGAGCACCTCGTCATTTCGCCACGCACAGCACAGGGGCACGTGGAGCACGTGCTGACGAAATTGGGTTTCACCTCCAGAGCGCAGATCGCGGCGTGGGTGGTATCGACTGCGCAGGAGCGTGACTCGCGCGAGGTCAATGGTTCAGCAGATCGGAACTGAAGTCCGATTGCAGTTCTCCCCGATCGTCGCCGCACAGGCAGAACACCGGGTACCGCTTACCTAATTCTCGCCGTTGAAACAATACTCGCAGCGGTCCGGACGCATCCGCGCGCGGGGATTCCGTGAGCGACGTGTACAGCCACGGCCCCTCGTCCAATTCGACGATGGCGAGAACGGTCGTGGGGTCGCCGTGAACCGTTCGCCAGGACACGACAGTGCCGTCTCCGCAACACCGCGTTACGTCCAACCGCGCTCCGCGACACCTGGTGCAGACCGCGCTCGCGGGGGAGAGGATGGCATCACATTCCGCGCATTGGGGGAGTGTCAAGCATTCGGATCGTGATGAACGGCCCGAATATCGTTGCGATACACGACTTTTTGTCAAGTTGACGTGATACATGTCAGTAGCGCCGGGCGAGATAGTATGGCATCGAGTCCACGGGTGCGCGTTTGACCGACTCCCCGGACGTCGGGGCGTGAAGGACCTCACCGCCTCCGGCATAGATCCCCACATGTTCCCCGCCGTAGTACAGGACTACGTCACCTGGCTGGAGATCGTCCCGGGAAATCGGAGCTCCGCCGACCGCCTGGTCGTAGGTAGTTCGCGGAATTGAAACGCCCGCTTGTGCATAGGCCCATTGAACGAGGCCGGAGCAGTCGAACGAGTCCGGTCCGGTCGCGCCCCAGACGTACGGTGCGCCGATCTTGGACTCTGCGGCTGCCAATGCGCGGCCTCCGTCCGAGGAAGCGAAAGCTGACACTTTCGCCGGATTCGTGACGACGGAAACTCCGGCGGTGTTCCAGTCGGGAAGCAAGGGGGCCTGAGCGTTCGCGGTGTCGATACTGACGGCAAGGGTTGTCAGTGAAAGCGCGCCGATGACAAGCGCCCTTCCGAGTGCGTTCTTCGTCGTGCTGGGGCTGGTGAATCGGTGGTGCGACATTTCTCGTGTTGCCTTCGCGTCGGTGCGTCCCGAAGCAGGTATCCGGCTGGGCGTGATCGGGCTTCGGCTTGTGACACACAGCCTGGTTTCGCCTCGACGTGTTCGCGCCGGTCAGTTGGACGGGATGCATACCTGTCTTCGAGTGGCATGTCGGCAATCGTGACGTCTCGCGAAGTGGCAGAAGAAAGAAGTAGGTACCGATGCAGGTACTACGGTCGTCGCCGCGCCCTAGACCGAGCCGATCGCAACTTCGAAGGTTATGCGGCGTGGGTGACGCGGTTTCTCGACGCGGCCGGAGTTACCGGTCCGGTGACCGTCGTCGGGCATTCGTTCGGCGGCGGTGTAGCGACAGCAGTGGCGCGGGACTTCCCCACGCGAGTCTCGCGCTTGGTTCTGGTGAACTCGGTTGGTGGTCAGGAGCGCCCGATTCGTGAACGTCCGTGGTGGAACTGGTGTGGGTCGGCGATGGTCGAGGCTGCCGAGTCGGTACACGCTCGCAGAATCCCACAGTTTCGATTCGACGAGTCCGCGCGATGCCTGTTGTCGTGTTGTGGGGAGCTGATGATCATGTGATTCCGCGAACGAGTTTTCATGCTGTCTGCGCCGCCTTGGGTGATCCCGAGGTTCGCGAGGTTCCTGGCAATCACAATTGGCTTATCGACGATGCGGAGTTGTTCGGCCAGGTGTTGACGGAATCACAGGCCGGACCCTCTCTGTCAGGATTTAGTGAGACACTCGGAGGCAACCGAGATCACTCACTGAGGGCATGAAACG